>NZ_JADBQZ010000003.1:0-247215 GCF_014896175.1 Enterobacter cloacae complex sp. I3
GTCTGATAAATTGTTAAAGAGCAGTGCAACGCGGCTTTCGCTCACCGTTGCGAGGTGGCGCATATTACGCTTTCCCGCTTCAGAGTCAAGCGTTTATTTTGCTTTTCTCTGCTGACCCGGCGGCGTGTGTGCCGTTGTTCCGTGTCAGTGGATGCGCATTATAGGGAGTAATTCCGAAGCTGCAAGGATAAAGTGAAAATTATTTACTGACTGCTCACTTTCCAGGCAAAACGCATCCCAGACCTCAATTTTCGCCTGGTTTTTAAACAAAAACGAGCCGCAAGCGGCTCGTTTTTGCGTTTTGTGACTTACTGCACTGCCACAATACGATCGTCGTTGGCTTCCAGACGGATAACTTTGCCCGGAATCAGTTCTCCGGAGAGGATCTGCTGCGCCAGTGGGTTTTCGATCTGCTGCTGAATAGCACGTTTCAGTGGACGCGCACCATAAACCGGATCGTAACCATTCTCGCTCAGCAGCTTCAGCGCATCGTCGGAGATGTGAATTTCATATCCACGCTCTTCCAGACGTTTGTACAGACGCTGCAGCTGGATCTGCGCAATCGACGCTATGTGTTTCTCACCCAAAGGATGGAATACCACCACTTCGTCAATACGGTTAATGAACTCCGGACGGAAGTTATGGCTCACCACACCGAGCACCAGATCCTTCATATGGCTGTAGTCCAGCTCACCGAAACGTTCCTGAATCAAATCGGAACCCAGGTTCGAGGTCATGATGACGACCGTATTACGGAAATCGACCGTTCTCCCCTGCCCGTCCGTCAGACGACCATCATCCAGCACCTGAAGCAGGATGTTGAACACATCCGGATGCGCTTTTTCCACCTCATCCAGCAGGATGACGGAATAAGGACGCCGGCGCACCGCTTCGGTCAGGTAGCCGCCCTCTTCATAACCAACATATCCCGGAGGCGCACCGACCAGACGCGAGACGGAGTGTTTCTCCATGAACTCGGACATGTCGATACGCACCATCGCATCGTCGCTGTCGAACATAAAGTTTGCCAGCGCTTTACACAGTTCGGTTTTACCGACACCGGTCGGCCCCAGGAACAGGAACGAACCGATCGGGCGATTTGGATCGGAAAGCCCAGCACGGCTACGGCGAATAGCGTTGGAGACCGCTTCAACCGCCTCGTCCTGACCAATCACCCGCTGATGCAGATCCTGCTCCATACGCAGCAGCTTATCGCGTTCGCTTTCCATCATGCGCGCCACCGGAATACCGGTCCAGCGAGCGAGCACTTCGGCAATTTCGGCATCCGTCACTTTATTACGTAACAGACGCATGGTTTTGCCTTCAGACTGCGTGGCGATCTCAAGCTGTTTCTCCAGCTCAGGGATTTTGCCGTACTGCAGTTCAGACATACGTGCCAGGTCACCCACACGGCGAGCCTGCTCAATGGCAATTTTGGCCTGTTCGAGTTCCGCTTTAATGGTCTGCGTGCCAGAGAGGGAGGCTTTCTCGGCTTTCCACTCTTCTTCCAGCTCTGAATACTGGCGCTCTTTATCGTCCAGCTCTTCATTGAGCATATCCAGGCGTTTCTTACTGGCTTCATCAGACTCTTTTTTCAGCGCCTGCTGTTCCAGCTTGAGCTGAATGATGCGGCGGTCGAGTCGGTCCAGTTCTTCCGGCTTCGAGTCAATCTGCATACGAATGCTCGACGCCGCTTCATCGATCAGGTCGATTGCTTTATCAGGCAACTGACGATCGGCGATATACCGATGCGAAAGCGTCGCCGCCGCAACGATGGCCGGGTCAGTAATCTGCACATGGTGGTGCAGTTCATAACGCTCTTTCAGACCACGCAGGATCGCGATGGTATCTTCAACGCTTGGCTCAGCAACAAACACTTTCTGGAAGCGACGTTCCAGAGCGGCATCTTTCTCAATGTACTGACGATACTCATCAAGCGTAGTGGCACCGACACAGTGAAGTTCCCCACGCGCCAGCGCAGGTTTCAGCATGTTCCCGGCATCCATCGCACCGTCGGCCTTACCAGCCCCCACCATGGTGTGCAGTTCGTCGATAAACAGAATGACGTTGCCTTCCTGTTTCGCCAGGTCGTTCAGCACGCCTTTCAAACGCTCTTCAAACTCACCGCGGTATTTCGCCCCGGCCACCAGCGCGCCCATATCCAGCGCCAATACGCGGCGGCCTTTCAACCCTTCCGGCACTTCACCGTTTACGATACGCTGCGCAAGCCCTTCAACGATGGCGGTTTTACCGACCCCCGGCTCACCAATCAGTACCGGGTTGTTTTTGGTACGACGCTGCAGTACCTGAATCGTACGGCGGATCTCTTCGTCACGGCCGATAACCGGGTCAAGTTTGCCCTGCTCGGCACGTTCGGTCAGATCGACCGTAAATTTCTTCAAAGCCTGACGTTGGTCTTCGGCTCCCTGATCGTTCACGCTTTCACCTCCGCGCATTTTCTCAATCGCCTGAGTCACATTGGCGGTGGTTGCACCAGCAGATTTCAGCAGGTCGGTCAAGGTACCGCGTGATTCAAGCGCCGCCAGAACAAACAGCTCCGACGAAATAAAGTTGTCCCCACGTTTTTGCGCCAGCTTGTCGCAAAGGTTCAGCACGCGCACCAGATCCTGCGACGGTTGAACGTCGCCGCCGGTACCTTCTACCTGCGGTAAACGGCTCAGCGCCTGATCGATAGCGGTGCGTAACTGGCCAGCATTAATGCCAGCAGACGTTAATAAAGGACGTACCGATCCCCCTTCCTGATTCAGCAAGGCGCTCATTAAATGAAGAGGTTCGATGAATTGGTTGTCGTGCCCCAGTGCAAGGGACTGGGCATCGGCGAGAGCAAGCTGGAATTTATTAGTAAGACGATCCAGACGCATAACTCCTCCCATAACAGGTCAAATTTGCTACTGGAGATTAAATGAGGTCATCCCTCAATTATTCAAGGTTAATGACCTGAATTATGTGAAAAGAAAACGGCACGTGCCGGATCGTCTTGATTCTTTAGGTTATATCAGCCAAATGAAACTTGCCATACGACCCGTCGTCTTGTCGCGGCGATAGGAGAAAAAATCACCCTTTTCGGTGAACGTACAGCGATCGCCGCCGAAGATCTGCGATACGCCAATATTATTCAGACGCTGGCGGGCAAGCTGGTAAATATCCGCCAGATATTTTTCCCCGACAGGCTGGAAGGCCTCAATGGCTTGCGGATCTTTTTCCATGAATGCTTCGCGAACCTCCGGCCCCACTTCAAAAGCACGAGGGCCAATCGCCGGACCTAGCCAGGCCATGATATTGGCGGGATCATCATTGAAGCAGGCGACGGTCTCTTCCAGCACGCCCTCGCATAAGCCACGCCAGCCCGCGTGCGCTGCTGCTACCTCCGTACCGGCACGGTTACAAAACAGAACCGGCAGACAATCGGCGGTCATTACGGCACAAACCGTGCCCGGCGTATTACTGTAAGAAGCATCGGCGCGTTTGGAAGCGTAAGGTTCTCCCGTCAGCTTCAGTACCGCTTTGCCGTGAACCTGCTCCAGCCAAACCGGTTTCGACGGCAGATTTCCCGCAGCAAACAGACGCGTGCGGTTCTCTTCAACGTGTTCCAGGCTGTCGCCGCAGTGCGCGCCGAGGTTTAAAGACTCCCACGCGCCCTGGCTCACGCCGCCAATACGGGTCGAACTACAGGCGGCCACGCCTGCAGGCAGCGGCCACTCCGGGACAATCAGTTTGGTCATAACCAGTCCACTTGATCCTTATGTTCTTCGAAATCGGCACGCATGGCATCAATGAGTTCCACCATATCCTGCGGGATAGGCGCATGCCATTCCATCTGGATACCACTGATCGGGTGATAAAGACGCAGCATGGTCGCGTGCAGCGCCTGACGATCGAATTTACGCAGTACGCTGATGAACTCATCCGACGCGCCTTTTGGCGGACGCGGACGACCGCCGTACACCTGATCCCCCACCAGCGGATGGGTAATGTGCGCCATGTGAACGCGGATCTGGTGAGTACGACCGGTTTCCAGGCGCAGGCGCAGGCGGGTATGAATACGGAAGTGCTCCATAATGCGATAGTGCGTCACCGCCGGTTTACCCATCGGATGCACCGACATATGGGTACGTTTCGTCGGGTGACGGCTGATCGGCTCTTCTACCGTGCCGCCAGCGGTCATGTGTCCAATCGCCACCGCTTCATATTCGCGAGTAATCTCACGCAGCTGCAGCGACTCCACCAGACGGGTCTGAGCGGGAACGGTCTTCGCCACCACCATCAGGCCGGTGGTGTCTTTATCCAGACGGTGAACGATACCTGCACGTGGGACATCCGCAATCGGCGGATAATAATGAAGAAGTGCGTTAAGTACCGTACCGTCTGGATTCCCTGCGCCCGGATGAACAACCAGGTCGCGCGGCTTGTTGATCACCAGAATGTCATCATCTTCATAGACGATGTCCAGTGGGATATCCTGCGGCTCGAAGCGGATTTCCTCTTCGATTTCAGCATTGATGGCAACAGCTTCCCCACCAAACACTTTCTCTTTTGGTTTGTCCCAGATCTTGCCGTTTACCAGCACGCGCTGGTCAAGGATCCATTCTTTTATGCGTGAACGCGAATAATCAGGGAACAATTCGGCCAAAGCCTGATCTAAGCGTTGACCGAGCTGATTTTCGGAGACTGTTGCGGTGAGTTCTACTCGTTGTGCCATAAACTGCTTCTTTGTTTAACGTTGGGTTTTACGGCTTTGCCGTTTAATATAGTGTGCTATTGTAGCTGGTCTTAATCGGGAGCAGGAACAGAGTTTCTCCCGGACAAACATTTGAGGAAAGTCAAAACGTCATGACGCGCATGAAATATCTGGTGGCAGCGGCCACGTTGAGCCTGGCTTTGGTGGGCTGCTCCGGTTCGAATGAACAGGTCCCTGACAATCCGCCGAATGAAATCTATGCGACTGCACAACAAAAGTTGCAGGACGGTAACTGGAAACAGGCGATAACGCAACTGGAAGCGTTGGATAATCGCTATCCATTTGGCCCGTATTCGCAGCAGGTACAGTTAGATCTTATCTACGCCTACTACAAAAATGCCGATCTGCCGCTGGCTCAGGCAACTATCGATCGTTTCATGCGTCTGAACCCGACTCATCCTAACATCGACTACGTCATGTACATGCGCGGCCTTACCAACATGGCGCTGGACGACAGCGCCCTGCAGGGCTTCTTCGGCGTAGATCGCTCCGACCGTGACCCGCAGCATGCGCGCGACGCCTTCAATGACTTCTCCAAGCTGGTGCGCGGCTATCCGAACAGTCAGTACGTCACCGACGCGACCAAACGTCTGGTGTTCCTGAAAGATCGTCTGGCGAAATATGAATACTCCGTTGCGGAATACTATACCCGCCGTGGCGCATGGGTTGCTGTGGTTAACCGCGTAGAAGGTATGCTGCGTGATTACCCGGATACTCAGGCAACGCGTGACGGCCTGAAGCTGATGGAAAATGCTTACCGTCAGATGCAGATGACCGCTCAGGCTGAAAAAGTGGCGAAAATCATCGCCGCGAACAGCAGCAACACGTGATAGCGTTTCAATGCAAAACGGCAGCCCGAAGGCTGCCGTTTTTTTATTCAATTCAGACATCCGCTGAAGCGCTTTAGCCTCAACACATCCCGTCAACTATGACCGCAATTCGTACCTTCCACAAGGTAAATCTCATCTCTTCCTGCCCTGCCTCACAAAAAAGATTCCCTGACAAAAACCGACAAAATAACGTGATCTAAATCACACATTTTGACATTAGGTCGGGTATGCTGGAATCACCAAGACGGAAAGACAAGAGGTAAAATTTATGACAATGAACATTACCAGTAAACAAATGGAAATTACTCCGGCAATTCGCCAGCACGTCGCAGACCGTCTCGCCAAACTGGATAAATGGCAAACACATTTGATTAATCCACATATCATCCTGTCCAAGGAGCCCCAGGGTTTCATCGCTGACGCAACTATCAATACTCCAAACGGCCATCTGGTCGCCAGCGCAAAACATGAGGATATGTACACCGCAATCAACGATTTGATCAACAAGCTGGAACGGCAGCTCAATAAAGTGCAACACAAAGGTGAAGCCCGTCGCGCCGCAACGTCGGTGAAAGACGCCAGCTTCGCGGAAGAAGTTGAAGAAGAGTAATCCTTTAAATTGAGTGTACCGCCAACGCGCCTTCGGGCGCGTTTTTTATTGACAGGGTGAAAACAGTACGGGTACTTTAACGGTATCAATCACAGGATGACTTTATGAAACTTACGCCGTTCTTCTTCGCATTCTTTTTTACCTTCCCCTGAACGGGAGGCGTTTCGTCGTGTGATAAAGAATGCGAAGACGAACAACAAGGCCTCCCACACCGGGGGGCCTTTTTTATTGATAACGATAAAATGAGACAGGCAACACTATGACACCGGAAAACCCGTTACTGGATCTGCGAGTAAAAATCAGCGCGCTGGATGAAAAATTACTGGCGCTGCTGGCCGAACGTCGCGCCCTCGCCGTTGAAGTGGGCAAAGCCAAGCTGGACTCCCATCGTCCGGTCCGTGACATCGACCGCGAGCGGGATCTGCTGGAACGTCTCATCCAGCTCGGCAAAGCGCATCACCTCGATGCCCACTACATCACCCGGCTGTTCCAGCTCATCATCGAAGATTCCGTTCTGACCCAGCAAGCGCTACTCCAGCAGCATCTCAATAAAACCAACCCGCACTCGGCGCGCATCGCCTTCCTTGGGCCTAAAGGCTCCTACTCTCATCTGGCCGCACGCCAGTATGCCGCACGTCATTTTGAAGAGTTTATTGAAAGCGGCTGCGCAAAATTCGCCGATATTTTTAACCAGGTTGAGACCGGCCAGGCGGATTACGCCGTGGTGCCGATTGAAAACACCAGTTCCGGTGCCATCAACGACGTCTACGATCTGCTGCAGCATACCAGCCTGTCGCTGGTCGGCGAGCTGACGATCCCTATCGATCACTGCGTGCTGGTCTCCGGTTCAACGGACCTGAACACGATCGAAACGGTCTACAGCCATCCGCAGCCTTTCCAGCAGTGTAGCCAGTTCCTGAACCGCTATCCGAACTGGAAAATTGAGTACACCGAAAGCACCTCGGCGGCAATGGAAAAAGTAGCGCAAGCCAACTCCCCAACCGTTGCTGCGCTCGGCAGCGAAGCGGGCGGCGCGCTGTATGGCTTACAGGTTCTGGAACGCAATCTTGCTAACCAGACGCAAAACATTACCCGCTTCGTGGTGCTGGCCCGCAAGGCAATCAACGTGTCAGACCAGGTGCCGGCGAAAACCACGCTGCTGATGGCGACCGGCCAGCAGGCGGGCGCGCTGGTAGAAGCCCTGCTGGTGCTGCGCAACCACAATTTGATCATGACCAGGCTGGAATCACGCCCAATCCACGGTAATCCATGGGAAGAGATGTTTTACCTCGATATCCAGGCCAACCTGGAATCTGCATCCATGCAGAAAGCCCTGCGCGAACTGGGTGAAATTACCCGTTCAATGAAAGTGCTGGGCTGCTATCCGAGCGAAAACGTCGTCCCGGTCGATCCAAGCTAGCATTCGATAAAACGGCTTTTCTTCATCCCTGCCACATTAACCGGCAGGGTGAAGACGGCTCCGGAAAGCGGATACTTCGCCACCTCCTCCGCATCCATATTTTCCCGCGTTGTGGTAATGAACAGCGTTTTCATATCATCGCCGCCAAAGCAGACCATCGTCGGGCAACGCACCGGCATGCGGTATTCTTCCAGTTGCTCCCCTTGTGGAGAAAAGCGCGCGATACGCCAGCCGTCAAACAGCGCGCTCCAGTAGCAGCCTTCCACATCCATCGCCGCACCGTCCGGTATCCCCTCGCCCTCTTTAAACTGACGAAACACCTCACGCCTGCCGGGTTCACCCTGTTCATCAAGCGGGGTATGGAAGATCACACCGTTGGGCGTGTCTGAGGTAAACATCCACTGCTTATCCGGGCTAAACGCCAGGCCGTTGTGCCCGTGGATATCGCACTGGATCACCTTCGGCGTCAGGTCGTTGTCGATGCGCATCAGCAGGGCGCCGTTGTAATCTCCCGGCCCCCAGAACGTGCCCGCATAGAAGCGGCCCTGGTGGTCGGTGCCCCCATCATTAAAACGTGCGAGCTGCGGGTTAGAGGGGTTATCACACACCTTGCGGCGCAGCAGTCCGTGTTTATCGGTCAGCCAGATGCCCGTGCGCATCGCAACGATAAAACCACCCTGCTCGCGCAGCGCGAAACAGCCCACCTCTTCATGGAAGGAAAGCACGGTATGTTCCGCCGTCGGCAGGTGGTAGCGGTGGATCTCCCCTTCCAGAATATCCGCCCAGTAAAGCGCATATTCTTCTGCGCTCCACGTCGGGCATTCGGGCAGATGCCCGGTGTAGTTCAACAGCAGCTGCGGTTCAGCCATGACAGTTCCCCAAAATGAAAAAAGCCAGCATTGCTGGCTTTCAGTATATACATCATTGGATTACTGGCGACTGTCATTTGCCTGGCGCAACAGCGTGCGGCTTTCACTCTGGAAACGCGTGGCGTAATCGCCGAACCAGTGCTCCACTTTGCGGAAGCTGTCGATAAACGCCTGCTTGTCTCCGTGCTCCAGCAGCGTAATGGCTTCGCCAAAGCGCTGATAGTAGCGCTTGATGAGCGCCAGGTTATTTTCAGACGACATGATGATGTCGGCGTAAAGCTGGGGATCCTGCGCAAACAGACGCCCGACCATCGCCAGCTCAAGACGATAGATCGGTGAAGAGAGCGCCAGCAGCTGTTCAAGCTGCACGTTCTCTTCAGCCAGATGCAGGCCGTAGGCAAAGGTCGCAAAGTGGCGCAGCGCCTGAATGAACGCCATGTTCTGATCGTGCTCGACCGCGCTGATGCGGTGCAGCCTCGCGCCCCAGACCTGAATCTGTTCCAGGAACCATTGATAGGCTTCCGGCTGACGGCCGTCGCAGTAAACCACCACCTGCTTTGCCAGGCTGCCGCTGTCCGGGCCAAACATCGGGTGCAGCCCGAGCACCGGGCCCGTATGCGCAGCCAGCATCGCCTGCAGAGGACCGTTTTTAACGGAAGCCAGATCCACCAGAATGCAGTCTTTTGGTAAAGGAGGAAGCTTCCCGATGATCTGCTCCGTCACGTGGATCGGCACGCTGACGATAACCATTCCGGCATCTTTCATCAGTTCCGGTGCTTGTGCCCAATCCTCTTTTTCCAGAATGCGCACCTGATAGCCAGAAAGCGTCAGCATTTTCTCGAACAGACGCCCCATCTGCCCTGCTCCGCCAACAATCACCACCGGACGCAGGGACGGACAGAGGGTTTTGAAGCCCTTGTCGTTTTCGCTGGAATAGGATTCCCGCATCACGCGACGCAGAACATCTTCAATCAAATCCGGCGAAACGCCCAGCGCCTGCGCCTCTTTACGACGGGAGGCCAGCATTGAGGCTTCGCGCTCCGGGACGTAAATCGGCAGGCCGTATTTGCTTTTCACCTCACCGACTTCGGCAACAAGCGCCATACGGCGCGCCAGCAGGTCCAGCAGCGCCTTATCCACTTCATCAATTTGATCGCGCAGTGCGGTCAATTCAGCAACCATAACTACCCTCTTAAGCCAGACGCGTCGCCAGCTGGCCGCTTAAATCTTTATGGATCTCACGCAGCAGCGCATCGGTGGTTTCCCAGCTGATGCAGGCATCCGTCACGGAGACGCCGTGCTTCATCGCGCTGCGCGGCTGTTCTGATGACTGATTACCTTCATGAAGGTTGCTCTCAATCATCAGGCCGATAATCGAACGGTTTCCGTCTTTGATCTGTGCGACCACGGATTCCGCAACCGCTGGCTGGCGACGGTAATCTTTATTCGAATTACCATGACTGCAATCTACCATCAGTGCCGGACGCAGTCCCGCCTGTTCCATCTCTTTTTCACACTGCGCCACGTCCGCCGGGCTGTAGTTTGGCGCTTTACCGCCGCGCAGGATCACATGACCGTCCGGGTTGCCCTGCGTTTGCAGCAGGCACACCTGGCCCGCCTGGTTGATACCGACAAAGCGGTGCGGCATGGCGGCGGCGCGCATGGCGTTGATCGCCGTCGCCAGGCTGCCATCGGTACCGTTTTTAAAGCCAACCGGCATCGACAGGCCAGACGCCATCTCACGGTGGGTTTGCGATTCAGTCGTACGCGCACCAATTGCGGACCAGCTAAACAGATCGCCCAGGTATTGCGGGCTGTTTGGATCCAGCGCTTCGGTTGCCAGCGGCAGCCCCATGCTGACCAGTTCCACCAGCAGGCGACGCGCAATCTTCAGGCCTGCTTCCACATCAAACGAGCCATCCATGTGCGGATCGTTGATCAATCCTTTCCAGCCAACCGTCGTGCGTGGCTTTTCAAAATAGACGCGCATCACCAGATAGAGGCTATCGCTGACCTCCTCCGCTAATGCTTTAAATCGACGCGCATACTCAATGGCGGTTTCAGGATCGTGAATAGAGCAAGGACCACAAACCACCAGCAGGCGCGGATCGCGGCCAGCGATAATGTCAGAAATGGTCTGGCGAGAGTGCTCGATCTGAGCCTCCTGCGCGGCGCTCAGCGGAAACTCCGCTTTCAGTTGATCCGGGGTAATCAAAACCTGTTCGTCAGTGATATGTACGTTGTTCAGCGCGTCTTTTTGCATGATAGCGATCCTGTAAAGCTCGTTTGCGATAGTTGTTTTCCTCAGTGAGGTGAAACCACGATACCATAAAAAGTAAACATTTCAATCCAAAATACGTACACATTAGTTTACATTGGCACAATTAAGGCAAAAATAAGCCGCTAAAATCGTAAAGTTTAAATTACAGTCTAAATTTCTCCCTCCAG
Source organism: Enterobacter cloacae complex sp. I3 (assembly GCF_014896175.1). Lineage (NCBI taxonomy): Bacteria > Pseudomonadati > Pseudomonadota > Gammaproteobacteria > Enterobacterales > Enterobacteriaceae > Enterobacter > Enterobacter cloacae complex sp. I3. The sequence goes on from NZ_JADBQZ010000003.1 coordinate 10,937, forward strand.
GCTATGCTGAAGAAAAAGGAGAAGGGTTATGCGATCGATTGCTTTCGTCCTGCTGTCGCTGTTTTTATCGGGCTGTCAGATTAATCCTTACACTTTCCAGCCCAACTGGACGAGCCCGGACTGGTTCAGCGCGGGTAAAGAAGACGCCATAAATGGCCTGCCGGTTAAAGATAACCAGACCCTGGCCGATAGTTTTAACGACCCCCACGTCGATCGTAATGAATATCTTCGCGGCTATGCTGATGGTCAGAAGAAAGTGTGTGAAGAAGGCTTTATTCATGCATGGGGATTAGCGGGCAAATCTTATCCAGCCAGTTGTGATACTGTTGAAAATGCAGCGAAACTGCATGCGTCATGGCAAAAAGGAATGGATGAAAGTATGCGTTCCAGCAGGCTTAATTAAGTCTGCTTTTATTCTTTGGAAAATAAACAACTGTAGGATTTAGCTTAGGTCAGCCATGGGCTATTTCTGACATAATGACGGTTCTGATAAACAATGGTATTCTGCCCGCAACTCTTAAGGACATCTATTTCCGGAGCGGTACGGCGGATTCTGGTGAGAAATTTATACTTGAACTCTTTGTTCCGACTCACTCTGGTGCTAATGCTGTTCCTTATGGTGGGCCCGGCGATGGCAGGCGCGCTCTCGGAGACAGATAAATCGGTACGTTCTATTGTCTCAGGCATAGTGAGCTATACGCGATGGCCGTCGCTTTCCGGTCAGCCTAAACTCTGCATCTATGCCACTTCTCACTATACGCACGCGCTCAGCGAAAACCAGGGGCATAACGAGTTACCTTATACCCCCGTTATTGTACGTAACGATCGGGAAGCCCTGGCCGCGACATGCGATGCTGTTTATTTCGGGACTGAACCACCTGCGAAACAACTTGAATTAATAAGTCAATATCAGGGCAGAGCATTGCTATTAATCTCAGAGCAAAATCCGGAATGTGTTATTGGCAGCGCCTTTTGCCTGATAATCGATCGTGGCCAGGTGCGATTTTCCGTCAATCTGGATGCGTTGACACGCAGTGGCGTCAGGGTTAACCCGGATGTATTGATGCTTGCACGGAATAAGCAGCATGGATAAAGATTTCATCTCGACGCAGCGTCCGACCTTTAAAAGAACGCTGAGGCGAAACAGCATGATAAGCGTCATCATCACAATGACGTTAATATGGCTGTTGCTCTGTTTTGCCTCGGTCGTAACATTAAAACAATACGCGCAAAAAAATCTCGAATTAACCGGCGCCACAATGAGCCACAGCCTTGAAGCCTCTCTGGTTTTCAACGATTCACTGGCGGCCAACGAAACGCTCGCTGCGCTGGGTAAGCAGGGGCAGTTTGCCGTAGCAGAAGTCATCAACGGGCATAAAAAGCGCTTTGCCTACTGGTCCTGGAACCCGAAGGATAATAACGACACGCTGGGGGCGCTGGTCAGCCGCTGGCTTTTCCCCGTTCCGGTTGCGCAGCCCATCCTGCACAACGGCGCGAAGATAGGTGAAATACGTCTTACCGCGCGTGACAGCCTTATCAGCCATTTCATCTGGATGTCGTTTGCCGTCCTCACCGGCTGTATTCTTTTTGCAACCGTCGTCGCGCTCACCATTACCCAGTCTCTGCACCGCGGCATGGTCACTGCGCTGCAAAATATCACCGACGTTGTGCATGACGTCCGCACCAATCGCAACTTTTCCCGTCGGGTGAAAGATGGGCGCATTGAAGAATTCCATCAGTTTGGAGAAGACTTCAACAGCCTGCTGGACGAGATGGAGGAGTGGCAGCTTAAGCTACAGGCGAAAAACGCTCAGCTACTTCGTACCGCCATGCACGACCCGCTCACCGGTCTTGCTAACCGCGCTGCGTTTCGTAACAGTATTGCGGCATTAATGAATGACCCCTCGGCAAAAACAAACTCGGCCCTGCTCTTCCTCGACGGTGATAATTTTAAGTTTATTAACGACACCTGGGGACACGCGGCAGGAGACTGCGTGCTGATTGAAGTCGCCAGCAGGATGGTGGAATTTGGCGATAAACGCCACCAGTCCTACCGCCTTGGCGGTGACGAATTTGCCATGGTGCTGTACGGGGTGCATTCTGAACCAGAGGTTCAACACATTTGTGCTGCGCTAGCGCAGCAGTTTATCCGTCCGTTTGATCTGCATAACGGACAAAAAGCATCGATGTCACTCAGCATTGGCTTTGCTCTGGCGTGGGAAAATGCTTCCGTGGAAGCATTACTGGAGAGGGCTGACCGCAACATGTACCAGGTTAAAAACCAGCGTACGAAAACAATAAGTTAGAAAGGATACACTATGTTAAAACGTTACTTCGCGCCGTTAGTTATGGCCTCACTGGTTCTGGCAGGCTGTCAATCGCCGCCCCAGGGCAAATTTACTCCTGAGCAAATCGCGGCGATGAAGTCATACGGTTTTAACGAACTGAACGGCGACTGGTCGCTTGGTATGTCGGACACCATCCTCTTTGATAAGAATGACGCCAGACTGCGTCCGGAAAGTGAAACACAGATCCAGTCCATGGCCTCTCGTCTGGCGAAAACTGGCCTGAATCACGCGCGAATGGACGGTCATACCGATAATTACGGTGAAGCAAGCTACAACGAAGCCCTGTCGTTAAAACGCGCCAATGCCGTGGCCGACGCCTGGGCGAAAGGCGCGAATATCCCGCGCAGCAATCTCTCCACCCGGGGATTAGGCCAAAAATATCCGATTGCGAGCAACAGCACTGCACAAGGGCGCGCTGAAAACCGCCGGGTGTCAGTGGTTATCAGCGCGCCATAGGATTATTTAGCGGATGATTCGGTGAGCGACACGCCTGTTGCCGCTCGCCAGCGCAGCCAGTCAATCAGAACAAACAGCGCCAGACTCACGCCCATCACCGGCAAAGCCAGCCCCAGCAGTGCGCTGATGACCACGGTAACACCTCTTCCCCACCCTGACAGCGCCAGCCAGCTCTGAGTAAGCGTCTGCACCGGATTCATTGCCGACTGTGCCGGACGACGCATCCACCACATCCGGTATCCCCAGATGATAAGCACGCACAGGGCAAGGCCGAAAGCAACGAGCAGCAGCTGATTCACCAGCCCGAATAAGATCCCCATATGGAAATCCACGCCCCAGCGGGTCAGTTTTGCCATGAGCGGGAAATCCTCGAATCGGGTTCTGTCGAGGATCTGCATCGTACCGGGATCAACCGCAACGGCGTCCACCTGAGTCGGCCAGCTGCGGTCGATCTCCGTCACTGTCCATGCGCGATCCATTGTTTTCGCCGGGCGGATCTCCAGCCTGTTGGCATCAATCCCCGCTTTACGCGCCGCGCTCAACACGCCGTCAAACCGCGTCAGATCCATCGCCATTTCCGGCATCACCATTCCGCCGTGATGGCCACGGTGTTCGGCATGTTCATCCACGACCTCATGTTGGCCGGATAGCGTCGTGTTCACCTGCGGGGTGAGCCAGTTCATCTCTGCACGCAGCTTATCCACGTTCCCGCCCGCCCACTGGGACCAGGTCAGGCCGGTTGCAGAGAAGAGCAGTATGCCCCCCAGTAATATCCATCCGAGCGTCACATGCACCCGACGGCGGTTCTGGAAGCGATTGTTAATCCGGCGTTTTGGTCGGGTATAAAACCACAGGGCAATCCCTCCCAGTGCGGCCACCCACATCCAGGAAGCGGCCAGTTCGCTATAGAGCCGCCCAATATCGCCCAGCATCAGAGAGGTATGCAGATAATCAATGGTCTGACGCAGCGGTAAAATCCCGCTGGTGCCGTACACCGTCATATCCCCCAGCACCGCCAGGCTTACCGGATCGATAAAGATCGCCCGGTTTTCCGAGGGCCCCAGCGTCGGGTCAGCAAACATCACGCGGGTGGTTTCACCTTCAACCAGCCCCGGGCGAACGGCGTGCAAACGCAAATCTGAGCCAACGGCCTTTTCCGCCGTGGCGATTTGTTCCGCCAGCGGCTTCGGTTCGCCCACGGAATTCGTGTGGAGAGCGTCCCGGTAGAGCGCATTCTCGAGCTGCGGGGTCGCCACGTACAGCGTACCGGTCAGCGCGGCGAAGAAGATAAACGGGCCGACAAATAGCCCGACGTAGAAATGGAGGCGACGCAGCAGGTTTCCCCATGCCGCGCGCGGAGTGCAGGTAGTCATACTTTTCCTTTTTAAGGCAAAAAGTTATCGATTGAGTTTTTAAAGGGAAAAAGCAGACTGCCGCGGCGGCGCGCGGGTATCGGGGTAAAGCCAGGGGAAAAAGTGCCAGTGGCTGACCGCCTGACGCGGCGGCTTAACGCGAAGCCTCTGCAGCACGATACTGAGCAGCACTATCAGCGCGAGCATCACGCCAGGGACATGCGCTAACAGCACGCAGTAGCCGCACGCCTCCGCATGGTCAACCGGCATCGTGTGCGGCATATCGCCGTGATGCTCGTCCATCGACATCATGCTCATGTCATGATGCATGCCCGGCATGGCGCTCATGGGGTCTTTCTGCAACGAGACGGAGATAAGGGGTGCCACCACGATCAGCAGGATCGCAAACAGCGCGGTCAATGCCGCTGCGCGTTTCCGGTTAGGCTGATGCAGTACGTTATCCACGTCCCCTCCATTCAAGAGGCAAGCATTGTAAATGATTTATGACGAAAGGGTTAATGCGAGAGGTGCGATGGGATAAAAAAAGGGCCAGCCTTTCGGCCAGCCCTTTCTAACAGGATGTCGCTTAAGCGAATCTTAGTTCAGACGCTCTTTAATACGAGCAGACTTACCAGTACGCTCACGCAGGTAGTACAGTTTAGCTTTACGTACAGCACCACGACGTTTAACAGCAATGCTGTCAACTACCGGAGAGTGAGTCTGGAAGACACGCTCAACGCCTTCGCCGTTGGAAATTTTACGAACAGTGAATGCAGAGTGCAGACCGCGGTTACGAATAGCGATAACCACGCCCTCGAATGCCTGCAGACGTTTTTTGGAACCTTCAACAACCCATACTTTCACTTCCACGGTGTCACCTGGACGGAAGGAAGGTACGTCCTGCTTCATCTGCTCTTGTTCAAGTTGCTTAATAATGTTGCTCATAATTTAATCTCTTATCCTGGGTAAACTGATATTCGGGAGCGTATTACGCCTTCCCATCATGTTCATGCTGCTGGTGCGCGTGTTCAGTTTTGAACTCGGCCAGCAACTTTGCTTGCTCTTCAGTCAGAGCCAGGTTTTCCAGAAGTTCAGGTCTTCTAAGCCAGGTTCGGCCCAGCGACTGCTTCAAACGCCAGCGACGTATCTCGGCATGGTTTCCAGACAGTAACACTGCCGGTACTTCCATCCCTTCTAACACTTCAGGACGAGTATAGTGTGGACAGTCCAGCAATCCATCGGCAAAGGAATCTTCCGTTGCCGAAGCTTCATGGCCCAGTACCCCCGGAATAAACCGGGCGACGGAGTCAATCAGCGTCATTGCCGGTAACTCACCACCGCTGAGAACGTAATCGCCGATAGACCATTCTTCGTCAATCTCGGTTTGAATTACGCGCTCATCTATCCCTTCGTAACGACCACAGACCAGAATCAGCTTTTGATTCGTCGCCAGTTCGCTCACGCCCGCTTGATCAAGCTTGCGTCCCTGAGGTGACAGATAAATCACCTTTGCGCCTTCACCTGCCGCGGCTTTTGCTGTGTGAATGGCGTCCCGTAAGGGTTGCACCATCATTAACATCCCCGGTCCGCCGCCGTAAGGACGATCGTCCACGGTACGGTGCCGGTCATGAGTAAAGTCACGCGGACTCCAGCTCTGGATGCTCAGCAGGCCATTCTTTACTGCCCGGCCAGTTACCCCGTAATCGGTAATCGCGCGGAACATTTCAGGAAACAGGCTAATTATGCCAATCCACATAGCGCCGTCTTTTACCGTTTATCCGGAGAATTTAAAAACCAGGATCCCAATCTACTTCAATGGTTTGAGTAGCGAGATCGACTTTCTTGATAACCTGTCCATCGAGGAACGGGACCAGCCGCTCCTTGATGCCAAATGCATCTTTCAGGTTTGCCTTAATGACGAGAACGTCATTTGACCCGGTTTCCATCATATCGATGACTTTCCCCAGGCTGTAACCTTCAGTGGTGACTACCTGGCAACCCATAAGGTCTTTCCAGTAGTAGTCGCCCTCTTCCAGCTGTGGCAACTGCGACGAATCCACGACAATTTCACAATTAGTCAGCGCATTCGCGGCATCACGATCGTCAATGCCTTTCAGCTTGATGATGATGTCCTGATTGTGGTGACGCCAGCTTTCCAGCTCGACCTCTTCCCACTTACCGGCTTTCTGGATGAACCAGGGCTGGTAATCAAAAATGCTATCAGCGTCTTCAGTGGAGGAAAACACTCTGAGCCAACCACGGATACCGTAGCAAGAACCCATTTTTCCCAATACGATCGGTTCAACAGGTGCTTTATTGCTCATCATGACCACCGTGACAGATTAAGCTGCTTTGTTTGCTGCTTTGATCAGCGTAGCAACGCGATCGGAAACAGTAGCGCCCTGGCCAACCCAGTGAGCGATACGATCCAGATCCAGACGGGTTTCTTCTTCTGCGCCAGAGGCCAGTGGGTTGAAGAAACCAACGCGCTCGATAAAGCGACCGTTGCGTGCATTACGGCTGTCAGTCACAACAACCTGGTAGAACGGACGCTTTTTAGCGCCGTGACGTGCTAAACGAATAGTTACCATAACATCCTCTTGTGTGAATAAAACAACCGGGCCCCATCGAGGAACGGAGCCCGGGTGTCATATTAAAAGCCCGAAAATTTTACTCATTTTCGGGCAAAAAGCAATCTCAAAAGCGATTAACGCCCTGGAAAACCGGGAGGCATCATGCCTTTCATGCCACGCATCATCTTCGCCATGCCGCCTTTCTTCATTTTCTTCATCATGCGCTGCATGTCGTCGAACTGTTTCAGAAGGCGGTTAACGTCCTGCACCTGCATGCCGCAACCGGCAGCGATACGGCGCTTACGGGAACCTTTGATGATTTCTGGCTTGGCTCGTTCTTTCAGCGTCATGGAATTAATGATCGCCTCCATACGCACCAGCACTTTGTCATCCATCTGGGATTTAACGTTGTCAGGGATCTGGCCCATGCCCGGCAGTTTGCCCATCAGGCTTGCCATGCCGCCCATGTTTTTCATCTGACGCAGCTGCTCAAGGAAGTCGGTCAGATCGAAACCGTCGCCTTTTTTCAGCTTGCTGGCGAGCTTTTCAGCCTGCGCGCGGTCGACCTTGCTCTCGATATCTTCGATCAGCGACAGCACGTCGCCCATGCCGAGGATACGGGAGGCGATACGGTCCGGGTGGAACGGCTCCAGCGCTTCGGTTTTCTCGCCCACGCCGAGGAACTTGATCGGCTTACCGGTGATATGACGAATAGAAAGCGCCGCACCGCCGCGGGCGTCGCCGTCGACTTTGGTCAGCACCACGCCGGTTAACGGCAGCGCTTCGTTAAACGCTTTCGCGGTATTCGCCGCATCCTGACCGGTCATGGCGTCAACGACAAACAGGGTCTCTACCGGGTTGATAGAAGCGTGCACCTGCTTGATTTCGTCCATCATCGCTTCGTCAACGTGCAGACGACCGGCGGTATCCACCAGCAGCACGTCGTAGAATTTCAGCTTCGCTTCTTTCAGCGCGGCGTTAACGATGTCGACAGGCTTCTGGGCAACGTCGGACGGGAAGAAGTCCACGCCGACCTGCTCGGCCAGCGTTTCCAGCTGCTTGATCGCCGCCGGGCGATAGACGTCCGCAGAGACCACCAGCACTTTCTTCTTGTGCTTTTCGCGCAGGAATTTACCCAGCTTACCGACGCTGGTGGTTTTACCCGCACCCTGCAGGCCCGCCATCAGCACCACGGCCGGCGGCTGAGCCGCCAGGTTAAGCACCTGGTTCTCTTCGCCCATCGCCGAAACCAATTCGTTACGAACGATTTTGACGAACTCCTGACCCGGGGTCAGGCTCTTGTTAACTTCATGACCAACCGCCTTCTCTTTTACGCGGTTGATAAAATCACGAACAACCGGCAACGCCACGTCTGCTTCCAGCAGCGCCATGCGCACTTCGCGCAGCGTTTCCTTGATGTTCTCTTCAGTAAGGCGTCCGCGGCCGCTGATGTTGCGCAGCGTGCGCGACAAACGATCGGTTAAATTATCAAACATTGTCTCTCGCCTGAGTAGAAACGTTGGGCCGCATTGAGCGACACATACACAGAATTTTGCCGGAGTATAACATGAAGGCGCCTTTGTTGTTATGCAACGGTTGGAGCAGGCGTCACGTAACGTTATACTGCTTCTCTTTCTTATTAAGACAACTGTCGATGCCTATATGCCTGTTTTCGCACTGATCGCCCTTGTTGCCTACTCTGTCAGCCTCGCGCTGATTATTCCCGGACTGCTGCAAAAAAACAGCGGCTGGCGGCGCATGGCTATTCTTTCGGCGGTCATCGCACTGATAAGCCACGCGTTTGCGCTGGAATCACGCATTATTCCCGGCGACGGCAGCGTGCAAAACCTGAGCGTCCTCAACGTCGGCTCGCTGGTCAGCCTGATGATCTGTACGGTAATGACCATCGTCGCGTCTAAAAATCGCGGCTGGCTGCTGCTGCCGATTGTCTATACCTTCGCGCTGATCAATCTGGCTTTAGCCACCTTTATGCCTAATGAATTCATTACGCATCTGGAGGCGACACCGGGGATGCTGGTGCACATCGGCCTGTCACTGTTCGCCTATGCGACGCTGATCATCGCCGCGCTTTACGCCATGCAGCTCGCCTGGATTGATTACCAGTTGAAAAACAAAAAGCTGGCGTTCAACCATGAAATGCCGCCGCTGATGGTCATTGAGCGTAAGATGTTCCACATCACCCAGATAGGCGTGGTGCTGCTGACGCTCACGCTCTGCACCGGCCTGTTTTACATGAAGAACCTGTTCAGCGTGGAGAATATCGATAAAGCAGTGCTCTCCATCATCGCGTGGTTTGTCTATATTGTCCTGTTGTGGGGCCATTATCATGAAGGCTGGCGCGGACGTCGCGTCGTCTGGTTCAACGTCGCGGGTGCGGGCATTCTCACCCTTGCCTATTTTGGCAGCCGCTTCATACAGCAATTTGCTGGCTAAGTTATAAAAGGAGTTCCCCCTGGAACACATCTCTACCACCACGCTGATCGTTATCCTGATCGTCATGGTGGTCATTTCCGCCTATTTCTCCGGCTCGGAAACCGGCATGATGACCTTAAACCGTTACCGGTTGCGTCATCGTGCTAAACAGGGTAACCGTGCCGCCCGCCGCGTTGAAAAACTGCTCCGCAAGCCGGATCGGCTGATCAGCCTGGTACTTATCGGCAACAACCTTGTCAATATTCTGGCCTCAGCCCTCGGCACCATCGTTGGGATGCGCCTGTACGGCAATGCCGGGGTCGCGATTGCCACCGGCGTGCTGACGTTTGTGGTGCTGGTGTTTGCCGAAGTACTGCCAAAAACCATCGCCGCGCTTTACCCGGAAAAGGTGGCCTACCCGAGCAGCTTCCTGCTGGCGCCGCTGCAGATCCTGATGATGCCGCTGGTCTGGCTGCTGAACATGGTCACGCGCGTTTTAATGCGGATGGTGGGGATCAAAGCCGACGTCACTATCAGCAGCGCGCTCAGCAAAGAAGAGCTGCGCACCATCGTGAACGAATCCCGCTCGCAGATCTCCCGGCGCAATCAGGATATGCTCCTGTCGGTGCTGGATCTGGAAAAAGTGAGCGTGAACGACATCATGGTGCCGCGCAACGAGATCGTCGGTATCGACATCAACGACGACTGGAAAGCCATTGTCCGCCAGCTGACGCACTCTCCGCATGGGCGCATCGTGCTCTATCGCGATTCGCTGGATGACGCCATCAGCATGCTGCGCGTGCGCGAAGCCTACCGTCTGATGACCGAGAAAAAAGAGTTCACCAAAGAGGTGATGCTGCGCGCCGCGGACGAGATTTACTACGTGCCGGAAGGTACGCCGCTCAGCACGCAGCTGGTTAAATTCCAGCGCAACAAGAAAAAAGTCGGCCTGGTGGTCAACGAGTACGGCGATATTCAGGGCCTGGTGACGGTCGAAGATATTCTGGAAGAGATTGTCGGAGACTTTACCACCTCAATGTCGCCTTCCCTCGCGGAGGAAGTGACTCCGCAGAACGACGGTTCGGTGCTGATTGACGGTAGCGCGAACATCCGTGAACTCAACAAAGCCTTTAACTGGCATTTGCCGGAAGATGAAGCTCGTACCATGAACGGGATGATTCTGGAAGCGCTTGAAGAGATCCCAGCGGCGGGCACGCGGGTGCGCATTGAGCAGTACGATATTGATATCCTGGACGTGCAGGACAATATGATAAAGCAGGTGAAGGTGCTGCCCGTTACGCCACTTCGGGAAAGTATTGCCGAATAAAACGTAGGCCGGGTAAGGCGAATGCCGCCACCCGGTACTACAGGTAGCAAATTACGCTTTCGCTTTCGCCACGGTCACCATCGCAGCGCGAATGGTACGGCCGTTCAGGGTGTAACCTTTCTGCATCACGCCCAGCACTTTACCGGCTTCAATCTCTTCAGATTCCACCATCGCAATGGCCTGGTGAACGTTTGGATCCAGCGGCACATCGGTATCCGCAATCACTTCCACGCCAAACTTACGCACGACGTCGAGCATGGATTTCAGCGTCAGTTCGATACCTTCGATCATCGCCGCGTTGTCCGGATTCGCTTTGTCAGCCACTTCCAGCGCGCGGTCGAGGCTATCGATCACCGGCAGCAGTTCGTTGACGAATTTCTCCAGCGCAAATTTATGCGCCTTCTCAACGTCCTGCTCGGTGCGACGACGCAGGTTTTCCATTTCCGCCTTGATGCGCAGAACGGTGTCGCGTTCGCGATTCTGTGCTTCTACCAGTTGGGCTTCCAGATTCGCAATTTTTTCATCGCGCGGGTCCACCTGCTCAGCAGATGCGTCTGGCTCTACAGCCTCAACTTCATCGTGCTGTTCCGTGATAATTTCTTCAGGGGCTTGCCCCTCAGGCGTTTTCTGTTCTTTACTACTCATGAATTTCTCCGCGTTTTTCTGCATTCATCTCGCTAACTTCGCTTATTATGGGGATCAGTTTCCTGGATTCAAGGGAACAAGAGAGATTGTCATCATTCATCAGGCACAAGGACCTCCAGAAAATGAATAATCATTTCAGGTGTATTGGGATCGTCGGGCATCCGCGTCACCCTACCGCATTGACGACACATGAAATGTTGTATCGCTGGTTGTGTAGCAAAGGCTATGAAGTGATGGTCGAGCAGCAAATTGCGCAGGAACTGCAGTTGAAGAGCGTCAAAACCGGCACGCTGGCGGAAATTGGCCAACAGGCCGATCTCGCCGTGGTGGTGGGCGGCGATGGCAACATGCTCGGCGCGGCACGCACGCTGGCGCGTTATGACATCAAGGTCATCGGTATCAACCGCGGCAATCTCGGCTTTTTAACCGACCTCGACCCGGACAACGCGCAGCAACAGCTGGCCGACGTGCTGGAAGGTCATTATATCAGCGAAAAACGCTTTTTACTGGAAGCGCAGGTGTGCCAACAGGACTGTCAGAAGCGCATCAGCACCGCGATTAACGAGGTGGTGCTTCATCCAGGCAAAGTGGCACACATGATTGAGTTCGAAGTTTATATCGACGAAATCTTTGCCTTCTCCCAGCGTTCTGACGGGTTGATTATCTCCACTCCGACCGGCTCAACCGCCTACTCGCTTTCTGCGGGCGGCCCGATCCTGACGCCCTCTCTGGATGCTATTACGCTAGTGCCGATGTTCCCGCACACGCTCTCCGCGCGCCCGCTGGTGATTAACGGCGACAGCACGATACGTCTGCGCTTCTCGCACCGCCGTAACGACCTGGAGATCAGCTGCGACAGCCAGATCGCGCTGCCAATCCAGGAAGGTGAAGATGTTCTTATTCGCCGGTGTGATTACCACCTGAACTTGATTCACCCGAAAGATTACAGCTATTTCAACACATTAAGCTCGAAGCTTGGCTGGTCAAAAAAATTGTTCTGATTTTGCATCCAGTACTTTACTGTATAAAAAACCAGTTTATACTGTATGGAAACACAGTTATGGTTTTTCATACAGGAAAACATTTATGCTGGCACAACTGACCATCAGCAACTTTGCCATTGTTCGTGAGCTTGAGATCGATTTCCACAGCGGCATGACGGCGATCACCGGCGAAACCGGTGCGGGTAAATCCATTGCCATTGATGCCCTCGGCTTGTGCCTTGGCGGCCGTGCAGAGGGCGACATGGTGCGCATGGGCGCAAACCGTGCCGATCTTTGCGCACGTTTCTCCCTGAAAGATACCCCTGCTGCCCTGCGCTGGCTGGAACAAAATCAGCTCGAAGATGGACGTGAGTGTTTACTTCGCCGCGTGATCAGCAGCGACGGGCGCTCCCGTGGCTTTATCAACGGCACGGCAGTCCCGCTCTCCCAGCTCCGCGAACTCGGCCAGCTGCTTATCCAGATCCACGGTCAGCACGCGCATCAGCAACTCGTCAAACCAGAACAGCAGAAAGCCCTGCTTGATGGCTATGCGGGTGAGTACGCGCTTACTCAACTTATGGCGGAGCACTACCGCCAGTGGCATCAGAGCTGCCGCGAGCTCGCCCAGCACCAGCAGCAAAGCCAGGAGCGCGCCGCGCGTGCGGAGCTGCTGGCGTACCAGCTTAAAGAGCTGAACGAATTCAACCCGCAGGCGGGTGAGTTTGAACAAATTGACGAAGAGTACAAGCGCCTCGCCAACAGCGGCCACCTGCTCTCAACCAGCCAGAATGCCCTCAACATGCTGGCAGATGGCGAAGACGTTAACCTGCAGAGCCAGCTGTACAATGTCCGTCAACTGGTCACCGAACTGGCCGGCATGGACAGTAAACTTTCTGGCGTACTGGATATGCTGGAAGAGGCCGCGATTCAAATCTCAGAAGCCAGTGACGAACTGCGTCATTATTGTGAACGGCTGGACCTCGACCCGAACCGCCTGTTTGAGCTGGAGCAGCGCCTTTCTCGTCAGATTTCACTGGCGCGCAAGCACCATGTCACGCCGGAAGAACTACCAGGCTATTATCAGTCTCTGCTCGAAGAACAGCAGCAGCTTGACGATCAGGCGGATTCGCAGGAAACCCTCTCTCTGGCCGTGAACCTGCATCATCAGCAGGCGCTGACCACGGCGAAAAAACTGCATGAGATCCGTCAACATTACGCTCAGGAGCTAAGCCAGCACATCACCGACAGCATGCACACGCTGGCGATGCCGCACGGTGTATTCACCATTGATGTCCGTTTTGAAGAGAACCACCTGACGGCAGAAGGGGCGGATCGCATCGAGTTCCGCGTCACCACCAACCCGGGGCAGCCGCTGCAGGCAATCTCCAAAGTGGCATCAGGCGGTGAACTGTCGCGTATTGCACTGGCGATTCAGGTGATTACCGCGCGTAAAATGGAAACCCCGGCGCTGATTTTCGATGAAGTGGATGTCGGCATCAGCGGCCCAACGGCGGCAGTGGTGGGTAAACTGCTGCGCCAGCTAGGTGAATCAACGCAGGTGATGTGTGTCACCCACCTGCCGCAGGTCGCGGGATGTGGTCATCATCACTTTATTGTCAGTAAAGAAACCGACGGCGAAATGACCGAAACGCACATGAAGCCGCTGGATAAACGCGCGCGTCTGCAGGAGCTGGCACGACTGCTCGGCGGCAGTGAAGTCACGCGTAATACGCTCGCGAACGCGAAAGAACTGCTGGCGGCATAAACTTTTTCGGGATCTCAGGGTCATACAGAACAACAAAAACGCCGCCAGACCGGTTTCAAAGTGGGGCAAGGTCTATTATCATCGGCATATTACATATGAGCCGCGTTCTGCTCGGGCCCGAAAAGGAATCAAATCACTATGCGTTGTAAAATGCTGACCGCTGCCGCAGCGGTTCTTCTGATGTTGACCGCAGGCTGTTCCACTCTGGAGAAAGTGGTTTACCGTCCTGACATCAACCAGGGGAACTACCTTACCCCTAACGATGTGTCCAAAATCCGCGTGGGGATGACACAACAGCAGGTCGCTTATGCACTGGGAACCCCGATGATGACCGATCCGTTCGGCACTAACACCTGGTTCTATGTATTCCGTCAGCAGCCAGGCCACGAAAGCGTGACCCAGCAGACCCTGACGTTGACCTTCAGCAGCGCCGGTGTGTTGACCAACATCGACAACAAACCTGCCCTGACAAAATAATCAGAAGCCAGAAATGCAAAAAGGTGCTCAACGAGCACCTTTTTTGTTTTTCTTTATCCCTTCCCCCCTTTGGGAAGAGAGACAGGGTGAGGGGGAAACACGCTACTTAGCAGACTTCTCCGCGCGCTGGCGACGCAGCTCTTTCGGGTCGGCAATCAGAGGACGATAAATCTCCACCCGATCGCCCTCTTTCAACACGTCGCCCAGCTTCACCGGACGGCTGTAAATCCCGACCTTGTTCTTCGCCAGGTCGATATCTCTGCGAAGCTCAAGGATGCCGGACGCGCGGATAGCCGCCTCAACGGTCGCCCCCTCTTCCAGCGTCACGCGCTGTAAGTACTGCTTCTCCGGCAGCGCGTAGACCACCTCTACAGCAATCTTATGCGACACTGTAAACCTCTTTGGCGCGGGTGGTAAACGCCTGAACCATATTTGACGCCAGCTCTTTAAAGATGCGGCCAAACGCCAGCTCAATTAGCTTATTGGTGAACTCAAAGTCCAGATGGAACTCAATGCGGCAGGCGTCAGCGCTCAGTGGCGTAAACTTCCAGCCACCCATCAGGGTTTTAAATGGACCATCCACCAGATGCATCAAAATACTCTGATTGTTAGTCAGCGTATTGCGGGTGGTGAACGTCTTGCTGATCCCCGCTTTGGAGACATCCACCGCCGCAGTCATCTGCGTCGGGCCAGACTCCAGAACGCGGCTCCCGGTACATCCCGGGATAAACTCTGGATAAGACTGAACATCGTTCACTAACTGGTACATTTGTTCCGCGCTGTAAGGAACGAGCGCAGTACGGCTAATCTGAGGCATAGCATTTTCCATGGTCACACAACGGATAAATAATAACATTTATCACCTGTTAAAAAAACGCTAAGCCTCATCTCGTGCTAAGATAGCGCGTTAGACCTCACAGGACGCAATGAGGTGACTTTTTGAAATCAGATTACCGACGGCTTTACGACACTTATGACGAAGAAAAAAGCACATAAACCAGGCTCGGCGACCATTGCGCTCAACAAGCGTGCTCGCCACGAGTATTTCATTGAAGAAGAATTCGAAGCTGGCCTTGCGTTGCAGGGCTGGGAAGTAAAATCGCTGCGCGCCGGGAAAGCTAACATCGGCGACAGCTACGTGATCCTTAAAGATGGCGAAGCCTTCCTGTTCGGCGCGAACTTTACGCCGCTGACCGTCGCCTCGTCGCACTACGTATGTGACCCAACGCGCACCCGTAAGCTGCTGCTGAACAAGCGTGAGCTGGAATCCCTCTACGGACGCATCAACCGTGAAGGTTTCACCGTGGTCGCTCTGTCGTTGTACTGGAAAAATGCCTGGTGCAAAGTGAAAGTTGGTGTCGCGAAAGGTAAAAAACAGCACGACAAACGTACTGACCTGAAAGAACGCGAGTGGCAGTTGGATAAAGCGCGCATCATGAAAAACGCAGGACGTTGATTCTGCACACTTATTGTACTATTCAATAAGTTAGCGTTCCGGGCTGGTATCCAGGAAGTGAAATCTGGTATACTTAGTTCAACACTATTGGGGCTGATTCTGGATTCGACGGGATTTGCGAAACCCAAGGTGCATGCCGAGGGGCGGTTTGCCTCGTTAAAAGCCGCAAAAAAATAGTCGCAAACGACGAAAACTACGCTTTAGCAGCTTAATAACCTGCTCTGAGCCCTCTCTCCCTAGCTTCCGCTCTTAAGACGGGGATCAAAGAGAGGTCAAACCCAAAAGAGATCGCGTGGAAGCCCTGCCTGGGGTTGAAGCGTTAAAACTAATCAGGCTAGTTCGTTAGTGGCGTGTCTGTCCGCAGCTGGCGTGCGAATGTAAAGACAAACTAAGCATGTAGTACCGAGGATGTAGAAATTTCGGACGCGGGTTCAACTCCCGCCAGCTCCACCAAAATTCTCCATCGGTGATTACCAGAGTCATCCGATGAAGTCCTAAGAGCCCGCACGGCGCAAGCCCTGCGGGCTTTTTTGTTTCTGCATTTTATCCCGCGAAGTTCTTAAAATATTCCGGCAACAATGGAACATTACGCCATCAAACATTGTTTCGCTCATGCTCAATGAGCCATTCTTTGCGCGAAATACCGCCGCCGTAACCCGTCATCTTTCCATCTTTGCCAATTATCCTGTGACAAGGGATCACAATCGCAATCCGGTTTGCACCATTAGCTGCAGCGACGGCGCGCACAGCATTGGGCTTATTCATCCCTAGCGAAATGGCCTGATAGTGCGAAGTCTGTCCATAGGGAACTGCACGCAACTCATGCCAGACGGATTGCTGAAAATCGCTGCCCGGGGCATCCACAGAGAGCTCAAACTGTCGGCGAGTTCCGGCAAAATACTCGCTGATTTCTTTTACTGTCTGCCGGGTATGGCTGTTTTCTCCGGTGACAATTCTGGCGTTAAATAAACGCTGGATATCGCGGAATTCCGTTTCTAACATCCGGCGATCGGTAAACTCCAGCAGACAGACTCCCCGCTCAGTCGCGCAGACAAACATAGGCCCAAGCGTAGTGGTAAACCGATGAATGACAATCACCTCGGTTGCCTGAGTCGGCGCTGCGCCAGTAAGCCGCTTGTAGATGTAACCAAACCCGCTCAGGGATTCATAGCCATTGTCCAGCGCAACGTCAGTAGCCGCTCGTCCGCTTTTAAGCTCCTGCAGGGCAACGTTCACCCGCTGCATTCGCTGGAAAGCCTGAAAAGTGATGCCGTGATGTTGCAGGAACCAGCGTCGTACCCGCTCCGGACTGATTCCGTGCTGGCGAAGCTGCGCGTCAGCCACACGGGATTTAATATCGCGCCTGACAAGCGCAAGCGCTTGTTCAACATATAATGGCGCACTGTGCGCATTTTCAGCGGGTCTGCAGACCTTACAGGGACGAAAGCCATCCGCCAGGGCGGATTTGGCATCTTTATAAAATTCAACATTTTCGCGCCTGGGCTTTCGCGCCCGGCATACCGAAATGCAGAATACGCCAGTAGTTTTGACGCCAACAAAAAATACGCCGGTATATTCTGAATCTCGTTCGAGTAATGCCTGATACCAAATATCACACAAATTCTTATCGGTTATTTTCATCGCTAAAAAGTCCTGCAAAGGTCTGACGAGCTCGAATCGCATGCATTACATCACTCAGCGTTGACTGCATGGCTGAATGAACAAAATTGCCCATTGAAATGCGGTTTACCCCGGCCCGTTTCAGCCTGTCGAACGACGGAAGATCGGGCATACACATGACGTTCAGAGGCAGGCCCGTTGCCTCTGCAATGAGGCTGATGTCTTTCTCTGACGTCAGACAGGGAACAAAAAGGCCATCAGCACCTGCAGCTTTATAGCTCTGACCCCGTAATATCGTCTCCTGCAATGCGTCATCATGCCCGAGCAGGTAAGTGTCAGTCCGAATGTTCAGAAACAGGCTACAGTTTTCGCTTCTCAGCGCATTGCATACTGTTCTCAGATTACGGGAAAAATCAGAGATATCGTCAAGTTGACGCTTACCATTAATGACTCTGCTGTCTTCAAGGTTAACGCCTGCTACGCCTGTCTGAGCAAGGCGCCTGAGATTAGCGACTATCTCTTCGGCTGAATCACCATATCCTGCTTCCATGTCAACGCTCAATGGCAGGCTGCTGACAGCCCGGATACGGGTAACCACATAAAATAACGCATCAAACGGCATTCCCTGCCCGTCTTCATATCCCAGCATGGACGCTATTGCTGCACTGGACGTTCCCAGTGCCTGATAGCCTGCTTCTTGCGCTGCGACAGCACTGGCGGCGTCCCAAACGTTAGCGATAAGCAGGGGCTGATCCTGGTTGTGGAGTTCTGCAAAATTCATATTCATTTCCTCTCAATAGATTGAAAATGAATCTAAGCATTCAGTATGAACGTCACAACCGAAATTCAGACGACCATTTTTTAGCAAACGTAGTCTGGATTCGCAGACCAGTCAGATCTGTTGTCAACCAGCTGCGCTAACCTGCATTTTTTCATCCGCAAGTTAGTTCGCAGATGCCGTCGGTCTGATCGTAATTTCTGTTGTATCGACACTCTCAGGCGCCTCGATGATGTGGCGCACAGCGCGGGCGATATCAGCAGGTTTGAGGGCAATAGCACGGTACGCGTCCATCGCCGCCATGGTTTCCGGGTGCGTAATGGTCGAGGCCAGTTCGCTTTCCACTACCCCAGGGTTAACGCAGGTCACGCGGATGTTCGAACTTTCCTGACGTAAACCATCCGAAATCGCCCGTACGGCGAATTTGGTCGCACAGTAGACGGCAGCCGTGGGCACCACGGACAAGGCACCAATCGAGCCGATATTAATGATTTGTCCCGAGCCCTGGGCTTCCATAATCGGCAGAACGGCGCCTATCCCCCACAGCACGCCCTTGATATTCACGTCAATGGTGCGCTCCCACTCATCCTGCTTGCCTGCCGAAAGCGGAGAAAGAGGCATGATGCCTGCGTTGTTAATCAGCACGTCAATGCGGCCCCACTTTTCACGCGCTGCCTGTACGAAGTCAGCCATCGACTGGCGGCGGGTAACGTCTAAGACTGCGGCCTCTGCTTCCCCCCCTGCACTGCGGATTTCAGCAGCCAGGGCGTTGATGCGATCCAGCCTGCGAGCGCCCAGGAAAACGTTCGCGCCTGCCTTGCCTAACTCTCTGGCAATACCTTCTCCGATACCGCTTGATGCACCGGTAATTAAGATAACTTTGTTCATGTTTTGCTCCTTACGTTGAGTTCAACGTGATAATAGATACTCACCATTGTTTCTTGTATCCTGCATTTACTGGACTCACTGATTAGCAATGTTAAACAATGAAAATCGATCTCAATCTGTTACCTGTTTTTCTGGCGGTCGCCGAGGAGCGCAGCTTTAGCGCTGCCGCCGCGCGGCTGGGCATAACCCGCTCCGCTGTCAGTCAGGGGATTAGGCGTCTTGAAGATGGTTTTCAAACCCTGTTGGTGATGCGCACCACGCGCTCGGTAAGCCTCACTGAAGCAGGGGAACGGCTGCGTAAATCGTTGCAGGCTCCCATCGCCAATATTGAAGCGGCATTTGAAGACGTCGCGTCGGACAGCACACCGCGCGGTCAGCTCAGAATCGCGGTCACCTCAATCGCGGAAGCGTTTCTCTCTGGCCCGCTGCTCGCTTCGTTTGCGGCTGCACATCCTGCGGTATCGCTTGATATCTTCGTGTCGGACGAGGAGTTCGATATCGTGGCGGCGGGCTATGACGCCGGGGTAAGGCTGGGTGAAGTTATTGAAAAAGACATGATCGCCGTTCCCCTTACGGGTCAGCAGCGTGAGAGGGTGGTGGCTTCACCGTCCTATCTGGCGACTCACGGCGTACCTGAGCACCCCCGCGAGCTGGTGGCTCACCGGTGTATCGGCTGGCGCCCAGCCCCGGACGTTGCCCCCTATCGCTGGGAATTTGAGGAGGCGGGCGTTCCTTTCGATGTGGCGATTGAACCGCAGATCACCACAAACGATCTGCGCCTTATGCTCAGCCTGGCACTGGCCGGCGGCGGCATAACCTTAGCCACGGAGGATACATTCACTCCGTATATTGAAACGGGGCAGCTTGTTGCCCTGCTGGATGCGTTTCTTCCGTCTTTTCCAGGCTTTTATCTCTATTTCCCCCAGCGTCACAATATGGCGCCCAAGCTAAGAGCCCTGATCGAGCACGTCCGCCAGTGGCGAGAGCCAGCGGCAACGTAAAGCGTTCAACGCTAACAAGGCCAGTAACTTTCATGCAGATTTTCCTTACCCTGCCGCTGCCCTTTGATAAACATCAACGACACCGCCCTCCCCCCATGGAAAAGTAAAAACGGACACAATTCACTCAGGGGATATGTCGTGCCGGGGATGGCTTAACGATGTATCTCGTACGCTGGACAAGACATCACACAAGGATGGAGCCTTAAAATGTACAGACCCATGGTCGTTATTTTCTTTATTCTGCTGACCCTTGCAGCCCTCATAGAAATAGGTTTTTTATCCTTCGGGTGATCCTCAAGCAAGGGGGCGCTTACCTGGGTACTTTGATCTCATTACAGTTTTTTCCTAAAGCCACCCCGCTTCGTCTGTGCCATGCTGAATCACGCTCATAACCGATAACGTTAAATGAGGATATTATGAAAAAAACAATTATCGCATTATCTGCCGTTCTGCTGGCTTCCCCAGTATTTGCTGCGACCACACATGCAACTGACGATACCGTCGCTGCGGCGAACGCAAACGCCAACGAAGCGAAGCAAAAACTGCACGAAGAGCAGAACAAAGGCGAAGAGCTGAAGCTGAAACAGCAGCATGCTGCGGAAGGTAAAAGCGAAAGCTTTGGCAGCAAAGTCAGCGAAGATTCCCAGAAAGCCTGGCATAAAACCAAAGAAGGCACCGAGAAGGGGTGGGATGCCACTAAAGAAGGCGCAGAGAAAGGCTGGAACAAAACTAAAGAAGGTGCCAGCGAGCTGGAAAAGAAAGTCACTGAATAACCGACACAGTCACCTCAGGGCCGCGTTAGCGGCCTTTTTTATTGCTTCGAATAAAAGCGATACGTCGTGTATATCTGCCCCTTTTTGTTCGCCGCCTTATGACGACAGATAGGATTGATGCAAATGTCCGGATGCACATCCCTGCGGTCATTTTTTTCGCCCTCAGTATCAGGTAAATGAATGACCGTATTGAAAATACAGCAGGTTATTATATTTCCTGCTCGCAGTAGCATAATTCCAATACCACATAAGAATATATTTTAAATCCCTATTAATATAATATATCCTACATCAAAAATGTTATCCTAACTTAAACCATGATTAAGCAGCTTTAAATAATAACATTTTTAATTGCATTCAAAAACGTCACTACCAATTATTAAACTACATCTAAAACATAAATAAAAAAGCATGCTGCAATCAGAAAAAATCCAAAAAAACAACCAATTAATAAAACAAATACATAAACCCCATTAATAAATTAATGACATCTTTACGACCTACCTCTTTATTTACGAAAGCTTAATTTGCACATTCACCGTTTTCTGGCTATATCATTTTTATATCCTCAAAACCAAATCCTCTATTAATTACAGGGTTTTATAAGGCACAAAATACGCATAGCAAACATTCTGACTCGTAAGTAATTACATTCGCTCTGATGTTGCCACTCTGAATCCTGGCGGGCATCGTTCGCTCTAAAAAAGACGGTGAGTGCTGTTTAAAAAACAGTAACTCCGCCGGGGGCGCCCTTTACCTTCTCCAGAGATGGCTCGTCTTGCTCGTCGTTCACGATAACTCTGCTGGAGTAATACCTAAATGAGCCAAATCTCTGTTATATCAAAACTCACTGGCGTGGAAACGACTACGGAAGGCACACAGGTTACGCTGAGCCATTCCTCTATCGTTGAGCTTCATGTAGAGCGAGCCGATGTCTCCCACTTCGCGCGAAGTGGTAACGATCTGGTGGTGACACTGCACTCAGGGGAAGTGATCACCCTTAAAAATTTCTATGTCACCGACGCGCAGGGCGTGAGCCAGCTGGTGCTCCAGGAGAGTGACGGTGCGTTATGGTGGATTGAAGATCCAACCGGAGCCGCCACGTACGAATCCATCGCGTCCACGGACGCCTTGCTGGCCGCATCCGGGAGTGATGCAGGTGGTGCCGCCATCTGGCCGTGGGCGCTGGGCGGCATTGTCGCGGCTGGCGCCATCGCGGCGGTGGCAAGCTCCAGCGGCGGCGGCGGCGGCGGGGATGACGATGATGGGAATAACAACAATCCTAACCCTAACCCCAGTACGCCAGTCGATCCCACCAACCCGGATACAACACCGCCGAATGCACCCTCCGGCCTTCAGTTCTCGTCGGACGGTAAAAGCGTCACCGGTACCGCCGAGCCCGGCAGTACCATCACGCTGAAAGACGCGAACGGCAACGTCCTTGGCACCGGAAAAACCGGCAGTGACGGAAACTTTACCGTGTCTCTCGGTACTCCGCTGACCAACGGCGAACAGGTGACCGCCACCGCGACGGATGCGGCCGGGAATACCAGCCAGGGCACAACGATTACGGCGCCGGATCTCACCGCACCCGATGCCCCAACGATCGGCAGCGTGACGGACGATATTGATCCTCAAACGGGGTCGGTCACTAACGGCGGCAGCACCAACGATCCACGCCCGCAGCTCAGCGGCACCGCGGAGGCGGGCTCCACCGTAACCATCTATGATGGCGGAGTCGCCATTGGCACGGCGCTCGTCGCCAGCAACGGCACCTGGACATTTACCCCGTCAACCGATTTGACTGAAAGCACCCACCAGATTACCGTGCGGGCAACCGATGCCGCCGGCAACCTCGGACCGGCCTCACCGGTATTTACCCTCACCGTGGATCTTACCCCGCCGACCGCGCCAACCGCGATTGTGCTGACCGACGACACGGGTGCGATCAGAGGGACCATAACCGCAGGCACGCCTACCGATGCGTCAAAGCCGATCCTGGCGGGAACGGGCGAGCCCGGTGGCACAATCACTATCTACGATAACGGCGTCGCGGTTGGAACCACAACGGTGCTGCCGAACGGCACCTGGAGCGTCACGCCAGACGGCCCGCTCCCGGACGGAACGCACACGATAACCGTCGTTGAAACCGATGCAGCCGGAAACCAGAGTGCGGCCTCAGAGCCAATCATCTTCACCGTGGACACCACGCCGCCGCTGGCCCCCGGCGACCTCGTCGTATCGAATGATGGCGGCACCATCACCGGCACCGCGGAGCCTGGCAGCACGGTAACCATCCGTGAAGGCGACGCTATCCTTGGCACCCCTGTGGCCGACAGCGAGGGCAACTTTAGCCTGACGCTGACCCCGCCTAAGCTCAACGGCGAAATCCTGACCGCAGACGCCACCGACGCTGCGGGCAACACGGGGCCAGCAACCTCCGCAGCAGCGCCGGATATCACCCCACCGCAGGCCCCGGTTATCGTGTCGGTGATTGACGACGTGCTGAACACAACCGGTCCCGTGGACCAGAATGGGCTGACCAACGACCGGGCACCGACCCTGAACGGCACGGGCGAACCCGGTTCGACCATCACGATTTTCAACGGCAGCGATATCATCGGCACGGTGGTCGTCCCCTCATCCGGCCTGTGGAACTTTACGCCGCCCTCACCGCTGGCCGATGGCACATACGTGCTGACGGCAACGGCGACGGATGCCGCCGGTAACCCGAGCGGACAATCGAACGCGTGGACCATTATCGTCGACGGGACGGCACCGGCCGCCCCGGTGATTACGCAGGTCGTTGACGATGTGCCTGAACGTACTGGCTCGCTCGACCTCAATGAGACCACCAATGATTCAACCCCGACGCTCAGCGGTACCGCCGAGGCCAACGCCACGGTCACCATCCGCGTGGATGGGGTTGATATTGGAACCACCGTCGCCGATGGCCTCGGCGCGTGGAGCATTACTCCGGACACCCCGATCGCTGAGGGTCAACATACCCTGACCGCCGTCGCAACTGACGCGGCGGGCAACATTAGCGGCGTTTCCAACAGCTGGGGCATCATCATTGACAGCGTTGCCCCGGATGCGCCGGTCATTACCCAGGTGGTGGATGACGTGCCAGAGCGCCTCGGCGCGCTCAACTCTGGCGACAGCACCAATGACACCACGCCGACGCTCAACGGCACCGCGGAGCCGGGCTCAACCGTCACCATCCGCCAGGACGGCGTCGATCTCACTACCATTGTTATCGACAGCAGCGGCACGTGGACCTATACCCCAACCACACCGCTTGTTAACGGCACCTATACCTTTACCGCCGTCACCACCGATGGAGCGGGTAATACCAGCCAGCCGTCAGGCGGCTTCACCCTGACCGTCGATACCACACCGCCAGCGGCGGCCACCATCGCCACCGTAACCGATGACGTCGGCGGCGTTAACGGGCCGCTTACCAGCGGCGACACCACCGACGACACCACGCCGACCCTGAGCGGCACCGCGCCGGCAGATGCGGTGATTACCGTCTATGACGGTACCACCCTGCTCGGCACCGCGACCCTCGACGGCAGCGGCGGCTGGAGCTTTACCCCCGTTATCCCGCTCACCGACGGCCCGCATACGCTGACGGTGCATGCCACGGATGCCGCGGGCAATACCACCATCTCAACGCCGTTTGAACTGACGGTAGATACCGTTCCGCCAGCCACGCCGGAGATCCCAGCAATCACCGTCAATCCTGACGGCACAGAAATGCCGCTGAACCCGGGAGAAACCACCCGCGACACCACGCCGACCCTGAGCGGCACCGGCAATCCGGGCGATACCGTGACCATCTACAACGGTGGGGTCAAGCTTGATGATGTGCTCGTGGACGGCACCGGCAACTGGACCTGGACGCCAGCAACCCCGCTGCCTAACGGCACCTATGACATTACCCTGACCGTCACCAATGTGGACGGCACGGGCAACGAAAGCGCCCCGTCGCAGCCGGTCACCATCACCATTGATACCGATGCGCCAACAGCACCAGCAGCACCGGTGATTACCGACAGCGTCAGCCAGATAACCGGCCCCGTTCCCGATGGCGGAACCACCAACGATCCGCGCCCGGTCCTGAGCGGCACCGGTACGGCGAATGACGTTATCAACATCACTGATACCGTTAACGGCACACCGACCATCGTGGGCACCGTGACGGTTGACAGTAACGGCAACTGGAGCTGGCGTCCTGACAGTAATATTGGGGAAGGCAGCCACGTCTATACCGCCACCGCCACCGATGAGGCGGGCAACGTCTCTGACCCGTCGCCAGCGATTACGATTACCGTGGATACCGTAGCACCGGATGTTCCGGTATTTGACGCCGTTGGGGGCCAGCCGAATGGGGGCTTAATCACCGATGCGACGCCAACCGTCGGAGGTACCGGCACGACTGGCGACACGGTCATCGTTTACAACAACGGCGTTGAGGTAGGACGTGTCGATGTCGTTAACGGAGAATGGAGCTTTGTCCTGCCACCACAGCAGGACGGCCTGCTGAACATCACCGTTGCGGGAGTCGATGCCGCGGGTAACGTCAGCGCGCCGAGCCAGGTCGTTTCCGTCACGCTTGATACCCTTGCGCCGGAAATCCCCGTCATTAGCGCCGTTGCTGACAGCCAGCTCTCCAACAACCAGCTGTATACGCAGGACGGCACGCCAACCCTTACCGGGACCGGTGAGCCGGGAACTACCGTGATCGTTTCCGTAGACGGCACGCCATCTGCCGTGACGGTAACGGTGCAGCCGGATGGCACCTGGAGCTGGACTGCCGACGCGACGCTGCCGGATGCTACATATGCCTTCACCGTCTCTTCCAGCGACCCGGCGGGCAATATTTCAGGGAATTCCGCGCCGGTGAGCGTGACGGTCGATACCGTCGCCCCGGCCGATCCGGGCAACATGCTCCTGGCTGATGAAGGGACACCGCTGACCGGTACCGGCGAAGAGGGAAGCACCATTACCGTGAAAGACAGCGGTGGCACGGTCATTGGTACCGGCGTTGTCGGCAGCGACGGCAGCTTCTCCATTGCGCTGAGCCCGGCGCAGCTGGATCCAACCACGCTGACCGTGACCGCCACGGACGCAGCAGGAAATGCCAGCGCTGACGTGCCTTTTATCGTCACCGACTCGCCGCTTGAGCTGCCGCAGGTTCCCATTATTACGGCCATCGTCGATGACGTGGACCCGGTCACCGGCGATGTGAAAGGCAAAACCACCAACGACACCACGCCAACGCTTACCGGTACGGCCGAAGCGGGCAGCGTGATAACTATCTATCAGGACGGTAGCACGACGCCATTAACAACGGTGACCGCCGACGGCAGCGGCAACTGGAGCTATACGCCGGCCGCGCTTGGCGAGGGGCTGCACACCTTTGAGGTGACTGCGACCCTCAACGGTGCCACCAGCGGCCGCTCTCCGGCGGCCAGCGTAACCGTCGATCTGACCGCGCCGGGCACGCCAACCATTGGCTCGGTCATTGACGACGTGGGTCCTGTCACCGGTCCGCTGACCAGCGGCCAGACCACCAACGACAGCCAGCCGACCCTCACCGGCACCGGCGTGGTGGGTGATACCATCTCCATCTACAACAACGGCGTGCTGCTGGACAGCGTGGTGGTTGGTAATACCGGCACCTGGAGCTACACCACGCCCGACCTGCCAGAAGGCAGTAACGTTCTGACCATCCGCGAGACCGATACGGCGGGAAATCAGAGCGGTCCTTCGGCGGACTTCACCATCGTGGTGGATTCCATTTCCACCACGCCGGTCATCACCAGCGTAACGGATAATGTGGGCAATACCGCCACCCCGGTAGCCAGCGGCAGCGAAACGAACGACGCCACGCCAACCCTTTCGGGGACAGCGGACGCAAACAGCATCGTGACCATTTTCGATGGCGCTACCCAGATTGCCGTGGTTACGGCTGATGGCACCGGCGCGTGGAGCTTTACGCCAGAGACCGCGCTTGTCGAAGGGCCACACGCGTTCACGGTTCAGGCAACCGATCCGCAGGGTAACCTGAGCCTGGTCTCCGACCCGTGGAGCGTGGTGGTTGACCTCACGGCGCCGACGGTTCCAACGCTTGATACGGTAAGTGATAACGTCCCTGGCGGCGTCACGGGCAACCTCACCAGCGGGCAGGCGACCAACGACAACACCCCAACGATTAGCGGCACCGGACAGGCAGGCAGCACCATCTACATCATGAATAACGGTACGCAGTTGGGTACGACGACCGTCGACGTAAACGGTAACTGGTCCTTCACTCCGACCACGCCGCTGGACGACGGCAGCTACTCTCTGCGCGCGTACGCAACGGATGCCGCGGGCAACGCCTCGGCGAACTCGTCGGTCTTCGCCTTCACCGTCGATACCGCAGGCCCTGGCGTGCCGGTGGTGACCAGCGTGATTGACGATGTCGCACCGACCACGGGGACGCTCACGTCGGGTAACAGCACTAACGACGCGCGTCCGACCTTCAACGGTACGGGCGACGTGGGTTCTACGGTGCACGTGATTGTTGATGGCAACGAAATTGGCACCGCTGTGGTCAATGCCCAGGGCAGCTGGACCTTCACACCGGGTACCGATCTGCTCGACGGACCGCATGCCATAACTTTCAACGCCACCGACGCGGCGGGCAACGTGGGTACTGCAACGGCACCGTTTAACCTGACGGTGGATACGGGCGTGCCGTCTGCGCCGGTCATTTCAGCCGCGGCAGATAACGTGGGCAGTATTCAAACCCCGCTCACTTCCGGGCAAAGCACCGACGACACCACGCCAACGCTGAGCGGCACCGCGACGGCCAACGCCACGGTCACCATCTATGAAAACGGGCAGCCTGTCGGCACCGCGCTGGCAGACGGTACCGGTGCATGGAGCTTTACGCCATCCACGCCACTGGCGGCTGGCAGCCACACCTGGACCGCCACGGTCACCGATGCCGCAGGGAACATCAGCCCCGCCTCGCCAGGCTTTACGCTGGTTGTCGATAGCACGGCACCCACCGCGCCGGTTATCAGCCAGGCGATTGACGATGTGGGGAGCATTACCGGGCCAATCACGTCCGGGCAGACAACCGACGACACCGTACCGCGGCTGGTCGGAACCAGCGAACCGTTTGCCACCGTGAATATCTATGAGGGAACCACGCTGGTCGGGACGGGCACCGCAGACGGCAGCGGCAGCTGGAGCATCTTACTCAATACCACGCTGACAGAGGGAGCGCACAGCTTCACCGCGCAGGCTACGGATGCCGCAGGCAACACCAGCGCGTCGTCCGCAAGCTTCAGTCTGACGATTGACACCACGCCGCCAGCGCTGCCGGTGCTCACCAGCATTCTGGATGACGTCGGCAATGCGGCAACGCCAGTCGCGAACGGAGGAATAACCAACGACGCGCAGCCAACCCTCAGCGGTACGGCGGAAGCGGGTTCTACGGTGAAAATCTTCGATAACGGCGTGCAGATCGGCAGCGTGATCGCCACCGGCGGGGCGTGGAGCTATACGCCTTCTCCGGCGCTGGGCAACGGCCCGCACACGTTGACCTTTACCGCCACCGATGCGACGGGCAATGCCAGCGCGCCAACCGCCGGGTACACGATTAACGTCGATACCCTTGCTCCGGCAGCGCCGGTCATCAGCTCGGTAATTGATGATGTCGGCAGCGTCATCGGACCGGTAACCGGCACCAACCCGACCAACGACACGCGTCCGGCGCTGAGCGGGATCGCCGAAGCGAATGCAACGGTACGGATCTACGATGGCATCACGCTGGTGGGCACCGTCACCGCCGACGGCAATGGCAACTGGACGCTGCCGGAAACCACCACGCTGACGCAGGGCACCCACAACTTCACCGCCACGGCCACCGATGCCGCAGGCAACACCAGCCCGGCATCGGCCGTGACGACGATTATCGTCGATCTGACCGCGCCAACGGCCCCAACCGGAACCTTCAACGCCGACGGTAGCGTATTAACCGGGAATGCTGAAGCAGGCAGTACCGTCACCATCCGACTCACGGACGGCTCGACGGTCACGACCACAGCGGGCAGCAACGGCACGTACAGCTACACCTTCGTTAACAAACAGACTGAAGGCCAGACGCTGCAAATCACCGCCACCGACGCGGCGGGCAATATCTCGCAGCCCGGCTCGGCGCTCGCGCCGGTGGTGCCACTCTCCGCCAGCAATAATGTCGAAGAGCTGGATCTCAGCACCACGGCCACCGTCACCAACAGCCAGTACAGCGACTACGGCTTCCTGCTGGTCGGCGCCGTGGGCAACGTCCTGACGCTGCTCGGTAATGACACCGCTCAGGTCAACTTCACCGTGGGCAGCGGCGGCAGCGCGGATATCGTCGTGAACGCCAACGCCACGGGGGCCGTGCTCTCTCTGCTCAACACCCTTGAGCTGGTGGTTCAGCGCTTTGACACCGTTAACAACACCTGGACTACCGTAGTCGATACCGGACAGCCGCAGTTTGCTGACCTGCTGACCCTCGGCGCAACCGGCGTATCGCTGAACCTGACCGGGCTGGCAGACGGCAACTACCGCGTGCTGAGCTATAACACCAACCTGCTGGCAACCGGCTCCTACACCAGCCTCGACGTGGCGGTGAAAGAGACCGGGCCGGGCACCGTTACGGGCGACACCAGCCTCGGCGGTAACGTGATCACCGACGTTGACCCAACCGCAGGCAGCGACAACGCTCCGGCAGGGGCAACGGTCACGGCCGTCACTAACGCCCAGGGTGTCACCACCAGCGTCACTGCCGACGGCACGGTGATCCAGGGCCAGTACGGTACGCTGACCATTAACCGCGACGGCAGTTACACCTACGATCTGACCAACACCAGCGCATCGGTGATTGGCCGGACGGAGAGCTTCAGCTACACCATCACGCATAACGGCGTCAGCGCGTCGGCGAATCTGGTGCTGTCGCTGGGCACCGGTACCGCCACCAGCGGTATTGTCGCGGTTGACGATACGAACTCGCTGACCTTCGATACCACCGTCAACGCGATTGACAACGGTACGTCGTCCCAGGGCGGCTTTACCCTGGTGGGAATCAATCTCGGCAACACGCTGGGGCTGAACCTGCTGGACGATATGACCAATCCCATCATCTATAACGTGGAGGAAGGCACTACCCGCACCATGACCATCCAGGCCTCCGTGGGCGGCGTGGCGCTGGCGTCGGTGTTTGATCTGTACGTCTATAAGTTCAACAACGCGACCCAGACCTTCGAGCAGATGCGCGTTGAACCAGGCTGGCTGCGCGCGCCGCTGTTGGGCGGCACCTCGCCTCAGCTGACGCTGCAGCTGCCGGCCGGTGAGTACCTGTTCCTGCTGAATACGGCTGCGGGGATCACCGCCCTGACGGCCTACACGCTGGACGTGCTGCAGGATCATGTCTACAGCGTGGCGAGCGTCAGCGCGAGCACTACCGGGGACGTTCTGTCGGATGATATTGCGCCAGTCGGCACGCTGGTGACGGAAGTTAACGGCGTAGCGGTGAACAGCAGCGGTCTGACGAACATTACCGGCGAGTACGGTACGCTGAGCATCAACGCGGCCGGGGAGTACACCTACACCCTGAATAGCGGCGTCGGCGTTGACCACATCAGCACCCCGGATACCTTCGTCTACACCATTACCGCACCGGACGGCACAAAAGACACGGCTTCGCTCAACATCACCCCAACCGCGCAGCCGATGAATGCGGTGAATGATGTCAGCACCGCGATGGACGTGACGTCGGTACACCACACCGCCGCGTACTCGGATACAACCGTCGGGTCGGCGAGCTGGAACGCCGCGCTGCTCGCTTCAACCCAGGGCTCCGGCTCCGGCACCTTCGTGGTGGATGCCAATACCGCGCTGCACAACGTGGTGCTGTCGTTTAACGTCGCCTCGTTGCTGACGCTTACAGGATTGACGGTTGACTGGACGCTGACCAACGGCGCCACCACCGTCAGAACCGGCTCGTTCAACGGCGGGCTGCTGCTGGGCGGCACGGCAACGGTCAACCTGACGGGTCTCGACCTGGAGGCGGGGACCTACACCCTGAGCTATACCGGCAGAATGGGGCCGCTGGGAGTAGGAAATATCACCATCACCCCAAGCGTCACCGGCACAAGCTACTCGCTGTCGCAGTTCGACGCCACGGGCACCCACACCGTTGACGGCAACATTTTCGACGGCACCGGTTCCGCAGGGACGATGGACCAGCTGCACTCGGTGGATACCCGCGTGAGCATTACCGGCTACGACGGCGTTACCACTACGCTGGATCCCTACACCGGCAGCACGCAGTCGAGCATCACGGGTCACTACGGCACGCTGGCGATTGCCGCAGACGGCAGTTACACCTATACGCTCAACCCGGGGATATCGCTCTCTACCATTACCACGAAGGAGGTCTTTAACTACACCCTGACCGATGCCAACGGCACCACGGACACCGCGTCGCTGACCATCAACATGGCGCCGAAATTTATCAGTTCGGAGCATAACGATGTGATTAGCGGTACGGCCTACGGCGACACGCTGATTTATCAGGTGCTGAACAGCACAGCGGGCAACGCGACGGGGGGCAACATCACCAGCGCCGGCGGCGACCACTGGACGAACTTCTCCCTGGCGCAGGGAGACAAGATCGACATTGGCGATCTGCTTGTGGGCTGGGACGGTAATACCGCCTCGCTGGGGAATTATATCAATGTCACGCAAAGCGGTAGCAACACTGTGATCTCCATCGACCGTGACGGCGCAGGGAGCACCTACACTAATACTGCACTCGTTACGCTTGATAACGTGCAGACCACGTACGACGAGCTTGTGAACCAGCAACACATCATTACCTGATAACACCTGCAGGACATGACCCGGGCGCATAGCGCCCGGGCATAAATAATAAAGCTGTACTTTTTTATTAGGGACAAGACATGGGAATAAAGATGCCTTACTGGTGGCTCTCGTGCTGCCTGATATCTGTACCCGCCATCGCGGCAAACCCGGCGGCAACCATCAATACCGGACAGCTCCGCGAAACGCAGGAACTCCCCTCACTGAATGGCCGCGTCGCCCCGGTGGCAGGCAAAGCCGCTCCCGGTTCACTACAGCTTGGCGAGGCCGTTAATCGCGCCGTCACCTGGCACCCGGCGATCGCTGAAGCCGTGGGCAAACTCTACGAACAGAACGAAGAGGTCGACGTCGCCAAATCGAAATACTATCCGCAAATCAACGCCGGCATGGACAACGGGTATTCCCACGACGGCGACCAGAACGGCTTTACGCCGTCGCTGGTGCTCTCTCTTTCACAGATGCTCTACGACTTCGGCAAAGTGGCAAGCCAGGTGCGGGCCGAAAACGCCGGGGTCGCCCAGCAGCAGGCCAACGTGCTGGTCAGTATCGACACCATCGCCCACGATACCGCTATCGCCATGGTGCAGGTGCAAACCTGGCAGCAGATGGTCGACACCGCCAAAGAGCAGCTTGACGCCCTCTCATCAATAGGCACCCTGACCCGCCAGCGTAACGACGAAGGGGCCACTTCCCTGTCTGACGTGGTGCAGACCGACGCGCGCATTGAAGGGGCACGCGCCCAGCTGATGCAGTATCAGGCCAGCCTCGACAGCGCCCGCGCCACGCTGATGAGCTTTCTCGGCTGGAACAGCCTGAACGATATCAGCAATGACTTTCCGCAGAAGCTGGCCCGCAGCTGCGATATCGCCGAGCCGGACGATCGTCTGGTGCCTGCGGTCCTCGCCGCCTGGGCACAGGCGAACGTCGCTCAGGCTAACCTTGACTACGCCGACGCGCAGATGACGCCAACCGTCTCGCTGGAGCCGGAAGTCCGTCACTACCTGAACGATCGCTACGCGGGTAACGAAACGCGGGACCGCACCCAATATTCCGCCTGGGTGAAAGTCCAGATGCCGCTCTATCAGGGCGGCGGACTCACCGCCCGACGCAACGCCGCCGGTCACGCGGTGGAAGCGGCGCAGTCGACCATTCAGCGCACGCGCCTCGATGTCCGCCAGAAGCTGCTGGAGGCCCGCAGCCAGGTCATGAGCCTGCAAAGCACGCTGCAAATTCAGGGCCGCCAGGAGGCGCTCAGCGCCCGCACCCGCGAGCTCTACCAGCAGCAGTATCTCGATCTCGGCTCGCGCCCGCTGCTGGACGTGCTCAACGCCGAGCAGGAGGTCTATCAGGCGCGCTTTACCCAGCAGCAGACCCTCGGTCAGCTGCATCAGCTGCAGCTCAACTGCCTCTATAACACCGGGCAATTGCGTCATGCGTTCGATCTTGATAACCGCACCATCCAGACCGTGGAGATCCAGCCATGAAGCAACGCGACATCCCGCAGGGGGAAACGATGACGGATGAGGCGCTGGAGCAGTGGGCTCAGGCGTTTGGCTTTGTCGCCACGCGCTACCGCGTTGCCTGTTCGCCAGGCTCGCTCGTCGCGGGCGCGCCGTGGCTGAAAGGCAAACCGATGGTGCCCGCGCTGACTCAGCTTGCCCGTGAAGCCGGGCTGACGTTCCAGCTGCTGACGGCCGATCAGCAGTCGATCAACAGCTGGCGTCTGCCGGTGGTGGTGGCGCTGAACGACGGAAAAATCGGCGTGATCGAGAATTTCGACGGAGAAGATACGCTCGAGGTCAGCTTTTTCGACGACAAGACATACACCAACCGCCTGTCGATGAGCGCAATGTTGCCCGCCATCCGCCACGTTATCGCCCTGCGTCCGCTGGCCGCGCTTAAGGACAGCCGCGTGGACGCCTACATCTCAAAGTACCGTCCGGACTGGCTCTACCGGCTGGTGATGCGCGACCTGCGCCCCTACAGCTGGGTGATGCTGGCGGCGCTGTTTATCAATGTGCTCTCCCTCTCCGGCATTGTCTTTTCCATGCAGGTGTATGACCGGGTGATCCCCGCCCAGTCCTACCCGACGCTCTACGTGCTGACCATCGGGGTGCTGATCGCCACCCTGTTTGGCTTTGTGCTGCGCGTTGCGCGCGGGCACATTATGGATCTGCTGGGCAAACGCTCGGATCTGCGCGTCTCGGATCGCGTGTTCGGCCACGCGTTACGGCTGCGCCACAGCGCCATTCCGCGCTCCACCGGCAGCTTTATCTCCCAATTGCGCGAGCTGGAGCAGATCCGCGAGATGGTCACCTCCTCCACCATCTCGACGATTGTCGATCTGCCCTTCTTCTTCCTGTTTGTGGTGGTGCTGGCGATCATCGCGCCGCAGCTGGCGTGGATCGCCCCGGTAGCGGCGGTAATCATGGTCCTGCCCGGCCTGCTGTTGCAAAAGAAGCTGGCGGAGCTGGCTAAGCAGTCGGCGCATGAATCCACCCTGCGCAACGCGGTGCTGGTGGAGAGCGTGCAGGGGCTGGAGGACATCAAGCTGATGCAGGCGGAGAACCGCTTTTTGCAGCAGTGGAACAGCTATATCCAGATAACCGCGGAATCCGGCCTACGCACCCGCGAGCTGACCCAGAACCTGATCAGCTGGGGGATGACCGTCCAGAGCCTGGTTTACGCCGCCGTGATCGTGGTTGGCGCGCCGATGGTGATTGACGGCACGCTGACCACCGGCTCGGTGGTGGCCGCCTCAATGCTGGCCTCGCGGATGATCGCCCCGATGGCGACGCTGTGCGGCGTGCTCGCCCGCTGGCAGCAGGTTAAGGCCGCCAAAGAGGGGCTGGACAGCATTATGCAGCTTCCTACTGAAAATCAGCGTGAAGAGACGCCGATCCGCCAGGACGTACTGCGCGGACACTATCTTTTCGAGCAGGCGCAGTTCCGCTATCAGCCGGAAGATCCGCGCATGGCGCTGCGCATTAACCGTCTGGAGATCAGGCCGGGCGAGAAAGTGGCGATCCTCGGGCGTAACGGCGCGGGCAAATCCACTCTCCTGCAGGCGATGGCGGGCGGCATGGATCTGGCGGCCGGCGAGTTGCGGCTCGACAACCTCAGCCTGCCGCATCTGGACGTGGCCGACGTGCGGCGAAACGTCGGCTTTATGACCCAGAACGCGCGGCTGTTTTACGGCACCCTGCGCGAAAACATCACGCTCGGCATGCCGCGCGCCACCGACGAAGAGATCTTCGAGGTGCTGGAGATGTGCGGCGCGGCCAGCTTTGTGCAGAAGCTGCCGAAGGGGCTGGACTACCCGATTATGGAGAACGGCGTGGGATTGTCCGGCGGGCAGCGGCAGTCAATTCTGCTGGCGCGGATGCTGCTGCGCGATCCGAATATCGTGCTGATGGACGAGCCGACCGCTTCCCTTGACGAGCACACCGAGCGGGAATTTATCCAGCGCCTGGGGGCGTGGCTCGGCAACCGGACTCTGGTTGTCGCCACCCACCGCGTGCCGGTGCTGGAGCTGGTGGAGCGCGTGGTCGTGCTGAAAGATGGGATGCTGGTCATGGACGCGCCAAAAGCGCAGGCGCTGAACAACAGCCGAATGCAGCAACAGCAGCAGGCAGCAACCGGACGGGAGTGGAAAAATGAAAATCAGTCAGCGTGACGTAGCCGCGATGGACGATCTGGATAATGCGCTCGACTCAGAAAGCGGCTATACCGGCGCGCGGCGGATTGTGATCTTTTCGCTGCTGATGTTTGTGGCGCTGGGCGTCTGGGCGTGGTTTGGGATGCTGGATGAAGTCTCAACGGGAACCGGAAAAGTGATCCCCAGCTCGCGCGAGCAGGTGCTGCAGTCGCTGGACGGGGGGATCCTCACCGAGCTGAACGTTCACGAGGGCGATCAGGTGCAGGCCGGACAGGTGCTGGCGCGGCTGGATCCTACCCGCTCCGAATCGAACGTCGGCGAAAGCGCGGCGCGCTACCGCGCGTCGCTTGCCTCCAGCGCCCGTCTGTACGCCGAGGTGAACGATCTGCCGCTGAAGTTCCCGCCTTCGCTGGAGAAATGGACCGAACTGACCGCCGCCGAAACGCGGCTCTACAATTCGCGCCGCGCGCAGCTGGAGGACACGCAGCGTGAACTGCGTTCAGCGTTAGATCTCGCAAACAAAGAGCTGGCGATCACCCAGCGGCTGGTAAAAACCGGCGCCGCCAGCCACGTGGAAGTGCTCCGCCTGCAGCGACAGAAAAGCGACCTGGAACTGAAGCTCACCGACGTGCGTTCCCAGTACTACGTTCAGGCGCGCGAGGCGCTATCCAAGGCCAACGCCGAGGTGGATATGGTCTCGGCGATCCTCAAAGGCCGCGAGGATTCCGTCACCCGCCTGACGGTAAAATCCCCGGTGCGCGGGATCGTAAAAAACATCAAAGTCACCACCATCGGCGGCGTGATCCCGCCCAACGGCGAGCTGATGGAGATTGTGCCGGTGGACGATCATCTGCTGATTGAAACCCGCCTCTCGCCGCGCGATATCGCCTTTATCCACCCGAACCAGGAGGCGCTGGTGAAGATCACCGCCTACGATTACGCCATCTACGGCGGGCTGCACGGGGTGGTGGAGACCATATCACCGGACACTATCCAGGACGAGGCCAAGCCGGAGGTGTTTTACTACCGCGTGTTTATCCGCACCAGTCAGGATTACCTGGTGAATAAGGCGGGCAGGCATTTCTCGATCGTGCCGGGGATGATTGCCACAGTGGACATCAAGACCGGAGAGAAAACGGTACTGGATTATCTGATCAAGCCGTTTAACCGGGCGAAGGAGGCGCTGAGGGAGCGATAGTCTTCGCCGGGCAGCGGCTACGATCTTCCCCTTCACCCTCTCCCCAAAGGGGCGAGGGGATGATTCGCTGCTCGCAGTAATTTGTGGGGATTCTTCAGCCCTGTGGGAGAGGGCTGGAGTGAGGGCATCATGCCGCACCCACACCACAATCCCCCTTTTCTGGAATCCGCCTCGAAGAAACCGCTTTTAATGACGCCTTCCGCTTTCCTTCAGCCTGCATCAGGGTAACATAGCCGCCAATCGAAACGCACTTGCGCACTGTGCAAGAGTGCATTACTATCCACATAGCTTCATGGAGTGGAGCTCATAAGCGCTATGATTAATCATTTTCGTGATCACTGGCTTAAGGATTTTTTTCTGTACGGGAAATCAAGCAATGTGATCCCTTCAAGCCTTGAATCAGCCTTAGCGAGGAAGCTGGATATGATCAACGCTGCCACCTCGCACCGGGAGCTGAGATCCCCGCCAGGCAATATGTATGAATCGCTGAATCCCCCGCTTGCAGGGTACTCTGCGATTCGCGTTAACAGGCAATACAGGTTGGTATTCAGGTGGTCAGAGGGCAAAGCAGACGATCTCTACCTCTCTCCGCACAAGTACACGCCATACAAATGAGGCATTACCTATGACTCTTCAACAGGCTCTACGCAAACCCACTACGCCGGGCGATGTGTTGCAGTATGAATATCTTGAGCCGCTCAATCTGAAAATTAGCGATCTCGCGGAAATGCTTAACGTGCACCGTAACACCATCAGTGCTCTCGTTAATAATAATCGTAAACTGACGGCCGATATGGCAATCAGACTGGCCAAGGCATTCGATACCACCATTGAATTCTGGTTGAACCTGCAGCTAAACGTCGACGTCTGGGAAGCGCAAACCAATTCACGGACTCAGGAGGAGTTGAGCCGTATAAAAACGATTGCAGAAATCATGGCAAAAAGGAAATCAGGCCAGCCGGATGTGGCCTGAATCAAACCGGCTCTACAGCGCCACCTTTAATCCCCCACTGCCCCGGCGTTTTACCGGTCCACATTCTGAAAACCTCAATAAATGCGCTGACGCTGCTGTAGCCGCAGGACAGCGCAATCCATCCCACCGGCTTCCCCGCCGCCAGCCACTCCATTGCCTGCATGACGCGCGCCAGCTGCCGCCAGTTGACGAAGTTCATTCCCGTCTGGGCGCTAAATCGACGGTTAAACGTACGCACGCTCATCCCGACATGGCTGGCATGGCTCTTGACCGTTTGATTATCATCGACACACTGCAGCAAGTGGCTGACCACGTTCTTCAGACGCGGATCCGTCGGTACGGGCAGATAAAAGCGCACCTGAGACGTCAGGGCAAGCTCATCCAGCAGCAGGGTGAGCTTTCGCGGATCGTACTCGTTTTCTGCAACGCTTAAGCGGGAAAACAGTACATGAGTGAGATCGTCGGGCTCGAACAGCGCGGGGGCATCGGGAAGCATTGCACAGCACGGAGGGTCAAGATAGATAGCGCAGCCTTCTATCGCGCTTTCAGAAAAGGCGGCATGCTGCTGGCCCGGGGGGATCCAGCCAATATGGTTTGCCGGTACAACCGAACGCCCCTGTTGGGTCTCAATCACCAGCAGCCCCGTTGCAATACGCCAGAGCTGTCCGGTGGGATGGCTGTGCCACGCGGTGCGGTAACCGCCGGGATGGCGGAGCGTCTCTGTACCGATCATTTTATCCTGGCCGAAAATCGTTATTCATCGACGTATTACAGAAACTGCGCCGTCGACTGTCAAGGATAATGATGGCTCAACTACACAAGGAGCCAACATGAGCATCATCACAACCCTGATAGCCCAGCCTGACAATACCCTACAGCGCGAAAAAATGGCGTGCCTGTTAAGCCGCTTGTTCAAAGGCGAATTAGATCCCGCAGAGGTGTTCACGCCCGATTACCAGCAGTACACGGATGGTCACGCGCTTGATTATCGGGGTTTTGTGCAGCACCTGAACCACGTCCGCTCGCAGGTCCGCGCGATCGCATTCAGGGTAGAAGAGCTGGCCTGTCACGAGAATCTTTTAGCAGACCGGCACTGGGCTACGGTGACGTATCCAGATGGTCGCCAGGCGGAATTAGAGGTGTATATGTTTGCCGCACTGCGCGAGGGGAAAATCTGTCGTATCCATGAAGTGACGCAGACGATCGGCGGCGATGCTTCAGACCGCGCGCTCGCCCACGCCACGCAATAAGCTCACCCTGCGCGCACAACGGCAACTGCCGTTATGCGCGCTCTGTTACAGGGAGATCTTCAGGCGTCGAACCGCTTCTTTAAGCTGCTCATCCGTTGGGGTGACGAATGACATGCGCAGCGTTGTCGGGTCCGGTTCGTTGCAGAAGAAGAACTCGCCCGGTACAAACACCACGCCGTTGCTTAAGGTTTTTTCCAGCCATTTCGTCGTATTCATGCCGTTGTTCATTTTTGCCCACAGGAACATCCCGCCCTTCGGCTTGTGGAACGACATCACATCGCCCAGCTCGGCTTCCAGTTCCGTTGCAAACGTCAGGTATTTCTGGCGATAGGCCTCGCGGATCATTTTAATCTGGTTCGCCAGACGCCCGGTTTTCAGGTACTCGTAGGTCATCAGCTGGGACAGCGTGCTGGTGTGCAGATCGGTGGTTTGCTTGAGGTTCACCACCGCGCGCTTCAGCCATTCCGGCACCAGCACCCAGCCCACGCGGGTGCCCGGCGCGAGGATTTTGGAGAAGGTAGAGGTGTACACCACGTTATCCTCATTGCCGATATCTTTCGCATGGGCAATCAGCGGGCGGAACACGTCGTCGGTGTAGTTAATTTCGCTGTACGGATCGTCTTCGATAATCACGAAATCATAGCGCTTTGATAATTCCACCAGCTGTTTACGGCGCGCTTCGGAAAGCGTTACGCCGCCAGGGTTACCAAAGGTTGGAACGATATAAACCGCCTTGATGGTTTTCTTCGCCACCAACGCCTCAAGTTCATCGACCTTCATGCCGTCGCCGTCGGTGCCGACGGATTCAAAATTCGCCTGTGCCAGGCCAAAGACCTGCAGCGCGGCGAGATAGGTAGGACGTTCAACGACAACCGTATCGCCCGGATTAATTAACGCACGCGCCAGCACGTCCAGAGATTGTTGAGAGCCGGAAGTAATGACCACGTCATCGGCCTTACAGGCGATGCCGCGCCCCTCGCAGATGCGTTTAATTTCTTCGCGCAGCCCCGGTACGCCTTCCGTCAGGCCATACTGGAACGCCTCGCCAAAATTCTGTGACAACACGGCATCGGCGGCAATTTTAAGCCCTTCGCGATCGAACAGGTCCGGATTGGGAATACCGCCGCCCAGCGAAATCACGCCCGCCATTTTGCTATGTTTTAATAATTCACGGATGGCAGATGATTGCAGGCCCTGCGCGCTGCTGGCGAGTTTGTTTGCAGACATTCTTTGATTACCTTCTTTTTTTATATTGTGCCCAATCTTAGCAGAATATGAGCAATAAATTCCGTTAGCTTAGGGAGGGGACGCAAATCCTGACGCCACAGTAAATGCACCGGCCTCGGCGCGGGCGTGAACGGCTCCAGCACACGCACCAGCCTGCCGCTTGCCAGCTCTTCCGCCACCAGCACTTCCGGTTGCAGCAGCAGCCCTGCCCCGGCTCGCGCAGCCATGCGTAAGCCGTAGCCGTCGTTGCATCTTAAGATCGCATCCCGCTTCCAGCGCACCTCCCCTTCCGCACCCGGCAGCCGCCACTCGTTGCGCGCGGTCCACACCGTGTGCGACAGGCACAGATGCTCCACCAGATCGGCGGGCGTCTGCGGCGTGCCGTGTTGCGCCAGATAATCCGGCGCGGCGCAGATCACCATGTTGTAGGGACACAGATATTTCGCCACCAGATCGTCATTGCGGATATCGCCAATGCGAATGGCCAGATCGACCCCCTCTTCCACCAGATCGACCATCCGGTTGGTGAGATCCAGTTCGATACGCACTTCCGGGTAGCGCTGCAAAAATGTAGCCGTCAGAGGGGCGATCGCGCAGCCGCCAAACGACGTGGGGGCGGTGACGCGCAGGGTGCCGGCGGGCGTCGCGCGCAGCCGTTCAACCGCGCTTTCGGCAATCGAGACCTGCTCCAGCACGCGCCTGGCCTCTTCGAAATAAACGCGTCCGGCGTCGGTCAGGCTCTGGCGACGGGTATTGCGCTCCAGCAGCCGCGTGCCGAGCTGAGATTCGAGCAGCGCAATATATTTCCCGACCATCACCGCCGACATCTCCAGCCGCGCCGCCGCGCCGGTGAAGCTGCCGCTCTCTACCACCGCGATAAACGTCTCCATGCCGCGAAGCTTATCCATATTCCAAACCCCTGGTTAGTAATCATCTAACTTTATCCCAGTTTATCTGACTTTTTATTTATTAAAGAATGAGGGCTCACAACAGAGGAGTCGGATATGAAAATCGTCATTATTGGTGCCAGCGGTACGGTCGGTCGTGCCGTAACCGAAGAGTTAAGCCGTCGTCACGAGGTCATCCGCGTGGGTCGCACGCGGGGCGACTACCAGGTGGATATCACTTCGCAGGCGAGCGTGCAGGCGCTGTTTGAGAAAATCGGCCCGGTGGATGCGATTGTCTCCGCCAGCGGTGGTCTCTACTTTGGCCCGCTCGCGACCATGAAGGACAGCGACTTCAACCAGGGCCTGCAGGACAAGCTGCTCGGGCAGGTGCGTCTGGCGCTGACCGGCCAGCATTATCTGAACGAAGGCGGCTCGATTACGCTGATAAGCGGGATTGTGGCCCACGAGCCGATTGCGCAGGGCGTAAATGCCACCACGGTCAATGTGGCGCTGGAAGGGTTTGTCCGCGCCGCAGCCTGCGAACTGCCGCGCGGGATCCGCATTAACCTGATTAGCCCAACGGTACTGACGGAATCCGCCGAAGCGTATGACGGGTTCTTCCCTGGCTTTGAAAGCGTTCCCGCCGCGACCGTTGCTCAGGCCTACCGCCGCAGCGTGGAAGGGGTGCAGAGCGGGCGGGTGTACAAGGTAGGTTACTGAGCCTTACGGGCGGAAATCAGCACCAGCATCGGGCGCTCCGCCTCTTCGGACAATGCAGGCCAGGCGTCAATCTGCGCCTGCGTTGGTCCCCACTCATTGACTTCACTTATCGTTAATCCCGCCTTGACCAGCGCGTTAAGCGTGGTGCCCAGCGTGCGGTGGTATTTAATCACTCCATCCGCCAGCCAGTTGCTGACGCGCTGGCTTTCGTCCTGATAATGGTTCACGCCCCAGAACCGCTCGCCGCTGTCGTCGGTCAGCCAGCCCTGACGGGTGGCGCAGGTGTAAATCGGGTGCTCCATCGAGAAGACCAGGCTGCCACCCGGTTTTAGCGCACGCTGAACGTTGGCGAATAGCGTGTCCAGCTCCGGCAGGTAGTGTAGCGCCAGCGAGCTGTAGACCAGATCGAGACTGTTTTCGCGAAGCTGAAGAGATTCCAGATCGCTACGCTGATAGTGAATCTGTACGTCATCCGTCAGTTCAGCCGCGCGGGCAAGCATTTTTTCTGAGATATCGACGCCCGTAACGTCAGACGCGCCCAGCTCGCGCGCCGCGCGGCAGAACCAGCCGTAACCGCAGCCGAGATCGATAACCGCTTTGCCGGTTAAATCGGGCAGCATTGCCTTGAGCGCAGGCCACTCAGGCGCACCGTCCAGCCCCTGCACCGAACGCGGAAGCTGAGCGTAGCCTTCAAAAAACGCCGGGTTGTCGTAGATGTTTTGTGCCATGGCAGCTCCCTCTTTAAAAATGTGCATAGCAGTATACTGCATTGTCGGGTGGCGGTTTCACCTTACCCGACCTACGATCCCATGTTGACCCGGTAAGCGCAGCGCCACCCGGATCGCTTTTAGCCAACAACACCCCAGACGAGATTCCCCTTGTGGAACGTCGCGGTGCGCGGAGAAATGCGCGCCACCGCCTCGGCGGAACAGGAGGCGTCCACCAGCACAAAGCTGGCGTCGTCCTGCGCTTTCGGCCATACGCGTTCACCTTTATCGCTCAGCGGCAGCACGTCGCCGGTGGCGATGCCGAGCGCGCGGGAGAGCGTCTGCTCGTTCGGGCGAATATAGAGCTGGGCGTACAGATTGGCTTTCTCCAGCATGTCCCCCAGACCGTACGGCGACCAGTGGTCGATCACGCTGTCGGTGCCGGTCATAACAAACACTCCCTTCTCCCGCAGCTGCTTCAGCGGCATGTGCAGGGTGCCAATCGGCACGGTGGAGGCGATGGTCACCTGCTGCGCCGCCATGCGGGTGGCAATCTCATCCACCTGCTGCTCGTTGAGCGTCGCCAGCGCGAAGGCGTGGCTGATGGTCAGCTTCCCCTTCAGCTCCGGCGTTTTCTCCACGGTTTCCACCATGTAGTTCACCGCCGCCACGCCCGCCGGGCTGGTTTCATGGAGGTGAATATCCACCCCTTTGTCGTAATCCAGCGCAATCTGGAACATAGTATCGAGCGATTTCTCCATCGCGCCGTCAACGCTGGTTGGGTCCAGCCCGCCCACATAGTGCGCCCCCGCCTGCATCGCCTCGCGCATCAGCTTTTCAGCGTTGGAGAGCAGCAGGCCGTGCTGCGGGAAGGCAACGATTTCGCAGTCAAAACCTGCGCTGCGGCGCGCCAGCACCGCCTGCAAATTTTCCAGGTTTTTCAGGCCGGAAACCGGCTCAATATTGCAGTGGCTGCGGGCGATGGTGGACCCTTTGGACTGGATCAGGTCGATCAGCTTTTCGGCGCGTTCTTGCGTGTAGGGCTGTAACTCCGGCAGCAGCTTCTGCTCCAGGCGGATCATGTCCTGAATGGTGGTGCCAGCCGGACGGTTCAGGGAGCGCCACGGGCCGCCGTAGAAGGTTTTATCCAGGTGAATGTGCATGTCGCGCATCGCCGGAAGCATCAGCTTTTTACCCGCGTCGTAGTGCGGCAGCGCGGCGTCGGCGTGGCTGCCGTTATCGCGCAGGGCGACAATTTTCCCGTCTTTG
This sequence comes from Enterobacter cloacae complex sp. I3, assembly GCF_014896175.1. NCBI lineage: Bacteria > Pseudomonadati > Pseudomonadota > Gammaproteobacteria > Enterobacterales > Enterobacteriaceae > Enterobacter > Enterobacter cloacae complex sp. I3. Next base: position 54,633 of record NZ_JADBQZ010000003.1, read on the forward strand.
ATCTCCAGCGTTTTCAGCTCGGTGCGGGTGCTCGTCGCCACGCTGCCGTCGACGTTGAACCCGGCCTCCAGCAGCACGTTGTCCAGATAGTAATGTTTCGCGATGATCTTCATCGGTTTCCCCGTCTCGCAGGTTGCCTTTGCAGTGTCGGCAGCATACGCGACGGAGCCGGTTGCGCCAAACAGCGCGCAGGCGGTGACCATTTTGCCGCTCTGGCTGATAAACTCGCGGCGGCTTTTGTTTTCACTCATCTTATCTTCCTTCATTAACAATGTGGGTACCCGTTTCACCGCGCAGCGCCGCGGGCAGGCAGTCCGGCGAGGTGATGATCACGCGCCTGCCGCCGTGGCGTAAAAATGCCAGCGAGGCGACGATTTTGGGCAGCATGCTGCCCGCCGGAAAGTGTCCTTCGTCCATGTAGCGCGTCATCTGTGCCACGCTGACGGTGTCCAGCGCCTGCTGGTCTGGCTTGCCGAAGTTAACGCAGACTTTCTCCACGCCGGTGGTTATCACCAGCACGTCGGCGCAAATCTCACGGGCCAGCAGCGCGGTGGAGAGATCTTTATCGATAACCGCATCGACGCTCTGATAATCCCCCTGCTCGCTGCGCACCACGGGAATGCCTCCGCCGCCCGCGCCGATGACCACAAAACCTTTCTGCGTTAGCGCCTTAATCGCATCCGCCTCGACGATGCTCAGCGGCTGGGGCGAGGCCACCACGCGGCGATAGCCCCGGCCTGAATCCTCGACAAAATGCCAGTCCGGGTGCGCGAGCTGTAGCTCGTCGCGCTGCGCCTCGCTGAAGAACGCGCCGATCGGTTTTGTCGGGTGCTTAAAGCCGGGATCGTTTTTATCCACCTCCACCTGAGTGACGACCGTGACCGCCTTTTGCTCCCCGCGCGCCGCCAGGCGGTTGTTGAGCGCCTGCTGGATCAGATAGCCGATACCGCCCTGGGTATCCGCCACGCAGTTTGCCAGCGGGGTCAGCGGCAGCCCTTCCCGCTCGTGGGCGATCTCGGCGCGGCGCAGATCCAGCCCCACCTGCGGGCCGTTGCCGTGGGTGAGGACGATGTCATAGTCGGAGGCCAGCATTTCGAGCACCGACTCGGCCACCGCTTTGACCGCCTGCGCCTGATGTTCCACCGACTGGCTGGTGTTGTCTTTGATAATGCTGTTGCCGCCGATGGCGACGACCATAAGCTCTTTCATACGTTTTCCTTCGCAACAGTAACTTCAGCGCTCGCAACTTCGCGGCTGTCGAGGAAATGCTTCACCACAAACATGCCGCCCATCATCAGGTAGGCCGTGACGAACATCAGGGAACTGCCCTCGGCAAATCCCACCACTGGCGCGTGGATCACGCCAAACAGCGCCAGCAGCGCGCCTCCTGCGGCGGCGACGGCCCCGCGCAGCGGTTTGTTAATGATGGCGAAGATAGCGATACAGCCCCAGAGCATGCTGGCGAGCGGCGCACCGTTGCCGAGGTGCATCAGCCCCTCGTAGTAGATCCCTTTGCTGTGCAGCACGTCGGTGCCAATTTTCGCCGCGCTGGTTCCCGCCGCGCTCATCACGCTGTTCATCATGGTCAGCGCCCAGTTAGCGATCCACGGGAACAGGCAGATAAAGATGACGGGCACCTCCACTTTCGGCGTTTCCCGCACCACCTGGTTGGCGGTGACAACGCCGATAAACACCAGAATCGGCACGATAGCGGTCATCGGTATGATGGCGAGCATAAAGGCCCCCAGCCCGAACAGCGGCACGATGAACATGGTCACGCCGGACGCCAGCGTGTAGCCGATGCTCGCTCCCATCGCCTTCCAGCCGGGATGGCCCACGTAGACCGTGACCGGGAACGGGTTGCCCATCAGGCAGCCGAGCATGGAAGCCAGGCCGTTCGCCAGCATCACCTTGCGGGTCGGGTACTCATCCCCCGCCGCGTGGGCGCTTTCGATGTTCTCCAGGTCAAAGATGTAGTTCGCCAGCCCCAGCGGTACGGCGGACGCCAGATACGGCAGCGCGTGCGGCAGGCCCTGCATAAAGCTGTCCACGTGCACCTCCGGCGGGTTAAAGCCGAAGGATGACATGGACGCCTTAATGGCATCCGGGCTTTGCAGTCCGGAAATCCACGCCAGCGCCGTTCCGGCAATCAGCAGCAGCAGGCCGGTCGGGATTTTGGCGAAAATCGGCTTTTTACCGAACCAGTTAATGAAGATCAGCAGCAGAACGATGAACGACACGGTGGGCGCTTCGAACGCCTGCAACATTGGGTTCATCGCCAGCAGCAGCAGGCCAAGACCGGACAGGCACGACAGCAGCACGGTACGCGGGATCATCTTGCGGATGGTCTCACCCAGGAACGAGCCGCCCGCGAGGATCATCGCTTCCACGAAGCACCACACCAGGCCAATCTGAATCGCGAAATCCGCATCGCCGGTTTGCTGGTAGACGGGCATCAGGACCAGGAAGGTCACGGTAAAAATCGAGGGTGCGCTCGGGCCGGACGGCAGCGCGGTGACGTCCGTACGTCCGGTGGCGCGCGCCATTTGCAGACCAAACCATGTGTAGCATAAGCTCGCTACCAGCACCGCCAGCCCGAAGGCCGGCGCGATGCGTCCATAAACAATCTCCTTCGGGATGCCGACGACAAAAATGAGCAACCCCATCATGGTCAGCAAATTAGTCAGGTTGTTGGTCATCAACCCGAAATAGGCCGCCCAGTCACCTCTTTTCCACTCCAGTTTCATGTTTTTCATGGATGCATACCTTATAGAACGTAGCGATCGCGGAAGGTCAACAGCGCCTTTTCAAAACAGCTAAACGGCGGGTGAACGATGCCCGCCCCAATCATGCCGATACCCGCGTCTTTGTGGGCAATGGCAGTGTTGATCACCGGCAGAATGCCGCTGCCCGCCACTCTGGTGATGTCGATGGCGGTTGGAATGCCCATAAACGACAGCAGCGGAATGGTGACGTTCGGGTTCTCGCCGAGGGTGATTTCGCGCATCTGGCGCGAGAAGTCGATGGCTTCCTCCACCGTGCCGCCCACCAGCGCCACGATGGCCGGGGCCGTCGCCATCGCAAAGCCGCCGATGCCGTAGGTTTCGGTGATGGCGCTGTCGCCAATGTCCAGCCCGGAGTCTTCCGGCTTGTAGCCTGCGAACATCGGGCCAATCACCTGCTGCGCCGGGCCGGTGAACCACTGTCCCGGCAGGCCGGAGACGCGCAGGCCGAACTCGTAGCCGTTGCGCGCCATGGTGGTCACAACGGTGCTGTACTCAATGCCGTGGGCGGCATCCAGCGCGGCCTTACACATCGCCATCCACGTCGGGCCGGAGAAGTAGTCGCTGCTGGCGACAAACTCAAACACCTCGCGCTGCTGCTCCACCGGATAGCCCGCCTGAATCAGCCCCGGGGTCAGCGCCTGAATAAGAAGCGTGGTGCCGGCGTTGTTGCGGTTGTGGCACTCGTCGCCCATGTGCAGCGCCTGGGCCAGCATCAGGCGCAGGTCGATTTCTCCGATAATCTTCATCGCGTCGCGCAGCATCGGGCCGAGCACGTCGCGCATCCAGTTCAGACGGTCGATCACGCTCTGGTCATTAGCCCCCATGCGCAGGATCTTCGCCATCTGCTCGCTGAGGTTGGTGAACGCCCGGTTGCCGTAGGTTTTGTTCTCAACGATGTGCATAAACATCGACGCGGAGGTGACGCCCGCCATGGAGCCCACGCAGTCGTGCTCGTGGCACGGCGAGAAGGTGATCTCGCCTGAAGCCGCCAGCCTTGCGGCATCCTCCAGATCCGTCGCCAGCCCTTCAAATACCAGCGCACCGGTAACCGCGCCCTTCATCGCCCCGCACATGTTTTCCCAGGCGACGGGCGGACCGGCGTGCAGAATGGTGGTGCGGGTCATGCCCGGCACTACGTTAATTGCCTGGTCATAGCCCACCAGCACCGGGTGAGACTGGATGATGCGCTCAAGGGCGATTTTGTTCGCGGCGGCGATCTTCTCCGCCAGCGGTTTTTCCGCCAGCTGGTCGAGCGCCTCCATCACCTGCATGTTGCCCTGCCCCGGCGGCGTCCAGTCGAGCTGAGTCACGGGAATGTGCTGCTTTTTGAGGTCGTCGCTGAACATCGCAATGCCGACGTTAATGACGTTAAGCGGCTGGTTGAATAAAGTGGTCATTATGCGTTCTCCCCTTTGCAGACAAATTCGCGTGCCAGTAATCCGGTGTTGGTGCTGCTGCTGGCCCAGATGACGCCTGCGTTGGTCAGCCGCTGGCACTGTTGCGCCAGCGACTGCGGATCCTGGTCGGTGCCAAGCACGTAGCCGAGGATCTCCAGCGGACGGTTATCGGCTTTCGCGATCGCCTGTGCCTCTTTGATCGCCTCGATCATCACCCCCACCGGATCCTCGTGCGCGCCGAAGCCGAGCACGAAGTCCATCACGATGACGCCCACCTGCGGATCGCGCGCCTCCTGCAGCAGGCGGCTGATGCGGTTGGTCGGGTCGATCATTGGGTGCGGTTTGCCGTTGGTGAAGTCGTCGTCACCGAAGTCAAGGAAGGTGTGGGCCTGGCTGACGCTGATGTCCTTCAGGCGCTTAGCCGGATCGGGCTGGATGTTGCTCCAGACGTCGTCGAACTTCTCCAGCGCGGCAAACATCGCCTCGTCGCACAGGGTGCCGCCGCAGAACAGGCCGCGAATGTACTTCTGCTGTGGGGTCAGGCGGGCGCGCACCTCTTCAATCAAAGGCCAGTTGAGCGGATGCAGATCCAGGGACTCTTTTTTAATGCCGGTAAGCAGCACCGCCTTCAGCGCCGCTTCTTTGGTGCCACGCGCAAACTGCAGGCCGTCTTCATCGGCGGGCGGTTCGCTGCGGCCGAGGAAGCAAACAACCACCGGCTTGCGGCAGGCTCTGGCGCGGGCCAGTACCTTTTCTGCCACCGCTGGCGCAGGCGGCTTGGAGATGAGCGCAATCACCCGGGTGCCCTCATCCGCCTCAAGCATGTCAATGGCGTCGAGCATCATGAGACCGCCGATTTTCTCGCTAAGATCGCGTCCGCCGGTGCCGATCAGCTGCGACACGCCGCCGCCGAACTCATGAATGCGCACGCTCAGCTCCTGGCTGCCGGTGCCGGAGGCGCCAACAATCCCAATCGGCCCGCGACGCACCGCGTTGGCGAAGCACAGCCCCGCACCGTTGATGATGGCGGTTCCGCAGTCAGGCCCCATCATCAGCAGCCCTTTCTCATGCGCCAGCTGCTTCAGCGCCAGCTCGTCGTCGAGCGACACGTTATCAGAGAACAGCATCACGTTAAGATCGTTTTCCAGCGCCTGACGCGCTTCGCGGGCGGCAAAGGTGCCGTTGACGGAAATGACCGCCAGGTTGCTGTCCGGGCGATGAGTTTTGGCGCTGGCAATCGTCGCGTAGCGTGCTTCATGGGTGCCGCCGCTCACTTTATGGGTAAATAAAGCTTCTATTTCCGCCAGCGTTTCATCGTTCGCCGCGTCGCCTTTAATCACGATCATCAGGTCGCCATTTTTGGCTTCCGCCAATTCCGGCGTGAGCAGCCCGAGATTTTTCAGAACGCCTTTATTCATTTCCGTCGCCATTGCCACAAACGCCTGTTCGACGCCCGGCAATTTATTGGCTTTGGTGGAAACCGACATTAAGGAAACCGAATCGAAATACGTATTCTTTTTTATGACGATTTTGGTTGGCATTGTTTTCTCCTGAATACGGATAAAAGGGGGCCGCCGTCGCGCAGAATGCACGTCGGTAAAAATACTGTTTGAATTAACGGCCAGCCGGACGTGGCTGGCCGAATGCGTTATGCGCCCGCCGCCAGCAGCAGGTCGGCTATTGCATCGAAGCCTTTTTCCCGCGCCAGTTCGAGCGGGGTTTTGCCGTATTTATCGGTCATGTGCGGATTCGCGCCGTGATCCAGCAGCAGCTTCACAATTTCCTGCTGCTTTGCGCCGCCGTCATTCAGCACGATGGCTTCCAGCAGCGGCGTCCAGCCGACAAAGTTAGTGTGGTTGACGTTAATATCGGTTTTTTCCAGCAGCTCGCGCACGATTTCAACGTGGCCTTTTTCACTGGCAGGGGTAATGCCCACGCCGCCGAAGCGCGTCAGACGGTCGAGATCCGGATTCGCCGGAAGAACGATGCGCAGCAGGGTTAAATCATTAGTCAGGCAGCTTATCAGGAAGGGGTTAAAACAGGTCTGGTCCTGTTTATCAATATCCGCGCCGGCGGCAATTAAAAATTCCACGCAGGCATAATGCTTTTTCAGGCTGGCAATAATAATGGCGGTTCTTTTCTGGCGGTTGGTGGCGTTAATATCCACGCCGTTATCCAGGCAGGCTTTTAGCGCGTCGATGTTGCCCTCTTCTGCCGCCAGCAGAAATTCCGTAACGAGTGCGTTTGCAGACATATTCAGTCTCCCAATGTTTCACTTCTGATGACCTGAGAATAGCAACAGCCTGGTCACAAAAGAATCCGCTTAAAAATGATTCATCGACACGCAATTCATTGTTGAGTTAAATTCAACAGTCAGGCTAAAACGTGCGTCTGTGCAACCTTTTTCTTATGGTTTACCGTTTTTTAGCGCCTCAGGCAGCATTATCCTTATGGTTGTAAAAGCCTTGCAGGACGCGGCTCCGCGTAAATAGTCAGAAATGTGACACACTTCAAATATGATGTAACGGCGCTGTTAAAATATGTTCAAAACTGATGGCTGAGGATGCTGTGATATGAATTCCATCTTTACCGAAGAGAACCTGCTGGCCTTCACCACCGCGGCACGCTTCGGCAGCTTCAGCAAAGCCGCCGCCGAGCTGGGTGTAACGACCTCCGCCATTAGCTACACCATTAAGCGCATGGAGACCGGGCTGGATGTGGTGCTGTTTGTGCGCAACACGCGCAGCATCGAGCTGACGGAGTCCGGGTTTTATTTTTACCGTAAGGCCACCGACCTGATGAACGACTTCCACGCCATCAAGCGCGGGATTGATACCATTTCGCAGGGCATCGAGGCGCGAGTACGCATCTGCATTAATCAGCTCTTGTATACGCCGCGCCATACCGCGCGTTTGCTGCAGGTGCTGAAAAAGCAGTTTCCCACCTGCCAGATCACGGTGACGACCGAGGTGTATAACGGCGTCTGGGATTCGATCATCAACAATCAGGCCAACATCGCGATTGGCGCGCCGGATACGCTGCTGGACGGCGGCGGGATTGATTACACCGAAATTGGCGCCATTCGCTGGGTGTTTGCCATCGCGCCGGAACATCCCCTCGCCTTTGTTCCCGAACCGATAGCGGAGAGCCAGTTGCGCCTGTACCCCAACATCATGGTGGAAGATACAGCGCATACCATCAACAAGAAGGTCGGCTGGCTGCTGCACGGGCAGGAGGCGATTCTGGTGCCGGATTTCAACACCAAGTGCCAGTGCCAGATTCTGGGGGAAGGGATTGGCTTTTTGCCGGAATACATGGCAAGAGAAGCGATGGAAGACGGGCTGCTCATCACGCGGCGTATTAACAATCCGCGTCAGGACTCGCGCATGCTGCTCGCCACGCAGCATGCGGCGACCGGCCAGGTGACGCGCTGGATCAAACAGCAGTTTGGCCCGGAAGGCGTGTTAACCGGTATATACAGTGATTTACTGTGGCGTGCTTAGTTTTTCGTCTGCACCCAAAACGCGTGGATAAGGCCCGGGAAGTAACCCAGGATGGTCAGAAGGATGTTCAGAATAAACGCCCAGCCCAGTCCCTTGCCAAGCAGCACGCCCAGCGGCGGGAGAATAATCGTAAAAACAACGCGCCAAAAACCCATAATCACTCCGTGCAAGCTAACCAATTGAAAATTAAAAAGAGACATTTCTCTAAGCATAGCCAGTTTACGGGTTACTGCCATTCGTCTCTCGCGCTTTTACCTGCCTTTACCCTCTTTACACTGGCTTAAGCCCTTCCTTAAATGTTCTACTACTCATAAATTGACCGTAAGGAAACACCATGTCTCTTTCTCTTATTTCGCCACAGCAGGCGAATGCGCTTATTAAAGAAGGCGCAAAACTGATTGATATTCGCGATCCCGACGAGTATGCCCGCGAGCATATTCCGGCAGCACGCTCCATACCGCTGGATTCTTTACCCGGCGGGCTCAACGCTGCCCCTGGTGAAACGGTGATTTTCCACTGTCAGTCCGGGACACGGACATCAAACAATGCTGCGCGACTTGCGCAGGCAGCGTTGCCGGCTCAGGCCTTCGTGGTTGAGGGGGGCATTCAGGGCTGGAAGCAGGCCGGGCTGCTGACCGTTGAAGATAAATCCCAGCCGCTCCCGCTGATGCGGCAGGTACAAATTGCCGCCGGACTGCTGATCCTCTGCGGCGTGGTGCTGGGTTATAGCGTCTCCAGCAGCTTTTTCCTGCTGAGCGGTTTCGTCGGTGCCGGGCTGCTTTTCGCCGGTGTGACAGGTTTTTGCGGTATGGCACGGTTGCTGAAAGTGATGCCGTGGAACCGTCATACCTCATAAGCAGTAATCAATGAATTACGCTGTACCCGGCATCAGACGTCGGCTAAGGTGGAGATCGCTAAAACGATGAGGAGGTTATATGTTTTCTGTCGGTGATTATGTGCAACCGCTAAAAGGCGGCCCAAAGCTGAAAGTGCTCGAAGTGAACGGTGAAAACGTGGTGGCGGTACAGGCCAGCAATGAACAAGGCGAGAAATATACGCTGAAAGCGGCCGATTTGGCGCCGTATAACGAAGAAGGTGATTTCGGCGTCTGCTGAACAGACAACCGGGCGGCTTGTTCCGCCCGGTCCACGTATTAGATCAGAAAATCATCCAGTGATTTACCCTCTGCCAGCGCGCTGGCAATAGGCTTCGGCGTGCGGCCCTGGCCGGTCCACGTTTTTTCTTCACCGTTCTGGTCAATAAAGCGATATTTCGCTTCACGCGGTTTACGCTTTTTAGTCGGTTTACCCGCCTGCGCCAGTTCTGAACCCAGCAGGTCAGTCGGAGAAATACCATCGGCTTTCATCAGTTCCAGCAGGGTATTAATTTTTTCCTGCTGTTCAGCGCGCTGCTGCTCTAATTCCGCCAGCTCATTGCGTTTTTCTTCAGTAACGACCCTGACCTTTTCCAGCATTTCCTCAAGAACGTCCAGGGTTAATTCTCGCGCCATCGCGCGCAGGGTTCGGATATTATTAAGATTCTGTAACGTCAAAGACATATTATTGAAAACCTTTTCTTTGGGGTAAATAGATAAATCGCCCCAAGAATAATTCATTTCAGTTGAAATATCTACCCAAAGGTCCAAACGGGCATAAATGTAAATATATTTAAATATCGCCGTTAATAATAGCGCATAGCATTGGCGGGAAACACGTAGATCTAATCACCAAATCAATATAAATGGTCAACTTTAATCCAAATCACAGCATACTGCGCTCTCATCAGGGGAGCGGATTTCTGCGTCAAAAGCAAAACACTTAAGCCACTGATTTATATAAGAAAAACATTTAATGAGACAGATTATAACGAACCGGATATAAAACAACCAATTTTAGAGAATTTTGTGGACAAAAGGCGAGTAAATAAAAATTAATCACTAGTTGTTAGTTCAAACATAGAGATATACGCTATACACCTCAAACAAACCAACCTAAAGCACTAGCCGCTGAAGGAAAACCGATTCCACTGCGTTCTTCTCAAGGAGTTCAGACATGTTCTCGCCGCAATCTCGCCTGCGCCACGCGGTGGCGGATACTTTCGCGATGGTTGTCTACTGTTCCGTTGTGAACATGCTGATTGAAATATTCCTCTCCGGAATGACCTTCGAGCAGTCACTTTCTTCTCGTCTGGTGGCGATCCCGGTCAATATTATTATCGCATGGCCTTACGGGCTATACCGCGATGCCGTTATGCGTTTCGCGCGCCGCATCAGCCCGGCGGGCTGGATGAAAAATCTTGCCGACGTGCTGGCGTACGTCACGTTCCAGTCGCCGGTCTACGTGGCTATTCTCCTGACAGTGGGCGCGGACTGGCACCAGATCGCCGCAGCGGTCAGTTCGAATATCGTGGTATCAATGCTGATGGGTGCGGTATACGGCTATTTCCTCGACTACTGCCGCCGCCTGTTTAAGGTCAGCCAGTACGGCCAGGTAAAAGCGTAATGTGAAGCGACTGGCGAAAGCCAGTCGCAAATTTACTGTACGTCGCCAAACAGTCCCTTCAGAAACCGCTCCAGCGCCATACGCGAACTGAAACCGTGCGGAATACCATAATGCTCATGCCGTTCACCGCCTAAATAGAGCGGAAATTGATGATAGTGGTCGCAGGTTTTAATATCCGAGGCAGGCTCAGCAAATGACAGACTTCTGTCTTTCAGCGTCGGGTGAATAATGAGAGCGGTACGTCCCATCCTGGCTTCACGATTAACATAAACATAATTCTCGCCGCGGCGATATCCATACGCTTTTGGCGTCACCTCATCCATGGTGAATCCCTCTTTTTCAAGAACGCGTGCCACCTCGTCAGGTCGTAAATACATATCTTTTCCTCGTTATCTTTTCCTGCCCGGCAACCTTACAGTAATCAGCATTAGCAGGGCTTTCAGAATAGTCCATAAACTGGCGGATAACGCGTGACGCGCTTCAGATATTAAATTTCTGAACTAAACTAAACGGGAACACAAAATTACGGAGGATCGTATGTTTAACAGACCGAACCGAAACGATATTAACGACGACGCGCAGGATATTCGTAATGATGTCAGCCAATTAGCGGACACGCTTGAGGAAGTGCTGAAATCCTGGGGATCGGATGCGAAGGATGAAGCAGATGCTGCGAAACGTAAGGCTCAGTCTCTGCTCCGTGAAACCCGCGCCCGTATGAACGGACGTTCACGCGCTACGCAGGCGGCCTGCGACATGGCAAGCTGTGCTACGACCTTCGTACGTGAAAAACCACTGTGTACGCTGGGAACCGTCGCGGCGGTCGGCATTTTTGTCGGAGCCCTGCTCAGCCTGCGTAAGTAAGCCCGCATTCTCAACCCCGGTAGCCTCAGGCGCCGGGGCTTTTTTATGCCTGTAAGCCTGAAAAACCCGTACAGCCCGCCCTGCCCCGCTGTGCTCATCATCAGGGCAATATTAATCTGAATTTCCCATATCTTGTATGGTTGAATCTTTTATCAACTACATCTAGTATTCTCTTTAGAAAGACACACACTCTATGACGCGTTAACTCGCGCCGTTTTCTCATTCTAAATGGAAATACGAATCATGAGCATTATTATTTACACTCGTAACGATTGTGTTCAGTGCCACGCCACCAAACGGGCGATGGAGAGCCGAGGCGTGGCGTTTGAGATGGTAAATATCGACCTGGTGCCCGATGCCGCGGATACCCTGCGCGAACAGGGATTTCGTCAGCTTCCGGTGGTGGTTGCCGGTGATACCAGCTGGTCTGGCTTTCGCCCGGACATGATTAACCGCCTGAGCGCTCAGGCCACGCGTGCATGAGTGGGCTGGTCTTCTTCTCCAGCAGCTCAGAAAACACGCTCCGCTTTATTGAGCGCCTCGGGCTGCCTGCGGTGCGTATTCCGCTCAACGAGCGGGAGCGCATTCAGGTAGACGAACCTTACATTCTGGTGGTGCCCAGCTATGGCGGCGGCGGTACGGCAGGAGCAGTACCCCGCCAGGTGATCCGCTTTCTGAACGATCCTCATAACCGGGTACTGATTCGGGGCGTGATCGCGGCGGGCAATCGTAATTTTGGCGATGCCTTTGGCCGCGCCGGGGATGTCATCTCTCAAAAATGCGGCGTGCCGTATCTCTATCGTTTTGAACTGATGGGGACACAGCAGGACGTAGAAAACGTGCGTAAAGGAGTGAACGAATTTTGGCAACGACAACCGCAGAACGGGTAATTCAGGCGACGCCGGACTACCACGCATTAAACGCGATGCTTAACCTCTATGACCGGGAGGGGCGCATTCAGTTTGGCAAAGATCGCGAGGCGGTAGAGGCTTTTTTCGCCGCCCACGTGCGGCCCAACAGCGTGACGTTTTCAAGCCAGAATGAACGTCTCGACTATCTGGTTAACGAGGGCTACTACGAGGAGCGCGTCCTGGCCCGCTACGATCGTCCCTTCGTGGTAAGACTGTTTGAACGTGCGCACGCCAGCGGTTTTCGCTTCCAGACGTTTCTTGGCGCATGGAAGTATTACACCAGCTACACCCTGAAAACCTTCGACGGCAAACGCTACCTGGAAAGCTTTGAAGATCGCACCGTGATGGTGGCCCTGACGCTGGCCCAGGGCGATGAAGCGCTGGCTGAACGGCTGACGGAGGAGATCCTCTCCGGCCGCTTCCAGCCCGCTACGCCCACCTTCCTCAACTGCGGCAAGGCCCAGCGCGGCGAGCTGGTCTCCTGCTTCCTGCTGCGCATCGAAGACAATATGGAGTCGATTGGCCGTGCGGTGAACTCGGCGCTGCAGCTTTCCAAACGCGGCGGCGGCGTGGCGTTTCTGCTCTCGAACCTGCGGGAAGCGGGCGCGCCGATCAAGCGCATCGAAAACCAGTCCTCGGGCGTGATCCCGGTGATGAAGATGCTGGAAGATGCCTTCTCCTACGCCAACCAGCTTGGCGCACGCCAGGGGGCGGGGGCGGTTTACCTGCACGCGCACCACCCGGACATCCTGCGTTTTCTCGATACCAAGCGCGAAAACGCCGACGAAAAAATCCGCATCAAAACCCTGTCGCTCGGCGTGACGATCCCGGATATCACGTTTAAGCTGGCCAAAGAGAATGCCGACATGGCGCTCTTCTCGCCGTATGACGTGGAGCGGATCTACGGCAAAGCGTTTGGCGACGTGGCGATAAGCGAGCTTTATGACGAGCTGGTTGCAGACGATCGCATCCGCAAGAAATACATCAACGCCCGCGATTTCTTCCAGACGCTTGCGGAAATTCAGTTTGAATCCGGCTATCCGTACATCATGTACGAGGATACGGTCAACCGCGCCAACCCGATTGCCGGGCGCATCAATATGAGCAACCTGTGCTCGGAAATTTTGCAGGTCAACAGCGCCTCCGCTTACGACGAAAACCTGGACTACGCGGAGATCGGCAAAGATATCTCCTGCAACCTCGGGTCGCTGAATATTGCCCACACCATGGATTCGCCGGATTTTGGCCGCACGGTGGAGACCGCCGTTCGCGGGCTGACGGCGGTATCGGACATGAGCCACATCCGCAGCGTGCCGTCCATCGAGGCGGGCAACGCCGCATCGCACGCCATCGGCCTGGGGCAGATGAACCTGCACGGCTATCTGGCACGGGAAGGCATCGCCTACGGCAGCCCGGAAGGGCTGGATTTCACGAATCTCTATTTCTACACCGTCACCTGGCATGCGCTTCATACCTCAATGATGCTGGCGCGCGAGCGCAACCAGCGGTTCGCAGGCTTTGAGCAGTCGCGCTACGCCAGCGGGGCGTATTTCAGCCAGTATCTGGAAGGCGACTGGCAGCCGAAAACCGAAAAAGTGCGCGCGCTGTTTGACCGCGCCGGCATTACCCTGCCGACGCGCGAGATGTGGCAGCAGCTGCGCGACGACGTGATGCGCTACGGCATTTATAACCAGAACCTGCAGGCGGTGCCGCCAACCGGTTCGATTTCCTACATCAACCACGCCACGTCGAGCATTCACCCGATCGTGTCGAAGATTGAGATCCGTAAGGAAGGCAAAACCGGACGCGTCTACTACCCTGCCCCGTTTATGACCAATGAGAACCTGGCGCTGTACCAGGACGCGTACGAGATCGGCCCGGAGAAAATCATTGATACCTACGCCGAGGCCACGAAGCACGTGGACCAGGGGCTGTCGCTGACGCTCTTCTTCCCGGACACCGCCACCACGCGGGATATCAACAAAGCGCAGATTTACGCCTGGAAGAAAGGCATCAAAACGCTGTACTACATTCGCCTGCGCCAGCTTGCGCTGGAAGGCACCGAAATCGAAGGCTGCGTGTCCTGCGCGCTGTAAGGAGAAAGGATGAAACTGTCACGCGTGAGTGCCGTTAACTGGAACAAGATTCAGGACGATAAAGACCTGGAGGTGTGGAACCGCCTGACCAGCAACTTCTGGCTGCCGGAAAAGGTGCCGCTCTCCAATGATATTCCAGCCTGGCAGACGCTGAGCCACGCCGAACAGCAGCTGACGATCCGCGTCTTTACCGGCCTGACGCTGCTGGACACTATTCAGAATACCGTCGGTGCGCCCGCGCTGATGAGCGACGCGCTGACGCCGCACGAAGAGGCGGTGATGTCGAATATCAGCTTTATGGAGGCGGTGCATGCCCGCTCCTACAGCTCGATTTTCTCGACGCTGTGCCAGACCAAAGACGTGGACGCGGCCTACGCCTGGAGCGAAGAGAGCGCGTCATTGCAGCGCAAGGCGGAGCTGGTGCTGGAGTATTACCGCGCCGACGAGCCGCTGAAGAAGAAGATCGCCAGCGTGTTCCTGGAATCCTTCCTCTTCTATTCCGGCTTCTGGCTGCCCATGTACTGGTCGAGCCGGGGCAAGCTCACCAACACCGCCGATTTGATTCGCCTCATTATCCGTGACGAGGCGGTGCACGGGTATTACATCGGCTATAAGTATCAGAAAGGGCTGGAGAAAGTCAGCCCGGAAAAACGCGAGGAACTCAAAGGGTTCGCCCTCGATTTGCTGATGGATCTGTATGACAACGAGTTGAGCTATACCGAAGAGCTGTACGCCGGAACGGGCTGGGAAGAGGACGTGAAGGCGTTTCTCTGCTACAACGCGAACAAAGCGCTGATGAACCTGGGCTACGACGCGCTTTTCCCGCCGGAGATGGCGGAGGTAAACCCGGCGATCCTCGTGGCGCTGTCGCCCAATGCGGACGAAAACCACGATTTCTTCTCCGGGTCCGGATCGTCGTACGTGATGGGTAAAGCGGTGGAGACAGAAGATGAGGATTGGGATTTTTAATGTATGAATTAACGTTCATTAATTAAATATAAATCTCATTATTTCCACACCACTATTTCACCAGGCACTACACTGTAATTTCCCCGTCATATTCACCTGAATCACACCGATTCAGGTGAATTTCCCGACGCAGCAGTAAAAAATTGAGAAAAATTCAAACCGTCCTCAGCCCTTTATTCATGGGAAATTCAGCCGTTTCGCTTGCAACAAAATTCCGGCGTCAGGCCAACTCAGGGTTGTCTCAGATTCTCAGTATGTTAGGGTTATGCCCGTTAACAATTTACCATGGTAATCATATCGACATAAACAAATAACAGGACACTCTCTATTGCATGGCAATTAAATTAGAAGTGAAAAATCTTTATAAAATATTTGGCGAGCACCCGCAGCGCGCATTCAAATATATTGAGAAAGGCCTTTCGAAAGAGCAAATTCTGGAAAAAACCGGGCTGTCGCTTGGCGTTAAAGACGCCAGTCTGGCCATTGAAGAAGGCGAGATTTTTGTCATCATGGGATTATCCGGTTCGGGTAAATCCACTATGGTTCGCCTTCTCAATCGCCTGATTGAACCCACCCGCGGACAGGTGCTGATTGACGGCGTGGATATCGCCAGAATCTCAGACGCAGAACTCCGCGAGGTGCGCAGAAAGAAGATTGCGATGGTATTCCAGTCATTCGCGCTGATGCCGCATATGACGGTGCTCGATAATACCGCCTTCGGTATGGAATTAGCCGGCACGCCTGCTCAGGAACGTCAGGAAAAAGCCCTGGATGCTTTGCGTCAGGTTGGGCTGGAAAATTACGCTCATGCCTACCCGGACGAGCTTTCGGGCGGGATGCGTCAGCGCGTCGGATTAGCCCGCGCGTTAGCCATTAATCCAGACATATTATTAATGGATGAAGCCTTCTCCGCTCTCGATCCTTTAATTCGCACCGAGATGCAGGATGAGCTGGTAAAATTACAGGCCAAACACCAGCGCACCATTGTCTTTATTTCTCACGATCTCGATGAAGCCATGCGTATTGGCGACCGCATTGCCATTATGCAAAATGGCGAAGTGGTGCAGGTCGGCACGCCGGATGAAATTCTGAATAATCCGGCGAATGATTACGTGCGCACCTTCTTCCGCGGCGTGGATATTAGCCAGGTATTTAGCGCGAAAGATATTGCCCGCCGAACGCCAAACGGCATTATTCGAAAAACGCCAGGCTTCGGCCCGCGCTCCGCGCTGAAGCTGTTGCAGGATGAAGACCGTGAATACGGTTATCTGGTTGAACGCGGCAATAAATTTGTCGGCGTTGTCTCCATCGACTCTCTGAAAACCGCCCTGAGCGAAAACCAGGGAATCGATGCGGCGTTGATTGACGCTCCACTTGCCGTAGATGCCGAAACGCCGCTTAGCGAGTTGCTCTCTCACGTGGGTCAGGCGCCTTGTGCCGTGCCGGTTGTCGGTGAAGAGCAACAGTACGTTGGCATCATCTCAAAACGGATGCTGCTACAGGCTTTAGATCGCGAGGGGGCAAACAATGGCTGATCAATCAAACCCATGGGGTACCACTGAAGCTGCGGACAGCGCGGCGCAATCTGCCGATGCGTGGGGTTCCACGCCCGCACCTGCCGACGGCGGCGGCGCGGCGGACTGGCTCAACAGCGCACCCGCGCCTGCGCCAGAGCATTTCAATATTATGGATCCGTTCCACAAGACGCTGATCCCGCTGGACAGCTGGGTGACGGAGGGGATCGACTGGGTCGTTACCCATTTCCGCCCGGTGTTCCAGGGGATCCGCATCCCGGTGGATTACATCCTGAACGGCTTCCAGCAGCTGATGCTGGGCATGCCTGCGCCCGTGGCGATTATCCTGTTCTCGCTGATCGCATGGCAGTTCGGTAGCGCGGGTATGGGCGTCGCCACGCTGATCTCCCTGATTGCCATCGGCGCGATTGGCGCGTGGTCTCAGGCGATGATTACCCTGGCGCTGGTGCTGACCGCCCTGCTCTTCTGCATTGTCATCGGCCTGCCGATGGGGATCTGGCTGGCGCGCAGCCCGCGGGCGGCGAAGATTATTCGTCCCCTGCTGGATGCGATGCAGACCACCCCGGCGTTCGTCTATCTGGTGCCTATCGTGATGCTGTTCGGCATCGGTAACGTGCCGGGCGTGGTGGTGACCATTATCTTCGCCCTGCCGCCGATTATTCGCCTGACGATCCTGGGCATTAACCAGGTGCCGGCGGATCTGATTGAGGCCTCGCGCTCGTTCGGCGCCAGCCCGCGTCAGATGCTGTTTAAGGTTCAGCTTCCGCTGGCGATGCCGACCATTATGGCGGGCGTTAACCAGACGCTGATGCTGGCGCTGTCCATGGTGGTGATCGCCTCGATGATCGCCGTTGGCGGTCTCGGCCAGATGGTGCTGCGCGGTATTGGCCGTCTCGACATGGGGCTGGCGACCGTCGGCGGCGTCGGAATTGTGATCCTCGCCATTATCCTTGACCGCCTGACCCAGGCTGTCGGTCGTGATTCACGCAGTCGCGGCAACCGTCGCTGGTACACCACCGGCCCTGTCGGGTTACTCACCCGCCCCTTTACAAAATAAGGAACAACGATGCGACATAACGTACTTTTTGCCACAGCGTTTGCCACCCTTGTCTCCACCAGCGCGTTTGCCGCTGACCTGCCGGGCAAAGGCATTACCGTGCAGCCGGTGCAGAGCACCATTTCGGAAGAGAGCTTCCAGACCCTGATCGTCAGCCGCGCGCTGGAGAAGCTGGGCTATACGGTAAACACGCCGAGCGAAGTGGATTACAACGTGGGCTACACCTCGATTGCCTCCGGTGATGCCACCTTTACCGCCGTGAACTGGCAGCCGCTGCACGACGACATGTATGCCGCCGCAGGTGGCGATAAGAAATTCTATCGCGAAGGCACCTTCGTGACCGGCGCGGCGCAGGGTTATCTGATCGACAAGAAAACCGCTGATAAGTACCACATCACCAATATTGAGCAGCTGAAAGATCCGAAGATCGCCAGACTGTTCGACACCAACGGTGACGGCAAGGCCGACATGATGGGCTGCTCGCCGGGCTGGGGCTGCGAAGCGGTGATTAACCACCAGAACAAAGCGTTCGATCTGGCGAAAACCGTCGACGTGAGCCACGGCAACTACTCCGCGATGATGGCCGACACCATTGCCCGCTTTAAGGAAGGCAAGCCGGTGATCTACTACACCTGGACGCCGTACTGGGTGAGCGACGTGCTGAAGCCGGGCAAAGACGTGGTGTGGTTACAGGTGCCCTTCTCCTCCCTGCCGGGCGAGCAGAAAGATATCGACACCAAACTGCCGAACGGCATGAACTATGGCTTCCCGGTGAACACTATGCACATCGTGGCGAACAAAGCCTGGGCGGAGAAAAACCCGGCTGCGGCGAAGCTGTTCTCGGTGATGAAGCTGCCGCTGGCGGACATCAACGCCCAGAATGCGATGATGCACGCGGGCAAATCCTCTGAGGCGGATGTTAAAGGCCACGTGGATGGCTGGATCAAAGCCCACCAGCAGCAGTTTGATGGCTGGGTGAAAGAGGCGCTTGCGGCGCAGAAGTAAAAACACAACACAACCTTACCCCTCACCCCGGACCGTTACCCCTCTGGGGAGAGGGTTAGGGTGAGGGGATTAACCGCACAAACACACACATAACAATCCCCCAACAATCTCAATCATTAGCTATTATGGTTTCCGGAAAAATAATCACTTAACTCACGATTCCTGAAACTAATGACAAAAACATCTCAGGGGCTTAGCCCCGCACTCATCCTTTTAATGTCCGTGGCAACGGGTCTGGCAGTCGCCAGCAACTATTACGCACAACCTCTGCTTGATACTATCGCGCGCGCCTTCGATCTTTCAGCCAGCTCCGCCGGCTTTATCGTCACCGCTGCGCAGCTCGGCTATGCGGCAGGGCTGCTATTCCTGGTGCCATTGGGCGATATGTTTGAGCGCCGGATGCTTATCGTCTCTATGACGCTTCTGGCGGCAGGCGGCATGCTGATCACCGCCAGCAGCCAGTCGCTGACGATGATGATCGTCGGTACCGCGCTAACGGGGCTTTTCTCCGTCGTCGCGCAAATCCTGGTGCCTCTCGCCGCAACGCTCGCCTCGCCGGAAAAACGCGGCAAAGTGGTCGGCACTATCATGAGCGGCCTGCTGCTGGGCATTCTGCTGGCGCGAACCGTTGCCGGGCTGCTGGCAAGCCTCGGCGGCTGGCGCACCGTTTACTGGGTGGCGAGCGTATTGATGGTGGTGATGGCGCTGGCGCTGTGGCGCGGGCTGCCGAAGGTGAAGCAGGAGAACCACCTGAATTACCCGCAGCTTCTGGCCTCCGTGTTTAGCCTGTTCACGCAGGATAAACTGCTGCGCACCCGCGCTCTGCTGGGGTGTTTAACCTTCGCCAACTTCAGCATTCTCTGGACGTCGATGGCGTTTCTGCTGGCAGCACCGCCGTTCAATTATTCCGAAGGGGTGATTGGTCTGTTCGGTCTGGCCGGTGCCGCCGGTGCACTGGGCGCTCGCCCGGCAGGCGGGCTGGCTGATAAAGGCAAATCGCACATGACCACGACAGCCGGACTGATTTTGCTCCTGCTCTCCTGGGCGGCCATCTGGTATGGGCACGTCTCGGTGCTGGCGCTGATCGTCGGTATTCTGGTGCTCGATCTCACCGTACAGGGTGTTCACATCACCAACCAGACCGTGATTTACCGCGTGAAGCCCGAGGCGCGTAACCGCCTCACGGCCGGATACATGACCAGCTACTTCATTGGTGGTGCGGCGGGTTCGTTAATATCAGCGTCGGCGTGGCAGCATGCCGGCTGGTCAGGTGTGTGCGGGATAGGGGCAATCGTCGCCGCGCTTAACCTGGTTGTATGGTGGCGCGGCTATCATCGTCAGGAAGCAATTCATTAAGTTTTACATTGCTTTGGGCCTCTTAGGGTGTAAAGGGGCCCGGCAGTCTGTTAATGTAAACGTAATCATTTATCCCAGAAATTTTAATGTGGGTGACATATCTACAATTGGCATGAATAGTTCAGACCCCCGTCCCCACATCCTCTCTTCAGCGGGTTTATACCCTACGCTTTCTGTGCTCACCGGGTCACGGACTTACCCGGCGCTCTTTGATGGTGGCATTCGTTTGGCGGATATAACCGCACAAATAATTCATTTACATTATTTGTCACCATCGTTACTATATCGGCTGTAATTAATGAGGTTATGCCCAAAATGGATAGTTCGTTTACGCCCATTGAACAAATGCTTAAATTCCGCGCCAGTCGTCATGAGGACTTCCCGTATCAGGAAATCCTGCTGACCCGCCTGTGCATGCACATGCAGGGTAAGCTGCTGGAAAATCGTAATAAAATGCTGAAAGCTCAAGGGATTAACGAGACGTTGTTTATGGCGTTGATTACGCTGGAGTCTCAGGAAAACCATAGCATTCAGCCTTCTGAGCTGAGCTGCGCGCTGGGATCGTCCCGTACCAATGCGACCCGTATTGCCGATGAGCTGGAAAAGCGCGGCTGGATTGAGCGCCGTGAAAGCGATAACGATCGCCGCTGCCTGCATCTGCAATTGACCGATAAAGGTCACCAGTTCCTGCGTGAGGTGCTGCCACCTCAGCACAATTGCCTGCACAAACTCTGGTCTGCCCTCAGTACCTCCGAGCGCGACCAGCTTGAGCACATCACTCGCAAGCTGCTCACCCGTCTGGACCAGATGGATGAAGAAGGCGCTGTTCTTGAGGCGCTGCGCTAACGCGACGACACGCTCAACAATCCAGATTTATATAAGAAAACCGACAGGCCAGCACGTCACACTGCTGGCCTTTCTGACAACAGGTCGGCTCAGCCGATGTGAAAATAAGAAGATCGTGGAGAACAACAATGAGCGCAAATGCGGAGAGCACTACCCCGCAGCAACCGGCCAATAAGAAAGGCAAACGTAAAAGTGCCCTTCTTCTGTTGACCTTGCTCTTTATTATTATTGCCGTGGCATATGGGATCTATTGGTTTTTAGTATTGCGTCATGCAGAAGAGACTGACGACGCATACGTGGCAGGGAACCAGGTACAGATTATGGCGCAGGTGTCGGGCAGCGTGACGAAAGTCTGGGCTGACAATACCGACTTTGTGCAAAAAGGCGATGTGTTGGTGACCCTCGATCCAACCGACGCCCAGCAGGCCTTTGAGAAAGCCCAGACCGCGCTGGCCTCCAGCGTCCGTCAAACCCGCCAGCTGATGATCAACAGTAAACAGCTGCAGGCCAACATCGACGTGCAGAAAACCGCACTCGCGCAGGCGCAGAGCGACCTGAACCGCCGTGTACCGCTCGGCACCGCTAACCTGATTGGCCGTGAAGAGCTGCAGCACGCGCGCGACGCGGTTGCCAGTGCCCAGGCACAGCTGGACGTGGCGATTCAACAGTACAACGCCAACCAGGCGATGGTGCTCGGCACCAGCCTCGAAAACCAGCCCGCCGTACAACAGGCGGCGACTGAAGTACGCAACGCATGGCTTGCCCTGCAGCGTACCAAAATCGTCAGCCCGATGACCGGCTACGTCTCCCGCCGTTCCGTCCAGCCAGGGGCGCAGATTAGCCCGACCACGCCGCTGATGGCGGTCGTGCCGGCAGACAACCTGTGGGTAGACGCCAACTTTAAAGAGACGCAGCTCGCCCATATGCGTATTGGCCAGACCGCGACGGTCGTCAGCGACATCTACGGCGATGACGTGAAGTACACAGGGAAAGTGGTGGGTCTGGATATGGGGACCGGCAGCGCCTTCTCCCTGTTGCCTGCGCAAAACGCCACCGGTAACTGGATCAAAGTGGTTCAGCGTCTGCCCGTGCGTATCGAGCTGGATGCCAAACAGCTGGCGGATCACCCGCTGCGTATCGGCCTCTCAACGCTTGTGACGGTCGATACCGCCAACCGCGACGGTCAGATCCTGGCAAGCCAGGTGCGTAGCAGCCCGGTTTATGAAAGTAACGCCCGTGAAATTAGCCTCGATCCGGTCAACAAACTGATCGATGACATCGTGAAGGCAAACGCCGGTTAAACCGAAGGTGAGCGTTATGCAACAGCAAAAGCCGCAAAAACCGCTGGAAGGCGCGCAGCTGGTCATTATGACCATTGCGCTGTCGCTGGCGACATTCATGCAGGTGCTGGACTCCACCATCGCAAACGTGGCGATCCCAACCATCGCCGGCAACCTTGGCTCGTCGCTGAGCCAGGGGACCTGGGTCATTACTTCGTTTGGGGTGGCAAACGCCATATCCATCCCTATCACCGGCTGGCTGGCGAAGCGCGTCGGTGAGGTGAAGCTGTTCCTCTGGTCCACGGTAGCGTTTGTTCTTGCCTCCTGGGCGTGCGGCATGTCCAGCAGCCTGACGATGCTGATTTTCTTCCGCGTCATTCAGGGGATTGTCGCCGGGCCGCTGATCCCGCTGTCGCAGAGTTTGCTGCTGAGCAACTACCCCCCAGCAAAACGTTCGGTCGCGCTGGCGCTATGGTCAATGACCGTTATCGTCGCGCCTATCTGCGGACCGATTCTGGGCGGGTACATCAGCGATAACTACCACTGGGGCTGGATCTTCTTTATCAACGTACCGATTGGCGCCGTCGTGGTATTGATGACGCTGCAGTCGCTGCGGGGACGAGAGACGCGCACCGAACAGCGCCGTATCGACAGCATCGGGCTGGCGCTGCTGATCCTGGGTATCGGCAGTCTGCAGATCATGCTCGACCGCGGTAAAGAGCTCGACTGGTTCAACTCGCAGGAGATCATCATCCTGACCATTGTCGCGGTGGTGTCGATAAGCTTCCTGATTGTCTGGGAGCTGACGGACGACAACCCGATTGTCGATCTCTCGCTCTTCAAATCGCGAAACTTCACCATCGGCTGCCTGTGTATCAGCCTCGCCTATATGCTCTACTTCGGCGCGATTGTTCTGCTGCCGCAGCTGTTGCAGGAGGTGTATGGCTATACCGCGACCTGGGCGGGTCTGGCCTCAGCGCCCGTTGGGGTGATCCCGGTTCTGCTGTCGCCGATTATTGGCCGCTTCGCCCACAAGCTCGATATGCGTCGGCTGGTGACGTTCAGCTTCATTATGTACGCCGTGTGCTTCTACTGGCGCGCGTATACCTTTGAGCCGGGAATGGACTTTGGCGCCTCGGCGTGGCCGCAGTTCATTCAGGGCTTTGCGGTGGCGTGCTTCTTTATGCCGCTGACCACCATTACGCTCTCTGGCCTGCCGCCTGAGCGTCTGGCGGCGGCATCAAGCCTGTCGAACTTCACCCGTACGCTAGCAGGTTCCATCGGGACGTCGATCACCACCACCCTGTGGACCAACCGTGAATCGATGCACCACGCCCAGCTGACCGAAGCGGTGAACCCGTACAATCCGAATGCCCAGCAGATGTACAGTCAGCTTCAGGGCATGGGGATGACGGAGCAGCAGGCATCCGGCTGGATTGCCCAGCAGATCACCAACCAGGGGCTGATTATCTCGGCAAACGAGATTTTCTGGATATCAGCGGGGATCTTCATCGTCCTGCTGGGGCTGGTGTGGTTTGCCAGACCGCCGTTTGGCGCCGGTGGCGGCGGCGGAGGGGCGCACTAATTTGCGTTGTCCAGAACGCGACAGCGATTGTCAGTTTCGATAAAGCAGCGCTCCTGAAATCAATTCACGATAGTGAAAAGACAACAGGAGCGCATCATGCTGAACACACCCGCCGACAAATACCAGCCTTATCCCACCGTTTCATTGCCCGACCGCCGCTGGCCGGAGCAGACCATCACCCGCGCGCCGCGCTGGCTCTCGACAGACTTACGCGACGGCAACCAGGCGCTTGCCGAGCCGATGGACAGCGCGCGCAAGCTGCAGTTCTGGGATTTGCTGCTGGGCTGCGGATTTAAAGAGATTGAGGTCGCCTTCCCGTCCGCCTCGCAGACCGACTTCAACTTTGTCCGCCAGCTTATCGAAGAGAACCGCATTCCGGATGACGTCACGATTCAGGTGTTAACACAGGCGCGGGAAGATCTCATCCATCGTACTTTTGAATCCCTGCGCGGCGCGAAGCAGGCCACCGTCCACCTGTATAACGCCACCGCCCCGCTGTTCCGCCGCCTGGTGTTCGGCATGGAGAAAGCGCAGATCGTCGAGCTGGCCACCCGCGCCACGCGGCTTATCCGCCAGCTTTGTGAAGAGAACCCTGAAACCCGCTGGCAGTACGAGTACTCCCCGGAAACCTTCTGCTTTACCGAGCCGGAGTTTGCGCTGGAGATTTGTGAAGCCGTGGCGGAGATCTGGCAGCCGTGCGATGAACGGCCAATGGTGATCAACTTACCCGCTACCGTCGAGGTCAGTACGCCGAACGTCTATGCCGACCAGATCGAGTATTTCTGTCACCACTTCAGCCGCCGCCGCGACGTGTGCATCAGCGTGCATCCGCATAACGACCGCGGAACGGGCGTCGCCAGCGCGGAGCTGGCGGTGATGGCCGGGGCCGACCGCGTGGAGGGCTGCCTTTTTGGCAACGGCGAACGCACGGGCAACGTTTGCCTGGTAACGCTGGCGATGAACCTCTACAGCCAGGGCATTAGTCCCAATCTGGACTTTAGCGATATGAATCGGGTGGTCGAAACGGTAGAGGCCTGCAACCAGTTGCCTGTCCATCCGCGCCATCCGTGGGCAGGACGGCTGGCCTATACCGCCTTCTCCGGCTCGCACCAGGACGCCATCAAGAAAGGCTTTGATGCCCGCAGGCCTGGCGATCGCTGGGAGATGCCCTATCTGCCCATCGATCCGCAGGACATCGGCTGCACCTACGAAGCGGTGATCCGCGTGAACAGCCAGTCAGGAAAAAGCGGCAGCGCCTGGCTTATTGAGCAAAACCACGGCCTGAAGCTGCCCCGCGCCCTACAGCAGGATTTTAGCCAGCACGTGCAGCAGGAAACGGATCGCCACGGGAAAGAAATGACGCAGAACGCGCTGTGGCAGCTATTCCGCACCCGCTACGGGCTGGTAACGACCCCGCAGCTGGCGCTGCAATCCTACCGCAGCGACGGCCAGCAGGACGGCCAGCTGCGGCTGACGGCAAGCGTTGTCACGCAGGGGGGAACGCGCCAGCTGGAGGGTCAGGGCAACGGTCTGCTCTCCGCTGCCGCGCAGGGCCTGAGCCGCTGGGTCAACGCGCCGTTTGTGATTAAGGATTATCACGAACATACGCTGGGCGAACGCAGCGACAGCCGCTCGGTGGCCTATATCCGCTGCCTGTTCCAGGACGGCACCAGCAGCTGGGGCGTGGGCATTGACAGCGACGTGGCGCGCGCGTCGCTTCAGGCGCTGTTTAACGCGGTTAGTCGTTCTTAAAGTAATCGCTGGGTGAGATACCCATCGCCCGGCGGAACATCGCCGTAAAGGCGCTGTGGCTGCCGTATCCCAGATCCAGCGCCACGCGCAGCACCGGCTGGCCCTGCGCCAGCCGCACTAAGGCTTCCAGCAGGCGCGCCCTTCTCACCCACTCGCCGTAGCTTAACCCGGTCTGCTGCTGAAAATGGCGGTTCAGCGTACGCTCGCTCATCCCGAGCAAGCTCGCGCTCTGTTGACCGCTCCAGCTTTCACCTGGTAACTGACGGACCTGCCGACACAGCTGGCGTAACGCTTCACTTTCCGGTTCCGGCAGGTGAAACGGCAGCACCGGCATGATGCGAATTTCATCCAGAATGAGCTCATACACGCGCTCGTCACGGCTTCCCGGCGAGTACGACTCCGGTAGCGTCAGGGAGGTGAGGATCAGCTCGCGCAGCAGCGGAGATCTGCACGATCTGACAGGTCGCCGGGAGATCGGCTCGCGCCAGCGGATCGATAAACAGCGTGCGGGCTGCAACGTTGCCGGTGATGCGAAGCGAGTGCTGTGTCCCCGCCGGTAGCCAGACGCCGCGCCCGGGCGGCACTACCCAGCAGCCGGATGCGGTATCGACCCGCACGACGCCCGTCAGGCTGTGCAGCAGCTGCGCGCAGTCGTGCTCATGCCACGGCTCGCTATCGCCATGAGCATAATCATGCGAAAACGGCACAAGTGGGCGATGGGTAAAGGAGAAGGTGGTGGTTGTCGTCATGAGGATTGTAGGCCCGGCCAGCGAAGCGCCACCGGGCATCCACAGGCACAATACTAGATGTGCAGCTCCTGCAGTTTTTCTTTTGGCAGGGCCAGCTCTTCATTGCTGTTTACGCGAACGTCACGCTCGATGATGTGACGGGCAATTTCCTGGGCTTCTTCCAGAGAGTGCATCTGGTAAGTGCCGCACTGGTAAACGTTCAGCTCAGGGATCTGGTTCTGCTCTTTCACTTTCAGCACGTCTTCCATCGCCGCTTTCCACGCATCGGCGACGCGTTTCTCTTCAGGCTGACCAATCAGGCTCATGTAGAAGCCGGTACGGCAGCCCATCGGAGAGATGTCGATGATCTCAACGCCGTTGCCGTTCAGGTGGTCACGCATGAAACCGGCGAACAGGTGTTCCAGGGTGTGAATGCCTTTCTCCGGCATCACTTCTTTATTCGGCACGCAGAAGCGCAGATCGAAGACGGTGATCGTGTCGCCGTGCGGGGTGTGCATGGTCTTCGCCACGCGGACTGCAGGTGCTTCCATACGGGTATGGTCGACAGTAAAGCTATCTAATAACGGCATACGTCACCTCCGATAGTGATTTTTTTTAAAATAAACTGAACTCTTCTACAGAATGCACGTCTGAGTATATGAAAGACGCGCATTTGTTATCATCATCCCTGAATTCAGAGATGTATATTTTGGCCACAGCGATGTGGCCTTTTTCTTTTCTGCTTAAGCCTGCTTCGCCAGAAACGCCTCAAACGACTCCGTATCCGCCGCTTCAACCTCTTTCTGACGCACCAGTGACGCGTCGCGCTCCGCGACAAAATCCGCTTCGCTCAGGATCTCTAACGGCTCCTGCATCAGCATCTCACGGTACTCCGCTGAGAGTGAACGCCCCGTGCCGCCAATCCCCTGCTCGATCATGGTGCGCAAAATGCGCGCAGAGAACGTCAGTTCCGGGTTATCAAAGCATTCCACCAGCTGGTCGCAAATCTGTTGATACGCGTCGCCGCCGTCGATGCTGTCCAGGGTGCGGGCAACACGCTTCAGGTCACGGAACAGATCCTTACCTACCTTAGCCAGCGGGAACTGCGCTGTTTCGCAGCCAATACCCAGCGTCAGACCCGGTTTACGGCCTTCCAGAATCACGCGGTTCCAGTTCGTGCGCGTACAAAGCAGTTCGTCTGAACTCATTTCCGGCGCATCCGCCAGCGCGCACCAGACCATAAACAGATCCAGGAAGCGAACCTGCTGCTCGTCAACGCCAATCGGTGAGAACGGGTTGATATCCAGCGAGCGCACTTCAATGTATTCAATGCCGCCGCGCTGCAGCGCATCCGACGGCGTTTCACCGCTGCGCGTCACGCGCTTCGGACGAATTGGCGCATACAGTTCGTTTTCAATCTGCAATACGTTGCTGTTGATTTGCAGGCGCTTTCCGTCTTTTTCGAGGCCGATTTTCGCGTACTCTTCCGACGGAGTTTTAATCGCCCGCTTCAATCCTGCCACATATTCGTGCAATTCGTTAAACGTAATACCGAGATTGCTTTGCGATTTATTGGTATAGCCCAGATCGCTCATCCGCAGAGAAGTCGCGTACGGGAGATAGTACATTCCGCACTCGGTTTTTTCGAACGGCAGCGTGGTCGGTTTCCCCTGCAGGAACGATGAACAAATGGCAGGCGACGCGCCAAACAGATACGGAATCACCCAGCCAAAACGGTAATAGTTGCGGATCAGACGGAAATAACCGGCGGAGATCGCTTCTTTATCCGTTTCTCCCCCCTTCGCCTGCCAGAACGCCATCGGCAAAGAGAAATTGTAGTGCACGCCAGAGATCGTCTGCATCAGCGCGCCGTAGCGATTTTTAAGACCTTCGCGATAGAGCGTTTTCAGCCGACCAATGTTTGACGTGCCGTACTGCGCCAGCTCAATCTCCTGGCCCTGCTCGATATAGCACGGCATGCTGAGCGGCCACATACGCTCATCGCCGAGATTGCGCGCGGTGTAGCGATGGATGTCGCGCAGGATCGTCAGCATATGATCAATATCGCCGTCCACCGGCGTAATGAACTCCAGCAGCGCTTCAGCGAAATCGGTTGTGATCCATTTATGTGTCAGCGCCGAGCCTAACGCCTTCGGGTGACCCGTCGTCGCTAAGCTACCGTCCGCGTTAACGCGCAGCGTTTCACGCTCAAGACCACGCTGAATACCCTTCAGAGCCTGAGGGTGGTTTTCCAGCCAGGCCAGCGCCTGAGATACGTCCGGGATCAAATTGACCTCCCGCCTGTCAAAGTAATGTTACTCAGCATAATTGTAATGGTTGACGATTGAAGGTCGCGTATTCATTCCACCAATTAGTGCCACCACGTCATACCCTGTAGTGTTGCCCACGCCACGAGAACATAGCGCAACGCCTTGCCAAGGCACAAAAAAAAGAGCACCGGTCCCCAGGAGATGCGCATCCATCCCGCCAGCAGACACAGTAAATCGCCTATTACAGGCATCCAGCTTAATAACAGCGTGGCAGCGCCATAGCGTTTTAGCCAGCCGACTGCCTTTTCCTGCCAGCGCGATTTTTCGCGCAGCGGAAAGAAACGCCCAAGAATAACGTTAGTCAGCCCTCCAAGGCTATTACCCATTGTTGCTATTAATACAAGCAGCCAGGGCTGACTCACGCCGGACAACAGCATCGCCACCAGTACCACTTCCGAATTTCCCGGTAACAGCGTGGCGCTTAGAAAACTGCTGGCGAATAATGAGGCAAGTGACAGCGCGTCACTCACAGTAAGCGCACATCCACCGCCGCCATTCCGGCATCACGCGCGGCCTGAATACCGAAGTCGGCATCTTCAAACACGACGCATTTTGCCGCCGGTACGCCCATTAATTCTGCGCAAAGCAGGAAGGTGTCCGGCGCGGGCTTGTGATTTTTAACATGATCGGCGGCCACCACGGCAGAAAAATAGTGGCGCAGGCCAAGATGGTTGAGCAACGCTTCTGCTATCGCGCTCTCGCTGCCCGTCCCGACAGACATCGGGCGACGCCCGTGCCACTCTTTTACCACATCAATCAGTGGCAGAGGGCGTACGGTATCTAAAAGCATGGCTTTTACCGCATCGGTTTTTTCACGCGCGAGAAGGTGTGGGTCGAGATCGGCCTGATTCAGTTCAATCACGGCCTGCGCAATACGCCAGGTTGGGGATCCGTTGAGGGCAATCATCGCCTGAAGGTCAAAACGCATGCCGTAGCGGCCAAGGACCTCGGTCCAGGCTTGACGATGCGTGGGTTCAGTATCCAGGATGGTGCCATCCATGTCGAAGATCAAACCGTCATACTGTGCGTACATCGTGCTCTCGCTAAACGATTAACAAAGCATTACTTTATCGTAAAAGGGGGTTTTTGTCGCTGACAGAGAGTGTGATTGCTGACGGAACGTCGAAGGAATAGACAAAAGAAGAGAAGATGGTGCATCCGGGAGGATTCGAACCTCCGACCGCTCGGTTCGTAGCCGAGTACTCTATCCAGCTGAGCTACGGATGCATCNNNCCGGGAGGATTCGAACCTCCGACCGCTCGGTTCGTAGCCGAGTACTCTATCCAGCTGAGCTACGGATGCATCGGGATTTACTACTGTACTGCTCGATATTCATATCACTTCGAAAGCAATATGAAGTAATAGATGGTGCATCCGGGAGGATTCGAACCTCCGACCGCTCGGTTCGTAGCCGAGTACTCTATCCAGCTGAGCTACGGATGCAAAATGGCGGTGAGGCGGGGATTCGAACCCCGGATGCAGCTTTTGACCGCATACTCCCTTAGCAGGGGAGCGCCTTCAGCCTCTCGGCCACCTCACCACACAACGCCTCTTTCGAGTGCTTCGAGTGACTCGTTAAGAGCTTCTCGTCGCTGCGTGGCGCATATATTACTTTCTGGGACTTATAAGTCAAACAATTTTCCAAAAGCTTTTATCGTTTGCACAAATCACACGCAATTCGCATGTAAAAGCCGCAAAGAGGGTGTTTTATAAGCGGATTTTGCAGGCAACGCCACAGAAAACATCTGCCGAAATGGCGGTATTGAGACGAGTTAAGGGTAACGGAGTGGTTAAAAAGAGAGCGATTGAAATTAAACGGTAACTTTGAGCAGGAAAAATAGCGGGAGGGTTGCGTCTCGCCCGACAGCGAGACGCGACAATATCAGTAACTGGACTGCTGGGATTTTTCAGCCTGGATACGCTGGTAGATCTCTTCACGGTGGACAGATACTTCTTTAGGAGCGTTAACACCAATACGTACCTGGTTACCCTTTACCCCTAAAACTGTCACGGTGACCTCATCCCCAATCATGAGGGTCTCACCAACTCGACGAGTCAGAATCAGCATTCTTTGCTCCTTGAAAGATTAAAAGAGTCGGGTCTCTTGTATCCCGGCATTATCCATCATATAACGCCAAAAAGTAAGCGATGACAAACACGTAAAGTGTAAGCAGTCACGGCATCACATTCTGTTAAACGTAAGTTTAGCCGATATACACAAACTCAACCTGACTTTATCGTTATCGATAGCACAGTGAACAAGACGCCATAACGTTGCCGCTATGGCGTCTGCTTGTGCTTTGTAGTTATTACAGTTTCGCGCTTACCCAGCTTTCAACGCTGGCTAATGCCGCAGGAAGTGCCGCCGCATCCGTACCACCGGCTTGCGCCATGTCCGGACGACCGCCACCCTTGCCGCCCACCTGCTGAGCGACCATACCAATCAGTTCCCCTGCTTTAACGCGGTCGGTCACATCCTTAGAGACGCCCGCAATCAGAGAAACCTTACCTTCTGCCACTGTCGCCAGCACGATAACGGTAGAACCAAGCTGGTTCTTGAGATCGTCGACCATAGTACGCAGCATCTTAGGCTCAACGCCCGCCAGATCGCTGACCAGCAGTTTGACGCCCTTAATGTCTACAGCCTTGCTGGAGAGGTTTGCACTCTCCTGCGCCGCAGCCTGCTCTTTCAGCTGCTGCAGCTCTTTTTCCAGCTGACGCGTGCGATCCAGCGCAACGCGCACTTTCTCGCCCAGATTCTGGCTATCGCCTTTCAGCAGCTGCGCGATGTCGTGCAGCTGATCGCTCTGCGCATGCAGACTGGCGATTGCGCCTTCACCGGTCACCGCTTCAATACGACGCACACCTGCAGCCGTACCGGATTCGGAAACAATGCGGAACAGGCCGATGTCACCGGTGCGCGAGGCGTGAGTACCGCCGCACAGTTCGGTAGAGAAGTCGCCCATGCTCAGCACGCGAACGCGCTCGTCATATTTCTCGCCAAACAGCGCCATCGCACCTTTTTTCTTCGCGTCCTCAAGATCCATGATGTGGGTCTCAATTGGCAGGTTACGACGGATCTGCGCGTTCACCAGGTCTTCCACCGCGCGAATTTCAGACGGCTTCATCGCTTCAAAATGCGAGAAGTCGAAGCGCAGCACTTTATCGTTTACCAGAGAACCTTTCTGTGCAACGTGGGTACCCAGCACGTCGCGCAGGGCTGCGTGCATCAGGTGGGTTGCAGAGTGGTTCAGACGAATGCGCGCACGGCGTGCTTCATCAACGTTAGCCTGTACGCCCTCGCCCACTTTCAGAGAACCGGATACCAGTTTGCCCTGGTGACCGATCGCCTGACCGTATTTCTGGGTGTCGCTGACGCTGAAGCTAAAACCGTTGCCTTTCAGTTCGCCTTTATCGCCAACCTGACCGCCGGATTCCGCATAGAACGGCGTTTTGTCCAGAATGACGACGGCTTCCTGACCCGCGCTGATGCTGTCTACGGCTTTACCGTCAACAAACAGGGCGGTCACTTTGCCGGTCAGTTCCAGCGCTTCATAACCTTTGAATTCAGACGCGCTATCAACGCGGATCATCGCGTTGTAGTCTGCACCGAAACCGCTGGACTCACGCGCACGACGACGCTGCTCTTCCATCGCGGCTTCAAAGCCTGCTTCATCAACTTTGATGTTGCGCTCGCGGCAAACGTCCGCCGTCAGGTCAACCGGAAAGCCGTAGGTGTCGTACAGGCGGAAAGCGGTTTCGCCATCCAGCGTGTCGCCCTTAAGCTTCGCCAGTTCTTCGTCCAGCAGCGCCAGACCGCGCTCCAGCGTACGAGCGAACTGCTCTTCTTCGGTTTTCAGAACCTGCTCAACCTGCGCCTGCTGGCGTTTCAGCTCGTCGCCGGCTGACCCCATCACGCCAATCAGTGGCCCAACGAGTTTATAGAAGAAGGTGTCCTTCGCGCCCAGCATGTTGCCGTGACGGATCGCACGGCGAATGATACGACGCAGCACGTAGCCACGGTTTTCATTCGACGGAATAACGCCGTCGGCAATCAGGAACGCACAGGAACGAATATGGTCTGCGATAACGCGCAGCGATTTGTTGTTCAGATCGGTCGCGCCGGTAACGTTCGCAACGGCTTTGATCAGAGTGCTGAACAGGTCAATCTCGTAGTTGGAGTTAACGTGCTGCAGAACCGCGGCGATACGCTCCAGGCCCATACCGGTATCAACGGATGGCTTCGGCAGCGGCTCCATAGTGCCGTCAGCCTGGCGGTTGAACTGCATGAAGACGATGTTCCAGATCTCAATATAGCGATCGCCGTCTTCTTCCGGGCTGCCTGGAGGGCCGCCCCAGATATGGTCGCCGTGATCGTAGAAGATCTCGGTGCACGGACCGCAAGGACCGGTGTCGCCCATCTGCCAGAAGTTATCAGACGCATATGGCGCGCCTTTGTTATCACCGATGCGAATAATACGCTCGCGCGGGATACCCACTTCTTTTTCCCAGATTTCGAACGCTTCGTCATCGGTTTCGTAGACGGTCACCCACAGACGCTCTTTCGGCAGGTTGAACCAGTTTTCACCGGTCAGCAGCTCCCATGCGTATTGAATGGCATCATGTTTGAAGTAGTCGCCGAAGCTGAAGTTACCCAGCATTTCGAAGAAGGTGTGGTGGCGCGCGGTGTAACCGACGTTTTCCAGGTCGTTGTGTTTACCGCCCGCACGCACGCAACGCTGTGAGGTTGTGGCGCGGGAATAATTACGCTTGTCGAGACCAAGGAACACATCCTTGAACTGGTTCATCCCGGCGTTGGTAAACAGCAGAGTCGGGTCGTTGTTCGGTACCAGGGAGCTGCTGGCAACAACCTGGTGTCCCTTACTATGGAAAAAATCGAGAAACGCCTGACGGATCTCAGCGGTGCTCTTGCTCATAATTATCCTGAAATCAAGCTAACGAAATGTCGTAGCCAGCCTGTATCGGTAAACCGTTGGACGGACCAGCTACTGGAAAAAGTGGGAATAAGATAAGTTTTCTTTAGTGGGAAGTAAAATCCCGCATGCGTTCAATCGGCAAAATTACGCCAGATATCCTGAATATCTTCCATCAGAAAGCCGCGGTAGAGCAAAAAGCGCTGGATTTTGACTTTTTCTGAAAATTCACGCGGCAGCGGTTCGCCGTACTTACGAATCGCCTGCTCTTTTGCCAGTTCGCACCAGTCGATGTCGCTTTCGCGCATCGCTTTTTCGATGGACTCCCT
Source organism: Enterobacter cloacae complex sp. I3 (assembly GCF_014896175.1). Taxonomy (NCBI): domain Bacteria; kingdom Pseudomonadati; phylum Pseudomonadota; class Gammaproteobacteria; order Enterobacterales; family Enterobacteriaceae; genus Enterobacter; species Enterobacter cloacae complex sp. I3. The sequence goes on from NZ_JADBQZ010000003.1 coordinate 88,397, forward strand.
GGCTACCCCTTTCTGGTTCAGCTCCTGGCGGATGCGCGCGGGCCCATACCCTTTGCGACCACGGCTGGCGAGAAAACGCGAGGCAAACCGGTCATCGTCCAGGTAATGATGCTCATAGCACCAGGCCACCACGCGGTCGTAGTCTTCCGCAGTGGCATCAATCTCCTCCGGCCCGTTTTTGCTCATGACGGGCGCTGACAGCTTCCGCCGCAGCTCCTGTTCACTGTGGTCGCGCACGGCGAGAATGCGTACCGCACGATCCAGCAAGCGCGCGTAGGCGGGTCGGCGTGATGTCGGTTCACTCATAAAAAACCTGCAGAATCAGAAATGCAAAAAGGGCCGCGTCAGCAGCCCTTCATTTTTACACGAGAGACTTAAAAGTCTTCGTTGGTTTCTTCAGCATCCGCGGCATCCACCACGAAATCAGGTTTGGAGTCCTGGTTGTTCAGCAGAAGCTCACGCACCTTCTTCTCAATCTCTTTCGCCGCAGCCGGGTTCTCTTTCAGCCAGGAGATAGCATTCGCTTTACCCTGACCAATCTTGTCACCGTTGTAGCTGTACCAGGCGCCCGCTTTTTCAATCAGCTTCTCTTTCACGCCCAGGTCAACCAGTTCGCCGAGGAAGTTGATACCTTCGCCGTAGAGGATCTGGAATTCAGCCTGTTTGAACGGTGCTGCGATTTTGTTCTTCACAACCTTCACGCGGGTTTCGCTACCCACCACGTTCTCGCCCTCTTTCACCGCGCCGATACGGCGGATATCCAGACGGACAGAGGCGTAGAATTTCAGGGCGTTACCACCGGTGGTGGTTTCCGGGTTACCGAACATCACACCAATTTTCATACGGATCTGGTTGATGAAGATCAGCAGCGTATTGGACTGCTTCAGGTTACCGGCCAGCTTACGCATCGCCTGGCTCATCATACGTGCCGCGAGGCCCATGTGAGAGTCACCGATTTCACCTTCGATTTCCGCTTTTGGCGTCAGCGCCGCAACGGAGTCGACGATGATCACGTCAACCGCACCGGAACGTGCCAGCGCGTCACAAATTTCCAGCGCCTGCTCGCCGGTGTCCGGCTGGGAACACAGCAGGTTGTCGATATCAACGCCCAGCTTACGGGCATAGACCGGGTCCAGCGCGTGCTCGGCATCGATAAACGCACAGGTTTTACCTTCGCGCTGCGCCGCTGCAACAACCTGCAGGGTCAGCGTCGTTTTACCTGAGGATTCCGGACCGTAGATTTCTACGATACGCCCCATCGGCAAACCGCCCGCGCCCAGTGCGATATCCAGAGAAAGCGAACCGGTGGAGATAGTTTCCACATCCATGGAACGGTCTTCACCCAGGCGCATGATGGAGCCTTTACCGAATTGCTTTTCGATCTGGCCCAGTGCTGCCGCCAACGCTTTCTGTTTGTTTTCGTCGATAGCCATTATTACTCCTGTCATGCCGGGAGAAGCAACTGCGCTTCACCATGGACTTCTGTTCTGTTGGTGCAATTATACTGTATAGTCATACAGTATCAAGTATTTTGTAGAAATTGTTGCCAGAGCGTTTTTAACGCATAAACGGTAGCCTGACGACGCACGCTTTCGCGATCGCCGCTGAAGCACTCCCGGCGGGTGATCCCTTCCCCTTTGGACGTGGCAAACCCGAACCAGACGGTGCCGACAGGCTTCACGTCGCTGCCGCCGTCCGGCCCAGCGATGCCGCTGATGGAAATGGCGTAATCTGCCCGCGCCTCTTTCAGCGCGCCAATGGCCATTTCAATGACAACCGGTTCGCTGACCGCGCCATGCTGTTCCAGCGTGGCTTCGCGCACGCCAATCATCTGCGCCTTAGCTTCGTTACTGTAGGTCACAAAGCCACGTTCAAACCAGGCGGAACTGCCGGCGATATCGGTAATCGCTTTCGCCACCCAGCCGCCGGTGCAGGATTCCGCGGTGGTAATAGTCGCGCCACGCTGCTTCAGGGCAAGGCCAACGATCTCGCTTAGCTGCATCAATTCATGGTCAGTCATTCTTGCTCCAGGCTTGAGAAAAACGTGCAGCACAAGATAGCACTTTCTCGTCAGATATGGGGATGCGCTTCAGGTTTTACGAGGGGGCTTCAGAAAAAAGCCGGTGCGGGCGCACCGGCTGTAAAAATATTATTTCATGCTGTTCGCAAGCGTATCGACATTATGGCGAAACGCCTTAACGTAGGTGTCTGCTGCTCCACCTTTTGCCGACAAGGCTTCCGGGTAAAGTTCGCCGCCCGGCTGTGCGCCCGTCGCCGACGCAATCTGCTTCACCAGACGCGGGTCGAGCTGGTTTTCCATAAACCACGTTTTCACGCCGTCGGCTTTAATCTGCTTGATAATCTCCGCCACCTGCGACGCGCTGGCCTCGCTCTCTGAAGAGAGTCCTTGAGGTGCCATGAAGGTTACGCCGTAAGCGCGGCCAAAATAACCAAACGCGTCATGGCTGGTCAGCACTTTGCGCTTTTCCTGCGGGATCTGGCTAAAGCGCGTTTTGGCCCAGCTGTCCAGTTGGGTCAGTTGCGCAATGTATGGTTTTCCTGAAGCCTCCAGCGCCGCTTTGTCTTCCGGATCGGCTTTCACCAGCCCGTTCAGAATATTTTGCGCATACAGCGCACCGTTCGCCGCGCTGTTCCAGGCGTGCGGATCGGTCACGGTCTTTCCATCTTCCTCAAGCGTGTGGGTTTTCACCCCGTTTGAGGCAACGACCAGCTGGCCTTTGAACCCGGAGGCTTTCACCAGGCGGTCGAGCCAGCCTTCCAGCCCTAAACCGTTGACCACGACCACGTCAGCCTTGCTCAGCGCTGCGCTGTCCTTAGGCGACGGTTCGAAGGTATGGGGATCGCCGTCCGGCCCCACCAACGTCGTCACGTTTACACGATCGCCCCCCACCTCCTGCGCGATATCCCCCAGTATCGAAAAGCTGGTGACCACATTCAGCGTTTTCGCCATCACGCTATGCGACATCATCCCCAGCGCCAGCGCCATGATTAATCCTGTACTTTTCATCGTTTCCCCTTGCGTTAAAAAAGCGCCCGCAGGCTGCCAGACAGCCTGCTGCGCGTGCCAAATAAAACGGAAATAAAGAACAGCGCGCTGGCGGTCAGCACAATAGATGGCCCCGCGGGTAAACTTGCCGCCCAGGAGAGGCTTAGCCCCAGCCACGCGCAGAAAATACCGCTGATACCGGCCATCAGGAGTAATCCAGGTAAGGTGCGTACCCAACAGCGCGCCGCCACCGCCGGGAGCATCATCAGCCCGACGGCCATCAGCGTGCCGAGCACCTGAAAACCGGCCACCAGGTTCAGGACCAGCAGCGCCAGAAACAGACCGTGCAATAAGCCTGGTAGCCAGCGGGCATTCACCTGCAGCCAGGCGGTGTCAAACGCCTCCGTCACCAGCCCGCGGTAAAAAAGGGCCAGCGTGATAAGGGTGAAGATGCACACGCCGGTCACAAACAGCGCGGCGTCGTTGTCCACCGCGAGGATTGAGCCAAACAGCAGATGCAGCAAATCGACATTCGAGCCGCGCAGAGATACCAGCGTGACGCCCAGCGCCAGTGACCCCAGGTAAAAACCGGCAAAGCTGGCATCCTCTTTCAGCGGCGTGCGGCGGCTGACCAGCCCGGCCACCAGCGCAACGGCAATCCCGGCGATAAACCCGCCGACGGTCATAGCCAACAGCGACATCCCGCTGAGCAAATACCCCACGGCGACGCCGGGCAAAATGGCGTGAGAAAGCGCATCGCCCATCAGGCTCATCCGGCGCAGCTGAAGAAACACGCCGAGCGCGGTGGTGCTGACGGAGAGCGCCAGGCAAACCACCAGCGCGCGGCGCATAAAGCCGAATTCGATAAACGGCTGGAAGAATGTGTGCCAGATCATGCCACCCTCACCCGTTCGGTTTTCCACTGGGGGGCGTCAGTATCCAGCCGCAGCGTCTGCGGGAAGTGGCGCGCCACGCGCTCGCTGTCGTGCAGTACCGCGAGCAGCGTTTGCCCCTGCATATACATCTCCAGCATCAGGTCCATCAGCACGTTGCAGGTCGCTTCATCAACGCCGGTGAAGGGCTCGTCGAGCATCACCAGCGGCGCCTGCTGTACTAACACGCGGGCAAAAAGCATGCGCTGAAACTGGCCGCCGGAGAGTTCATCAATGGTGGAGAGCGCCATCGACTCCAGCCCCACGCGCTCAAGTGCACCACTAATGCGCAGACGCGCTTCGCGACGAAAACCGGCGAAAAGCGAAATTCCGGGCCAGCAGCCCATGCTCACCACGTCCTGGACGGTCAGCGGAAATTGCGCTTCCAGCGCGTGACGCTGCGCCAGCCATCCGATTACCGGTCGTCTACCCTGCCAGTGAAATCTGCCGCTGACGGGCGGAATAAATCTGGCGAGGGTTTTCAGCAGCGTGGATTTGCCGCAGCCGTTGGCGCCGATAATCGCGGTCATGCTGCCGCGTTCAATCAAGCCCGAAAGCGGACGCGTGACGGGCTGGCGGTCGTAGCCCGCAACCAGTGCGTTCATCACGATCATGGCAGCGCCACCGCCCAGCGCACGGCCAGCCCGAGAAAAAGAATGAGCACCATCGCCAGCAGCAGCCGAACCGGGGATGAGAGAGAAAACAGGGACATGGATATTTCAACTCAAAAATAATGTTATAACATAACAATAATGAAAGGCGATGAAGATGTAAACGGCGGGAATGAAATGGGAGTGTGGCGAAATGTTTCTGCGGGAAAGAGGTGCGCGCGGGTGCCCTCTCCCACAGGGAGAGGGCGGAAAAAGGCGAGTTACTGACTAAACGGCGACGCCGCCGGGACGCGAGCCTGCGATACCGCCAGCCCCAGTTGCCACACCGCCATCGCATAGTGGGTGCTATGGTTGTAGCGGGTGATGGTGTAGAAGTTCGGCATGCCGTACCAGTACTGGTAGCCGGTTCCCACGTCCAGACGCAGCAGGCTCACCTGGTCAACGTTGCCCAGCGGCTGGGTTGGCGTTAAGCCTGCCGCCGTCAGCTGCGCAACGCTGTATTTGGTTTTAAAGCCGTTTTCCAGACCAAACGCTTCGCCGTTCGCCTGCACGGCAACCTGGCCGCCCGGCGTCCAGCCGTGCGCTTTGAAGTAGTTCGCCACGCTGCCGATGGCATCCACCGGATCCCACAGGTTAATGTGACCATCCCCGTTAAAGTCGACGGCATACTGCTTATAGGAGGACGGCATAAACTGGCCGTAGCCCATCGCGCCGGCAAATGACCCTTTCAGATCGAGCGGATCGTCCTGCTCGTTGCGCGCCATCAGCAGGAAGGTTTCCAGCTCGGAAGAGAAATACTCCGCGCGGCGCGGGTAGTTAAAGGAGAGCGTCGCCAGTGCGTCGAGGATGCGGGTTTTGCCCATCACGCGCCCCCAGCGGGTCTCTACACCGATAATCCCGACGATGATTTCCGGCGGCACGCCGTAAACCTGCCACGCGCGGTTGAGCGCATCTTCATACTGGTTCCAGAACGCCACGCCGTTTTGCACGTTGTCCGGGGTAATAAACTGTTTGCGGTAGCGCAGCCATGCGCCGTTCGGCCCGCTCGGCACCTGGGCGGATGGTGCCTGCCTGTCCATCAGGCGCAGAACGTAGTCCAGACGCTTCGCCTGAGACAAAATTTCATGCAGCTGCTGGCGGTCGAAACCGTGTTTGCTCACCATTTTATCGATGAACTGCTCGGCCGCCGGGTTATTCGCGAAGTCGCCTCCCATCTGCATCATATTGTGCTGCGGCTCCAGCAGGAATCCCCCGGAAGGCGCGCCCGCCGTTTGCTGAACGGCTTCGGTCTTAGGTTTGCTGCTACAGGCAGACAGCAGGATAAGCGCAGGCAACAGCGCTGCATAACGACGCTTGAACATGAGACATCCATTTAACGGGTTCGATAAGAACCCAGTATGGTAAAGCATCCGCAACACCTCAAGGAAGCGGTACGCGCCTCCACAACGCAAATCCGCGCTTTTTTCCACCGAAAATCATTCACCTCATCAATTAACTTTCAAAATAATACATTTTTCTTTCATTGTGAGATCTAACTAACACTTTAAAACCTTTCAAAGTGATTATTATTAGCCGCAGTTATACAAAAACAAAAAAGCCCCACAGGAGAGAAGAATGATAGAGACCATCACCCACGGCGCCGAGTGGTTCATCGGGCTGTTTCAGAAAGGCGGAGAAGTGTTCACCGGCATGGTGACCGGGATCCTGCCCCTGCTGATCAGCCTGCTGGTGATCATGAACGCGCTGATCAACTTTATCGGCCAGCAGCGCATCGAACGCTTTGCCCAGCGCTGCGCCGGTAACCCGCTGTCCCGCTACCTGATATTGCCATTCATCGGCACCTTTGTTTTCTGTAACCCGATGACCTTAAGCCTCGGCCGCTTTATGCCGGAAAAGTACAAGCCGAGCTACTACGCCGCCGCCTCCTACAGCTGCCACTCGATGAACGGCCTGTTCCCGCACATCAACCCCGGAGAGCTGTTTGTCTACCTCGGGATCGCCAGCGGCCTGACCACGCTTGGCCTGCCGCTCGGCCCGCTGGCGGTGAGCTACCTGCTGGTTGGCCTGGTGACCAACTTCTTCCGCGGCTGGGTGACTGACCTCACCACCGCTATTTTCGAGAAAAAAATGGGCATCCAGCTTGAACAGAAGGTCCATCTTTCAGGAGCGACAGCATGAACCGGATCCGCATTGAGAAAGGCACGGGCGGCTGGGGCGGCCCGCTGGAGTTCGACGCCACCGAAGGCAAAAAGATCGTCTACATCACCGCGGGCACGCGCCCGGCGATTGTCGACAAGCTGCGCGAGCTGACCGGCTGGGAAGCGGTTGACGGCTTTAAAGAGGGCGAGCCGCCGGAAGCGGACATCGGCGTGGCGGTGATTGACTGCGGCGGCACGCTGCGCTGCGGCATCTATCCGAAGCGCCGCATTCCGACGGTGAATATTCACTCCACCGGGAAATCCGGCCCGCTGGCGCAGTACATCCTTGAGGACATTTATGTCTCGGGCGTGAAGGAGGACAACATCACTCTGGTGAATGGCACTGCCGCGCCGCAAAAAGCAGCCCCGCGCGAGTACGACACCAGCAAGAAGATCACCGAGCAGAGCGACGGCCTGCTGGCAAAGGTCGGGATGGGCATGGGCTCCGCCGTGGCGGTGCTGTTCCAGTCCGGGCGCGACACTATCGATACGGTGCTGAAAACGATTCTGCCGTTTATGGCGTTCGTCTCGGCGCTGATCGGCATCATCATGGCGTCCGGTCTGGGCGACTGGATTGCCCACGGCCTCGCCCCGCTCGCCAGCCACCCGCTCGGGCTGGTGACGCTGGCGCTGATCTGCTCCTTCCCGCTGCTGTCGCCGTTCCTCGGCCCGGGCGCGGTGATTGCCCAGGTCATCGGCGTGCTGATAGGGGTGCAGATTGGTCTGGGCAACATTCCCCCGCACCTCGCCCTGCCCGCCCTGTTTGCCATTAACGCCCAGGCGGCGTGCGACTTCATCCCCGTGGGGCTGTCGCTGGCCGAAGCGCGCCAGGACACCGTGCGCGTGGGCGTGCCGTCCGTGCTGGTGAGCCGCTTCCTGACGGGCGCGCCGACGGTGCTGATCGCCTGGTTTGTCTCCGGCTTTATCTATCAATAAGAGGTTCCTGCAATGAACGTCATTTACCAGACCACCATTACCCGCATCGGCCAGAGCGCAGCGGACGCGCTGAGCGACCAGATGCTGATCACCTTCCGCGAAGGCGCTCCGGCGGATATCGAAGAGTTTTGCTTTATCCACTGCCACGGCGAACTGAACGGCGAGCTGAAGGCCGGAAGCCAGCTGGAGCTGGGCGAGGCGCGCTATGCCGTCACCGCCGTCGGCGACGTGGCCGAACAAAACCTGCGCGAGCTCGGCCACATCACCCTGCGCTTCGACGGCCAGCCGCAGGCGGAATACCCCGGTACGGTTCACGTGGATGGCCCGGTTCCGCAGTCTGTCACCCCAGGCTGCACGTTAAAATTTGTTGCGTAATTAAGGAGAGTCACATGAGTCAGGTTGCCGTTGTCATTGGTGGGGGACAAACCTTAGGCGAGTTCCTCTGCCGTGGGCTTGCCGCAGAGGGCTACCGCGTGGCGGTAGTGGACATTCAGAGTGAAAAAGCCGCCCGCGTGGCGGACACCATTAACACCGAGTTTGGCGAAGGGATGGCATACGGGTTTGGTGCCGACGCCACCAGCGAGCAGAGCGTGATGGCGCTGGCCCGCGGCGTGGACGAGATTTTTGGGCGCACCGATCTGCTGGTCTACAGCGCGGGAATTGCGAAAGCGGCGTTTATCAGCGATTTCGAGCTGGGGGATTTTGACCGTTCGCTGCAGGTGAATCTGGTGGGCTATTTCCTTTGCGCCCGCGAGTTTTCCCGCCTGATGATCCGCGACGGCATTCAGGGACGCATCATTCAGATCAACTCAAAATCCGGGAAAGTGGGCAGCAAGCACAACTCCGGGTACAGCGCGGCGAAGTTTGGCGGCGTGGGGCTGACGCAGTCCCTGGCGTTGGATCTGGCCGAATACGGGATTACCGTGCACTCGCTGATGCTGGGCAACCTGCTGAAATCGCCGATGTTCCAGTCCCTGCTGCCGCAGTACGCCACCAAGCTCGGCATCAAGGCTGAGGAAGTGGAGCAGTACTACATCGATAAAGTGCCGCTGAAGCGCGGGTGTGACTATCAGGACGTGCTGAACATGCTGCTGTTTTACGCCAGTCCGAAAGCGTCGTACTGCACCGGGCAGTCGATTAACGTGACCGGTGGGCAGGTGATGTTCTGATCGAGCGGCCTGATGCCCTCACCCTAACCCTCTCCCACCGGGAGAGGGAACAAAACAAGGAGTCGATATGGTAACCGCACTCATCACCGTCGCCGCCCTCGCCTGGCTGTGCCAGATGGCGTTTGGCGGCTGGCAGATCCACCAGTTTAACCGCGCGTTTGATGCGCTGTGTCAGAAGGGCCGCGTCGGCGTCGGGCGTTCCGGCGGACGCTTTAAACCGCGCGTGGTCGTCGCCGTAGCACTGGACGAGCACGACCGGGTGTGCGATTCCCTCCTCATGCGTGGCATGACGGTATTTGCCCGTCCGGCCAAAATCCAGGCAATCAACGGCCTCTTGTTACAGGAATTGCAGCCTGATGTGATCTTTCCCCATGATCCACTCTGTCAGAATGCACTATCATTAGCGCTCAATCTGAAACATGGATAATTTCGTTGTGAAAGTTATAGACTTGCGAAATTATCATTTCGCAACCTAAGGAACGAAGCGCCTATGAAACCACGTCAGCGGCAGGCGGCCATTCTCGAGCATCTACAAAAGCAGGGAAAATGCTCGGTAGAGGATCTGGCCCACTACTTTGACACCACCGGCACGACAATACGCAAGGACCTGGTATTGCTCGAAAACTCTGGCGCCGTTATTCGCACCTATGGCGGCGTGGTGCTCAACAAGGACGAAGCGGACCCGCCAATCGATCACAAAACGCTGATCAATACTCACCAGAAAGCGCTGATTGCCGAAGCCGCCGTCAAATTTATCCAGGACGGCGATTCCATCATCCTCGACGCAGGCAGTACCGTCCTGCAGATGATCCCCCTGCTCAGCCGCTTTAACAACATCACGGTGATGACCAACAGCCTGCACATCGTCAACGCGCTGTCCGAGTTCGACAGCGAGCAGACCATCCTGATGCCCGGCGGCACCTTCCGCAAAAAATCGGCGTCCTTTCACGGCCAGCTGGCGGAGAACGCTTTCGACCACTTCAGCTTCGATAAACTGTTTATGGGCACGGACGGCATCGACCTTAACGCAGGCGTCACAACGTTTAACGAGGTGTTCAGCGTCAGCAAAGCCATGTGCAACGCCGCGCGGGAAGTGATTTTAATGGCCGACTCGTCGAAGTTTGGCCGCAAAAGCCCCAATATTGTCTGTAGCCTCGAAAGCGTTGATAAGCTGATTACCGACGCGGGTATCGATCCGGCGTTCAAAAAAGCGCTGGAAGAGAAAGGGATCGACGTGATCGTAACCGGAGAAAGAGATGAGTGATTTTCTGTTAGAAACGGGCCGCCAGACGCTGATGCTGGAGCTGCAGGAAGCCAGCCGCCTGCCGGAACGTCTGGGCGAGGATTTTGTCCGCGCCGCCAATACCATTATCCACTGCGAAGGCAAAGTGATTGTGGCGGGCATCGGTAAATCCGGCCATATCGGCAAGAAGATTGCCGCGACGCTCGCCAGCACCGGTACCCCGGCGTTCTTCGTGCATCCGGCAGAGGCGCTGCACGGCGATCTCGGGATGATCGAAAGCCGCGACGTGATGCTGTTTATCTCTTACTCCGGTTCGGCCAAAGAGCTGGATCTGATTATTCCGCGCCTGCAGGAAAAATCGGTCGCCCTGCTGGCGATGACCGGGAAACCCCGCTCGCCGCTGGCGCTGGCCGCCAAAGCGACGCTGGATATTTCCGTTGAGCGTGAAGCCTGCCCGATGCACCTCGCCCCGACCTCCAGCACCGTTAACACCCTGATGATGGGCGACGCGCTGGCGATGGCGGTAATGCAGGCGCGCGGATTCAATGAGGAAGATTTTGCCCGTTCGCATCCGGCAGGTGCGCTCGGCGCGCGACTGCTCAACAAGGTTCACCATCTGATGCGCACTGACGATGCCATTCCGCAGGTCAAACTCGATACCAGCGTGATGGACGCGATGCTGGAGCTGAGCCGCACCGGTCTGGGGCTGGTGGCGGTATGCGATGACGGCGGAAACGTGAAGGGCGTCTTCACCGACGGCGACCTGCGCCGCTGGCTGGTGGGCGGCGGCAGGCTGGAAACAAACGTGTCTGACGCCATGACCAAAGGCGGGCTGACGCTCAACGCCGACAGCCGCGCCATTGAAGCCAAAGAGGTGCTGATGAAGCGCAAAATCACCGCCGCACCGGTGGTGGACGAGCACGGCAGGCTGTGCGGCGCTATCAACCTGCAGGACTTCTACCAGGCCGGGATTATTTAACCCTTCAGCCCAAGACGCTTCGCCAGCCGGTGCAGGTTGGCGACGTCCATCTCCAGCGCCCGCGCGCACGCCGCCCAGCTGCGGTTATTCTGCTCCAGCGCGCGGGTAATCATCTGACGCTGAAACTCTTCCGTCGCTTCGCGCAGGTTTTCGATTGCGCTCTCAGGCACAGCAGGCTTCACGGTCGGAGCATTTTCCTCATGCAGCGCAAAATGGCGCGCATGAATCACCACTTCATCCCCCGAGCGCGTCGCCCTCGCCAGCACCACCGCGCGGTGAATCGCATGCTCCAGCTCGCGCACGTTGCCCGGCCAACCGTAGCTGAGCAGATGCGCTCTCGCCCCCGGGCTAAGCACCACGCGGGACAGCCCCATTTTGAGACGGCACTGTTCGCAGAAATAACCCGCCAGCAGCACCACGTCGTCTCCGCGCTCACGCAGCGGCGGCACGGACAGCGGGAACACGCTCAGCCGATGGAACAGGTCGGCTCGGAACTGCCCGGCCAGCACCGCTTCGCGCAGATCCCGGTTGGTCGCAGCAAGGACCCGCACGTCCACCCGCAGGCTGCGGTCATCCCCCACGCGCTGGATGTCGCCGTACTGCAATACGCGCAGCAGCTTGGCCTGCAGTGAAAGGGAAAGCTCGCCAATCTCATCAAGAAACAGCGTGCCGTTATCGGCCATTTCAAACTTGCCGCTGCGGTTGCTGATGGCCCCGGTAAACGCCCCTTTGACGTGACCGAACAGCTCGCTCTCCGCCACGCTTTCCGGCAGCGCGGCGCAGTTGAGGTACACCAGCGGGTTGACCGCGCGCGGCGAAGCTTCGTGGATGGACTTCGCCACCAGCTCCTTACCGGTACCGGTCTCTCCGAAGATCAGCACGTTCAGATCGGACGCGGCAACAATCTCAATCTCTTTTTTGAGCTGCGCCATGCCGGGCGAAAGGCCGATCATCTCCGTATGCGCCACCTGCTCAAACGCCGCCGGGCTGCCGGGAAGAATATTCTGGCTCTCCAGCTGCTCTATCAGCAGTGCATTGTTCAGCGCCCCGGCGGCCAGCGCGGCAATCAGCCGTAGCTCTTCGTCGCTGAAGGTGTCGAACTGATCCGGCGACATCCCGTCGAGGGTTAATGCGCCAATCAAATTCTGCCCGGCGAACAGCGGCAGGCCAATACAGGCGTGCACCTTCAGGCTCTCCTGCCCCGGAATCAGGCCGTCGTACGGATCGGGCAGATCGCTGTCTGCCGGGAAACGCACCACGTCGCCCGCGCGGGCAATGGTTTCCAGACGCGGGTGGCCCTCCAGCGTAAAGCGCCGCCCGAGTACGTCCTTCGCCAGGCCGTCGATAGCCAGCGGAATAAACTGCCGCCCTTCGTAACGCAGCAGCGCCGACGCATCGCAATCCAGCACGTGGCGCAGCGTGGAGATCAGGCGCTGAAAGCGGTCCTGATGGCCGATACCGGTTTGCAGCTCAATGGCGATCTTCGCCAGGACGTCTACGGAAAAGCTCATGTCTGCCTCACTGTCATTTTGACAATACATAATGTCATATTGACTCTTTTTAGGATAGTCATAATGACTACTCATTACGGGGCATTAAATCACATCCCATTGAATATCAATAGTTTAAAAAGTTGGCATGCAACTTGATATAAGCAAACCATCTTCTTTAAAAACGCTGTATTAAGTTGAGGTTGCTATGTCTATTCTGGTTAAAAAAAACATTCATTGGGTGGGTCAACGTGACTGGGAAGTGCGCGATTTCCACGGGACGGAATACAAAACGCTGCGCGGCAGCAGCTACAACAGCTATCTCATCCGCGAAGGTAAAAACGTTCTGATCGATACCGTCGATCACAAATTCAGCCGTGAGTTCGTGCAGAACCTGCGCGGTGAAATCGACCTGAATGACATCGACTACATCATCATCAACCATGCGGAAGAGGACCACGCCGGGGCGCTGACCGAACTGATGTCCCACATTCCGGATACCCCAATCTACTGCACCACCAACGCCATTGATTCAATTAACGGCCACCACCATCATCCGGAGTGGAACTTCCACACCGTAAAAACCGGCGACACGCTGGATATCGGCAACGGCAAGCAGCTGATCTTCGTCGAAACCCCGATGCTGCACTGGCCGGACAGCATGATGACCTACATGACCGGCGACGCGGTGCTGTTCAGCAACGACGCCTTCGGTCAGCACTACTGCGACGAACGCCTGTTTAATGATGAAGTGGATCAGACCGAGCTGTTCGAACAGTGCCAGCGCTACTACGCCAATATCCTGACTCCGTTCAGCCGTCTGGTCACGCCAAAAATCACCGAGATCCTTGGCTTCAACCTGCCGGTAGATATGATTGCGACCTCCCACGGCGTGGTGTGGCGTGAAAACCCCACCCAGATCGTCGAGCTGTACCTGAAATGGGCCGCGGATTACCAGGAAGACCGCATCACTATCTTCTACGACACCATGTCCAACAACACCCGCATGATGGCGGACGCGATTGCCCAGGGTATCAATGAAGTTGATCCGAACGTGGCGGTGAAAATCTTCAACGTGGCGCGCAGCGATAAGAACGAGGTATTGACCAACGTCTTCCGCTCCAAGGGCGTGCTGGTGGGTACCTCCACCATGAATAACGTGATGATGCCGAAGATTGCCGGCCTGGTGGAAGAGATGACCGGCCTGCGCTTTCGTAACAAACGCGCCAGCGCCTTTGGTTCACACGGCTGGAGCGGCGGCGCGGTAGACCGTCTTTCCACCCGTTTACAGGATGCGGGTTTTGAGATGTCCATGAGCCTGAAGGCGAAATGGCGTCCGGATATCGACGCGCTGGAAATCTGCCGCCAGCATGGCCGCGACATCGCCCGTCAGTGGGCGCTCGCCCCGCTTCCTGAAGTCACCGCAAAACCTGCGGAACAGCCACAAACCTGTTCTGCGGCAGCCAGCGCCGATCTCGGTCCGCGCATGCAGTGCAGCGTCTGCCAGTGGATCTACGATCCTGAGCTTGGCGAACCGCTGCAGGATGTTGCCCCGGGCACGCCGTGGAGCGAGGTGCCGGACAACTTCCTCTGCCCGGAATGCTCCCTCGGCAAAGACGTCTTTGATGAACTGGCAACGGAGGCAAAATGAGCAACGGCATCGTTATCATCGGCTCGGGCTTTGCTGCCCGCCAGCTGGTGAAAAATATCCGCAAACAGGATGCAAACGTGCCGTTGACGCTGATCGCCGCCGACAGCATGGACGAGTACAACAAGCCTGATTTAAGCCACGTCATTAGCCAGAATCAGCGCGCCGATGACCTCACCCGCCAGACGGCGGGGGAGTTCGCGGAGCAGTTCAACCTGCGTCTGTTTCCGTACACCTGGGTCACCGATATCGATGCCGACGCCCACGTGGTAAAAGCGAAAGAGAAAACCTGGCAGTACGACAGGCTGGTGCTGGCGACCGGGGCATCTGCGTTTGTGCCGCCGGTTGAAGGCCGCGAGCTGATGATTACCCTCAACAGCCAGCAGGAGTATCAGGCCAGCGAAACCCGGCTACGCGATGCCGCCAGAGTGATGATTGTCGGCGGCGGGCTGATCGGCACCGAGCTGGCGATGGACTTCTGTCGGGCGGGAAAATCCGTGACCCTGGTTGACCACGCAGCGAGCATTCTGTCGGCGCTGATGCCGGCAGAAGTAAGCAGTCGCTTACAGCATCGTCTGACCGATATGGGCGTGCATCTGCTGCTGAAATCGCAGCTACAAAGCCTGAGCAAAACCGAAGGCGGTATCCGTGCCACGCTCGACCGAAGCCGCAGCGTAGAAGTGGATGCGGTGGTTGCCGCGACGGGCCTGCGCCCGGAAACCGCGCTGGCGCATCGCGCAGGGGCTGAAATAAACCGCGGCGTGAAGGTAAATAGCTACCTGCAAACCACGCGGCCGGATATTTATGCCCTGGGCGACTGCGCGGAAATTAACGGCCAGGTGCTGCCCTTCCTGCAGCCGATACAATTAAGCGCCATGTATCTGGCAAAAAACCTGCTCGGTGGCAGCGAGCCGCTGAAATTACCCGCCATGCTGGTAAAGGTCAAAACGCCGGAATTGCCGCTGCATCTTGCAGGTGAAACGCAGCGTCAGGATCTGGACTGGCAGATTGCCCTTTCGCCGCAGGGCATGGTGGCGCGCGGCACCGATGCTGACGGTCAGATACGCGCCTTTGTCGTCAGCGAAGACCGGATGAAGGAGGCCTTCGCCCTGCTGAAATCGCTACCAGCTTAACCCTCGTATTGCCGGGTAGCGCTCCGCTTACCCGGCCTACATGCAGACCCGCGCAAGCGTAGCGCCGCCGGGTAAAACAGGGTGGGGAGTTCAGGAACGCACCACCAGCGCGTCGTAGCCGCGCCAGCGATAGTTGGCCATGGAGATGAGCCAGCAGGCAACGAACAGCCCGACAACCACAAACCCGGCGTTGCCCAGGTTGTCATTTACCGCGCCGATCAGATCCCAGATGCCGCCGCTGAGGGCAAATTTATCCATCAGCAGGCCCAGCGCTTCCAGCCCGCCGATAAACAGCGCCACCACCACGGAGGTGCCGGTGATGGTCATGTTGTAGTAGAGCTTGCGCTGCGGTTTATCAAACGCCCAGCCGTAGGCACCGACCATCAGCAGGTTATCGAGCGTATCCACCAGCGCCATGCCGCTGGCGAAGAGCGCCGGGAAGATCATGATTGACCACACGGACATCCCGCTGGAGGCGCTGGCGGCGGAGATCCCCAGCACGCCAATTTCGGTGGCCGTGTCGAAACCGAGGCCAAACAGGAAACCCACCAGATACATCTGCCAGCTTTTATTGACGAGGCGGAAGGTTTTACCGAACAGCCAGTTCATAACGCCCCCCTGGGCAGGCAGCGTGACGTCACCCTGCACCGTCTGGCCCTTTTTCAGCGCCTGGAAACTGCGCCAGACGCCGCGCAGGATCACCATATTCACCAGCGCCATCGCCAGCAGGAAGGTGGCGGATACCGCAGTGCCAATCAGGCTGCCGGTTTCGTGGAACCATTCCATGTTTTTCTGAAACGCCGTGGCGGTGGCGGCGATGGCAATGGAGGCCAGCACCACGATGGTGGAGTGCCCCAGCGAGAACCACGCCCCCACCCCGCACGGGCGTTTGCCTTGCTGCATCATCTTACGCGTCACGGTATCAATGGCCGCGATGTGGTCGGCATCCACCGCATGGCGCAGCCCGTAGCACCACGCCAGCAGGCTGGCGGCCATCAGCGCCGTGCTGCCGCTAAAAGAGTGCCATGCCCATCCCCAGGCCAGCAGGTTTGCCATTACCAGAGCCAGCAGCAGAAGCGCGGCGCGAGGTTCGTTGCGTAACAGTCGTAACATTTTAAATCCTTTTTGAACATGACCGGGCAGCGGCAATCACCGCCTGCCCGAAGGAGATCGCTCCGTCACCTGCGGGCAGGCGCGAAGGAAAAAGAAGCGTAAAGTCAGAAAGATAATGACGCAGGCGCGCGCGCAGCAGGCGGTTGTGCAACACACCGCCGCTGAAGCAGATTGTCGAAATCGATAAGCGTCGGGCATGGCGCGCGGCGAGCTGAGCCAGCCCTTTTGCCAGCGCGTCGTGAAACGCCCACGCGCGCTCGCAGGGCTCCGCCTGCCAGTTCAGCCACTGCTGCCAGAACAGCGCAAGGTTATTTGCTTCCACAATCACCGGATGGTCAACGCCCGCGCACTGCGATGCCAGCGCCTCCAGCCTGCACGCTGCCTCGCCTTCGTAGCGCTGCGCGTCAATGCCCAGCGCGCAGGCGACCGCGTCAAACAAACGACCGCAGGACGACGCCTGCGGCGCGTTGATGCCACGCTGGATCGCCGTTGCCAGCAGCGGCCAGCTGTGGCGCTGAACCGCTCGCGTTTCCGGGTAGCGTTGCCAGTCCGGGACAAACGCCAGGCAGTGGGCGAGCAGATTACGCCACGGCTGCTTTGCCGCCAGATCGCCGCCCGGCAGCGCCACGGCAGGCAGGCCGCCGAGCCGTTCGCAGTCGAGATAGTTCACCCGCAGGCACTCTCCGCCCCACAGCGCGCCGTTCTCGCCCATGCCGATCCCGTCCAGCGTCAGAGCGATAGCGTCTCCGCCGCCGAGCGGCCAGCCGTTCTCCGCCAGGCACGCCGCCGCGTGAGCGTGATGATGCAGCACGGTTTCGACGAGCAGCGCCTGCTCCTGCGCCCACCGGTGCGCGCGATACCCCGGATGGGCATCGCACACCAGCTTATCAGGCTGGAAAGCGTAGATGTCCTGCATCGTCGAGAGCGCGCTGCGCCACTGCGCCTCTACGCCCTCGTCGCTCAGATCGCCAAAGTGCTGGCTCACCACCGCCTGGTTGCCGCGCACCAGGCAGAAGGTGTTTTTCATCTCTGCACCGGTGCACAGCATGGCGGGGATATTCTCAAAACCCGCGGGCAACGTGACGGCATCGGGCACAAAACCCCGGGCGCGACGCAGGATAGCGCCATCCCGATCCATCACCGAATCATCCATGCGCTGCAGGATGTCGCGGTTGTGCAGCAGGAAGCCGTCCGCGATGCCGCTGAGATCCTCCAGCGCCTGCGCGTTGGTGACGGCAGGCGGCCTGCCACTGAGGTTGCCGGAGGTCATCACCAGCGGGCGCCGGCAGTCCATCAGCAAAAGATGCTGGAGCGGGTTCGCGGGCAGCATCACGCCTACGCAGTCGAGCCCTGGGGCAATTTCCTCGGGAAACGCGGGAAGCGAAGCTTTCGGCGTCAGCACGATCGGTGCCGCTGGCGAGCGTAACAGCGTCTGTATCGTCTCCGGCAGATCGTCCGCATCCGGTAGCATCACCGCCAGCGGCTTCGTCGGGCGCTGCTTGCGTGCCCGCAGCGTCGCCACTGCCTGCGGGTTAAGCGCGTCGCAGACCAGATGAAATCCCCCCAGCCCTTTAACCGCCACGATCCCGCCGTTTTTCAGCCTCTTCACCGCCGCGTTTAAGGCCGATTCGCGAGTGGCAATAGTGTCTCCGGCTTGCCATTCCAGCTGCGGCCCGCAGTCCGGGCAGGCCACCGGCTGGGCGTGAAAGCGGCGGTCGGCCGGGTTGCGGTACTCAGTTTCGCACGGCGCGCAGAGCGGGAATGCGGCCATCGACGTGGCCGGACGGTCGTACGGCATGGCGCGGATAATGGTAAACCGCGGCCCGCAGTGGGTGCAGTTGATAAACGGGTAACGATAGCGGCGCTCGCGGGGATCGCGCATTTCAGCCAGACACGCCGGGCAGGTGGCGGCATCCGGCACGATTTGCGTATCCATCGCCCCGCGCTCGCTGTGGCGGATGGTAAAGTCCTCAGGCATGTCCGCCCAGGTGAACGGCTGCGTTTCAACGCGATCGATGCGCGCCAGCGGTGGGCAGTCCTGATGCAGCCTCGCGGTAAAGTCCCCCCCATTACCCGCGAGACGCACCAGGACACCCTCTCCGTCGTTGCAGACATCACCCACAAGCTTCAGCCGGTGCGCCAGCTGCCAGACGAAGGGCCGAAACCCCACGCCCTGCACTTTGCCGCGCACCCGAAGCAGTACGCCGTTAACGCTCATCGCAGCTTAAAACAGCAGCGATGACGAGGTGTCGAACGCCGCGCGACGGCGTTTTTCTGCGCTCATCTGCTCAAGCTTGTCACGATCCACGCAGACCAGCGCGTGCGTCGGGCAGGCCTCCATACAGGCCGGGCCGGCTTCGCGGTGATAGCAAAGATCGCATTTATTGGCTTCGGCTTTCTCCGCCCGCACGCTCAGCCCCATGCCGCTGTTGCGCACCACCGGGCGGACAACCACCTCCATCGCGCCATACGGACAGGCCACCACGCAGGTTTTGCAGCCGATGCAGCGCTCCTGCATCACGTGCACAAAGCCCTTCTCGCGCTTAATCGCCCCGTTCGGGCAGACGTTCGCGCACGGCGCATCTTCGCACTGGCGACAGATGGCGGCGGTGGAAATATTCACACCTTTAATGACGTGAATGCGCGGCAGGAAGGTATCGGGAGTGAGAGAGGCGCAATCCTGCTCCGCCTGATGGGAAACCACGCACGCCACTTCACAGGTACGGCAACCAATGCACTTGCTGGCATCGGCCATAATAAAACGGTTCATCTGCTTCTCCGGCATAACTGTTATGCGCGAAGCTATTCATAAACCGTGCCAATATTTAACGTACTGATTTTTAAGAATAATAAAAACGCAGCGTTTCTGTCATCGTCATTAGTGACGATGACAGATGTCGACGTCAGCGGTGCGGGCCATCGGTAACGGAGTCGCGCAGGACAAGCTCGCCAGAAAAGGTTTGCTGATATTTGAACTCTCCGCCGTCGAGCATGAAAATCAGGCGACTGACGATCTCCTGGATCATCGCCGTCACCGGAATACGCACGCTGGAGAGCGACGGCACGATGTAGGGCGCAATCGCCACGTCGTCAAAGCCGATAACGGACACCGCGTCCGGGGTGGCGACGCCGCTGTCGTGCAGCTGCTTGATGGCACCGATCGCCATATCGTCGTTGCTCGCCACCAGCGCGGTAAACGGTTCGCCGCGGGAGAGGAGTTGAGTGACCGCCGCCGCGCCGCTGGCCGGGTTCCACTTCCCTTCGGCGATAAGCGCGTCACGCGCTGCAATACCGTGCTGCGCCAGCGCATCCCTGTAACCGGAAAGACGCTCAACCCCGGTGGGGGAATCCAGCGAACCGGTGATAAAGGCAATCTCCCGGTGCCCTTTCGCAATCAGCTGCGACACCGCGTCCTGACACGAGGCTTTATGATCGGACCAGACGCTGTGGCTGCTGTTTTTCCGCAGGCGGCGGTTAAGCACCATAATCGGCTGCTCGCATTTCTCGACGAGCTCGTCCAGCTCTTCCACGCTCAGAAAACGCGGGTAGATAATTACCGCATCGCAGCGCATATCCAGCAGATACTGGATCGCCTCGCGCTCTTCTTCGGCGCTGTGCTTGCCGTCGGCGAGGATCAGCTGCCGCCCTTTTTCTTCCGTCATCCGCGCGGCGTTAAACAGCAGCTCGCTAAAGTAGACGCCGTGATACAGGGTGTTGGTCACTACCAGCCCAAGCGTCTGGGTGCGTTTGGTCGCCAGGTTTCGCGCCAGCAAGTTCGGGCGATAGCCGCTCTCTTCAATGGCCTGAAAAACCCGGTCTTTGGTCTCCTGACTAACGTAGCCGTTGCCCGACAACACCCGGGAGACCGTCGCTTTCGATACGCCTGCCCGCTTCGCCACTTCCAGCATCGTGGTCATATTGTTCTTCCATCCGAAACTCATGCGGGCAGTGTACTGCACCGCGAAAAAATTGTCGCAGCGACGACGTCACGCTTTCTACACCCCACTGCGATCTTCATCACGAAAAGAAAAAATGTCCAAAAAACGGTCTTGTTTCAACAAAAGAAACTCATGATGATTATGTGGAACCGGTTTCCTACATTTCACACAACGATAACAGGAACAGATCCGATGGCCAAAAACTACGCTGCGCTGGCAAACGACGTTATCAGCGCGCTGGGCGGCAAAGAGAACATCGTCGCCGTCACCCACTGCATGACGCGCCTGCGTTTCGTTCTGAAAGACGAAAATCTTACCGACGTTGCGCGCCTGAAAAGGATCAGCGGCGTGCTTGGCGTGGTGCGTAACGACAACCAGTGCCAGGTGATTATTGGCAACACGGTTTCACAGGCGTACCGCGAAGTAGTGAGCCTGCTGCCCGTTGACCTGCAGCCCGTGGTACCGGAAGGCCCGCAGAAGCTGACGTTACGCCGCATTGGCGCCGGGATCCTCGACGCGCTGATCGGCACCATGTCGCCGCTGATCCCGGCGATCATCGGCGGTTCGATGGTCAAGCTGCTGGCGATGATCCTCGAAATGACTGGCGTGCTGGAAAAAGGCGCGCCGACGCTCACCATTTTGACGGTCATTGGCGACGGGGCGTTCTTCTTCCTGCCGCTGATGGTGGCGGCCTCGGCGGCGGTGAAGTTTAAAACCAACATGTCGCTGGCGATTGCCATCGCGGGCGTGCTGGTGCACCCGAGCTTTATCGAGCTGATGGCGAAAGCCGCGCAGGGCGAGCACGTTGAGTTCGCCTTTATCCCGGTGACGGCGGTGAAATACACCTATACGGTGATCCCGGCGCTGGTGATGACCTGGTGCCTGTCGTATATCGAACGCTGGGTGGATCGCATCACCCCGGCGGTGACCAAAAACTTCCTCAAGCCGATGCTGATCGTGCTGATTGCCGCCCCGCTCGCCATCGTGCTGATTGGCCCGCTGGGGATCTGGATCGGTAGCGCCATCTCCGCGCTGGTTTACACCATTCACGGCTACCTGGGCTGGCTCTCCGTCGCCATCATGGGCGCACTGTGGCCGCTGCTTGTGATGACCGGGATGCACCGCGTGTTTACGCCGACAATCATTCAGACCATTGCCGAAACGGGCAAAGAAGGAATGGTGATGCCGTCAGAAATCGGCGCCAACCTGTCGCTCGGCGGCTCGTCGCTGGCGGTGGCATGGAAAACGAAAAACCCGGAACTGCGCCAGACGGCGCTGGCCGCGGCGGCCTCCGCCATCATGGCGGGGATCTCTGAACCGGCCCTGTACGGCGTAGCGGTACGCCTGAAGCGTCCGCTGATTGCGAGCCTGATCAGCGGCTTTATCTGCGGCGCGGTGGCGGGTATGGCAGGCCTTGCCAGCCACTCGATGGCGGCGCCGGGGCTGTTTACCAGCGTGCAGTTCTTCGACCCGGCCAACCCAATGACCATCGTCTGGGTGTTTGGCGTAATGGGGCTGGCCGTGGTGCTGTCATTTGTTCTGACCCTGCTGTTAGGGTTTGAGGATATTCCGGTCGAAGACGAGGCTGAAAAAGCGCGCGCCCTGCAGACCGCACCGGTACAGAACAACGCAGCAAAAGCATAAATTGAAAGCGAGGTAAGAATGTCTGTTTTTCCACAAGGATTTTTATGGGGCGGCGCGCTTGCCGCCAACCAGAGTGAAGGTGCTTACCGTGAAGGCGGCAAAGGACTGACGACGGTCGATATGATCCCCCACGGCGCGAACCGCCTGGCGGTGAAGCTGGGTAAGGAAAAGCGTTTTTCGCTGCGTGACGATGAGTTTTACCCGAGCCACGAGGCGATTGATTTTTACCATCGCTATAAAGAGGACATCGCCCTGATGGCGGAGATGGGCTTTACGGTGTTCCGCACCTCGATTGCCTGGAGCCGCCTCTATCCGAACGGCGACGAGCCGCTGCCAAATAAAGAGGGCATCGCCTTCTACCGCGAGGTGTTCGAGGAGTGTAAAAAGTACAACATTGAGCCGCTGGTAACGCTCTGCCACTTCGACGTGCCGATGCACCTGGTGACGGAGTACGGCTCCTGGCGCAACCGTAAGATGGTCGATTTCTTCGCCCGCTACGCCCGCACCTGCTTCGAGGAATTTAACGGGCTGGTGAAATACTGGCTGACCTTCAACGAAATCAACATCATGCTGCACAGCCCGTTCTCCGGCGCGGGGCTGGTGTTTGAGGAAGGTGAAAACGAGGATCAGGTGAAATACCAGGCCGCACACCACGAACTGGTGGCGAGCGCTCTGGCGACCAAAATTGCTCACGAGGTGAACCCGGAAAACCTGGTCGGCTGCATGCTGGCGGGCGGTAACTTCTACCCGTACTCCTGCAAGCCGGAAGACGTGTGGATGGCGCTGGAAAAAGACCGCGAGAACCTGTTCTTTATCGACGTGCAGGCGCGCGGCAGCTATCCGGCCTACTCTGCCCGCGTGTTCCGCGAAAAAGGCGTTGTGATTGTGAAAGATCCCGGCGACGACGAACTGCTGAAAAACACCGTCGATTTTGTCTCGTTCAGCTATTACGCCTCGCGCTGCGCGTCGGCGGACATGAACGCGGGCAACACCAGCGCGGCGAACATCGTGAAGTCCCTGCGTAACCCGCATATTCAGGTAAGCGAGTGGGGCTGGGGCATCGATCCGCTCGGCCTGCGTATCACCATGAACATGATGTACGACCGCTACCAGAAGCCGCTGTTCCTGGTGGAAAACGGCCTGGGAGCGAAAGATGTCGTTGATGAAAACGGCGAGATTAACGACGACTACCGCATCAGCTATCTGCGCGAGCATATCCGCGCGATGGGCGATGCGATTGAGGACGGCGTGCCGCTGATGGGCTACACCACCTGGGGCTGCATCGACCTGGTGTCGGCCTCAACGGGCGAGATGAGCAAGCGCTACGGGTTTGTGTACGTTGACCGCGACGACGCCGGGAACGGCACGCTGGAGAGAAAGCGCAAGAAGTCGTTCTGGTGGTATAAGAAGGTGATTGCGAGTAACGGGGCGGATCTGGCGTAGCCTGTTGCCCGGTGGCGCTGCGCTTACCGGGCCTACGGTTTTGTAGGCCGGGTAAGGCGTAGCCGCCACCCGGCACTGCTCAGAGCGGAGAAAACCCTCCATCCCCAACCCACCCTGCCAGCCGCGAATAAACCTCTTCCACCGCATCTTTCACCGGCGGCGTCATCGGGTAATAAAACCCGACTATGTCCGGCTGGATCCCTAAAAACAGCACCTCGCCCACGTCGTCTTTAATCTGATCGACCAGGTAGTTCAGCGGCATATTGTGGGTGGTCATCATAAACATCTCGGCGATGTCGTCCGGATCAATCAGGCGGATTTCGCCCGGGTTCAGCCCCATATCGGTGGCATCGACAATCAACAGCCTCTCCGGACTCAGCTCGCGAATGGCGACTACATCGTTTTCCGGCGCGCTGCCGCCGTCAATCACCACCCAGTCGCCCTGCGGGTTCGCGGCGCACATCTCCGCCAGCAGCGGGCCCGCGCCGTCGTCGCCCATCATGCTGTTGCCGACACACAGTAAAACGTCAGTCACGTAATCTCCTCACCATCAGGTAGATGGCGCTCTCCTGATGAATATCGTGCAGCATGCCGAGCAGCGTTTTGCTCCACGCCTGCTGCGCCGGGGTTTGCCTGCCGAGCGCGGCGTCAAAGGCGTTGGCGAGCATCGTGATATGGTTGGCGTCGATGACGATCTCGCCATACTTCGGTACGCCCTCCATCTTGCGCCGCGCGGTGCTGCCCTCCTCCAGCGTGGCGATCCACGCCAGGTATTCCGTCCACGGGCAGCTGAGCGCCGCCTCCAGACAGTCGATCACCCCGAGGTGGTGCCCAATCGCCAGGCTGTAATAGACCACCTGCTGCGCCGCATCCGGCGTGGCATCGTTCTCATCAATAAACTTACGGCTCAGCTGGCTGAACACCACCGTTTCACTCATCGGATACGCGCCTCATCCACAATGCTGTTCAGGTTTGCCACGATCTCATTGAGACGCGGATCGTTTTCCGCCTCCAGCCAGCGCGCCACCTGATGGTCGCCCTGGCTCAGCAGGCGCAGGTAATCGTCGGCAATCTGACGCCCGTAGCGATAGCCCGCCAGCCTGCGCGCCGTGCGGTCCACCTTCACGCGCAGCGGCTGCACCATGTCCGGATGCAGAATGGCCGCGGGCTGGTTGTCGATATCGCCAGGGGCGCGGGCGTGGATCTTCTGCTCCAGCAGGCCGAGCGCCATCGCAAAGCCGTACAGCGTGGCGGCGGGCGTCGGCGGGCAGCCCGGAATATAGACATCCACCGGCACGATTTTGTCGGTGCCGCCCCAGACGCAGTAAAGATCGTGGAAGATGCCGCCGCTGTTGCCGCAGGCGCCGTAGGAGATGCAGATTTTCGGATCCGGCGCGGACTGCCAGGCGCGCAGCGCGGGCGATCGCATGGCGCGGGTCACCGCCCCGGTAAACAGCAGAATGTCCGCATGACGCGGGGACGGTACCACTTTGATGCCGAAGCGCTCGGCGTCAAATAGCGGCGACAGGGTGGCGAAGATCTCGATCTCACAGCCGTTGCAGCCGCCGCAGTCCACGCGGTAGACGTAAGCCGAGCGTTTGATTTTTTTCAGTAGCGACGCCTTCATGCTGGCGATGGACTCCTCCACCGTCAGCGGCACCGGAATGCCGTTATCGTCGCGCGGGCCGAGTAAGTTTTCCATCAGTTGGCCTCTCTCATATGGCGGGTAATATCAATGCGGTTGGACGGCAGCAGGCACTTCTGACGTTTGCACTCCGGGCAGGTTTCGAAGCTTTCGCGGTGATGCTCCGCGCGGGCGTCGCCGTTGTGCTGCAGCAGCGCGATGGCGTAGTCGATCTCTTTTTGCACGGCGAACGGACGCTTGCAGACGCGGCAATTGCACAGCGCGAAGCGCGACTGCTGGAGAAAATCCTCTTTTTTCCACACCGCCAGCTCGTACTCCTGGGAAAGTCGAATGGCGACCGTCGGGCAGACCTCCTCGCAGCGGCCGCAGAAGATGCAGCGCCCGAGGTTAAACTGCCAGGCCAGCTCGCCGGTTTTAAGATCCGTTTCCACCGTTAAGGCGTTCGACGGGCAGGCGTTGACGCAGGCCGCGCAGCCGATGCACTGCTGCGGGTTGTGCTCCGGCTTGCCGCGAAAGTTTTTATCCACCGGGATCGGCTCCAGCGGATAGCTGCTGGTCTGCGCGCCGGTTTTGATCACTTTTTTGATAAAGGTAAACATGGCGTGTCCTTATTTCAGCGGCGAGTTCTTGCGCTCGATGCTGTAGCGCTCAAGCTCTTTGTACGGCACCACCTGGCTTTTCTTCTTGCGCACGTCCACCACCGTCATGCGGTCGGTGCAGGAGTAGCACGGATCGAGGCTGCCGATGATCAGCGGGGCGTCAGAGACCGTGTTACCGCGCAGCATATAGCGCAGGGTAGGCCAGTTGGCGTAGGTCGCCGCGCGACAGCGCCAGCGGTAGAGCTTCTGATTGTCACCGGTCATGCTCCAGTGGATGTCGTCCCCGCGCGGCGCTTCGGCAAAGCCGAGGGCAAAGCGGTTTGGAATGTAGGTGAAGCCCTCCACCATCAGCGGACCGCCCGGCAGGTTGTCCAGGCCGAAGTCAATCATGTTCAGGGCGGTGTAGACCTCGTTGATACGCACCTTGAGGCGAGAAATAACGTCGCAGCCCTGTTCGCTGTGCACGGTCATCGGCAGCAGGCCGTAGCCGACGAACGGGTGATCGGCGCGGGTGTCGCGGGCGTGGCCGCTGGCGCGCACCATCGGGCCGACATTGCTGAAGTCGCGGGCAATTTCCGGATCGAGGCGACCAATCCCGACGGTGCGCTGCTCGATGTTTGGCGTGCTGAGCAGCATGTCCACCAGATCCTGCACGTCGCGACGCATCTGCTGCGCCAGCTGGCGGGTCTTGATCATGTCGTCTTTCAGCAGGTCGCGGCGGATCCCGCCGATCAGGTTCAGGCCGTAAGTTTTACGCGCCCCGGTGAGGATCTCCGCCATCTTCATCGACGCTTCGCGCACGCGGAAGAACTGCATAAACCCGGAGTCAAAGCCGACGAAGTGACACGCCAGGCCGAGGTTCAGCAGGTGCGAGTGCAGGCGCTCCACCTCCAGCAGAATGGCGCGGATCATCTGCGCGCGCTCCGGCACCACGATCCCCATGCCGTTCTCCACCGAGGTGGTGTAGGCGGTGCTATGGGCGAAGCCGCAGATGCCGCACACGCGGTCAGAGAGGAACGTGACCTCGTTGTAGCCCATGCGGGTTTCCGCCAGCTTCTCCATGCCGCGGTGGACGTAGAACAGGCGGTAGTCGGCGTCGATGATATTTTCGCCGTCGACGAACAGGCGGAAGTGGCCCGGTTCGTCGGAGGTGACGTGCAGCGGGCCGATCGGCACCACGTTGTTCTTCTTGCTGCCCAGCTCGTTGATGAACTCGTAGGTTTCGCTGTCGGTGGTCGGGGCCGGACGCTGGCGGTAATCCATGCTGTCCTTACGCAGCGGATAGAGTTCATCCGGCCAGTCGTCCGGCAGCACCAGACGACGCTCGTCCGGCAGGCCGACCGGCACCAGGCCGTACATGTCGCGCACCTCGCGCTCACCCCAGACGGCGGCAGGAACGCGCGGCGTCACGGACGGGTATTCCGGCTTATTCGGGTCGACCTCGACGCGCACGGTGAGCCAGCA
Organism: Enterobacter cloacae complex sp. I3; assembly: GCF_014896175.1. NCBI lineage: Bacteria > Pseudomonadati > Pseudomonadota > Gammaproteobacteria > Enterobacterales > Enterobacteriaceae > Enterobacter > Enterobacter cloacae complex sp. I3. The sequence goes on from NZ_JADBQZ010000003.1 coordinate 115,589, forward strand.
CTTCTCGCCCTGCTCCATCGACATCACGTAGTACACCGCGTAGTTACCGCACAGCTGACGCTCGTCGTTACCGAACAGCACCGACAGCCAGCCGCCCTGCTGGTAATAGAGAAACTCCACCACTTCCGGCAGGTAGTTCACCTTCACGGTAATGGTGATCTGATCTTTGGTTTGCCAGGACTCCTCCAGCACCACGCCGGGGAAAGCCTGATGCAACGCGGCGAGATACTGCTGACCTTTCTTTTCTTCAGACATAAATACTCTCTTTAATCACGCCACCAGCAAGGAGACGAACGCTAAAAATGCAAAACCAAAACCGGCCCAGGTGATGCGCGAGGTTGCCGCAAAACGCAGGCGCGCCATGCTGTTCTCAAACAGGGCGATGACCAGCGCGCCGACCAGCAGCTTGAGGGCGGCCACCACCACGGCCAGCAGCAGGCCGCCTGCAGAGAAGTGCGTCATCTGCCCCCACGGGAAGAAAACGCCCACAAACATCTGCAACACCACCAATTGCTTAAGGCTGATGCCCCACTTCAGCACCGCGAAGCCGTAGCCGCTGTACTCGGTGAGCGGCCCTTCCTGTAGCTCCTGCTCCGCTTCCGCGAGATCGAACGGCAGCTTGCCCATCTCAATAAACGTGGCGAACGCGCAGGCGCAGAGTGCCAGCACGAGCGGGATGGAGCGGGCCACCGGCCAGTGGTAAACGGTGTCGGTGATAAAACTGATGTGGGTCGAACCTGCAACCTGCGCGGCCACCCACAGCCCCAGCAGCAGGATCGGCTCAACCAGCACGCCGAGCATCGCCTCGCGGCTGGCGCCGATGCCGGTAAACGGGCTGCCGGTGTCCAGGCCCGCAATCGCAAAGAAGAAGCGCGCGATGGCGAAGAGATAGATGAGCGTAATCAGATCGCCGAGCACCGGCAGCGGCGAGCCTACCGTGACCACCGGCAGCGCGGTGGCGATGGTGAGCATCACGCCGACCATCACGAACGGCGTCAGGCGGAACACCCAGCCCGCGGCATCCGGCGCGACGCTCTGGCGGGAGAGCAGCTTGAAGAGATCGCGGTACTCCTGGAGCACGCCGGGCCCGCGACGGTTGTGCATTCGGGCGCGCGCCACGCGCGTGATGCCCGACAGCAGCGGCGCGGCGGCGAACAGCACCAGCGCCTGAAGAATTGCCAGTAACAGACTCATGTCAGGCTCCTCGTGAAATCACAATCACCACCAGCACCGCCAGCTCGATCAGCGCCAGTCGGCGGAACAGCACGGGCACGGCAGCACTCTGCCAGCCCGGCACCCAGCCCTGCGGGTTAAGCCACTGGCGCAGCTTCAGCACGGCGGCGAAGTTCTCCTTCACCGGCATGGCAAAACCGTGGGCGGTAATGACCATCGACGGCTCGTGTTGGTAGCCGCAGGCCCACGCCGCGCCGCGCGAGCGGGAGGCGAGACGGTCGCATCTGAAGAACAGCATCAGCACGAACGGCAGGAGCGGCCCGGCGATCAGCAGCAGCGCCATCATCGGCTGGGAGACAACGGTATGCGCCGTCGCCAGCGGCAGCGGAACGGCGTGGCCCAGCAGCGGCAGCAGCCACGGCGCGGCAACCCCGCCCGCAATGCAGCACAGCGCCAGCGCGACCACGCTGGTGGCCATCAGTACCGGGGCGCAGCAGGCGTTCTCCGCTTCACGGGTGCGCGGCGCGCCGAGGAAGGTGACGCCGTAGACTTTCGCCATGCACATCACCGCCAGCGCCCCGGTAATCGCCAGGCCCACCGCCAGCAGCGGGCCGAGCAGCCGCGCGATAAACGCGTCGCTCTGGCCGAGCGCGAAGAAGGACTGATAGATCACCCACTCCCCGGCAAAGCCGTTCAGCGGCGGCAGCGCGGCCATCGCCATCAGCCCCACCAGCATGGCGAGTGAAATCATCGGCATCTTTTTGCCAATCCCACCGAGCTTTTCGATATCGCGATGGCCGGTGCGGAACCAGACGCTGCCCGCGCCGAGAAACAGAGTGGTTTTAAACAGGCTATGGTTGACGAGGTGATACAGACCGCCGACAAACCCGGCAGCAATCAGCGCCGGTTGGTTGAGCGCCAGCCCGGTGACGCCCGCGCCCAAGCCGAGCAGGATGATGCCGATGTTTTCCAGGGTGTGATAGGCCAGCAGACGCTGGATGTTGTGCTCCATCAGGGCGTACAGGCCGCCGACAAAGGCGGTGATCATCCCCGCAATCAGCAGCGCTACCCCCCACCACAGCGGCGGCTGACCGCCCGTCAGGGTAATCGTCAAAATGCCGAACAGACCGACCTTCATTACCACCGTCGAAAACAGCGCGGCGGCGGGCGCAGAGGCATTCGCGTGCGCCTGGGGGACCCAACCGTGCAGCGGGATAATCCCGGCCAGCAGGCCAAAGCCGAGTGCGCCCAGCAGCCAGACGTCGTTCCCCAGCGGCTGGCCGTTAAGCGCGGCAAAGTCCAGGGTGCCGAAACGCTGCCACACCAGCCAGCAGGCCAGCGCCAGCAGCAGCGTGCCGAGGCGTCCGAGTGCAAACCACAGCTTGCCGGAGGCGCTGCAGCCGGTCAGGAACACGCCACACAGCGCCATGATCTCCGCCATAACCACCAGCGCGCCGAGGTTGCTGGCGATAACCGTGCAGACCGCGGCGGCCATCAGCAGATTGACCAGCAGGCCGTTGGCTTTGGTCTGCTGATGGCGGTGCCAGTCGATATTGAACAGGCTGATAAACAGCCCGCACAGGCCAAAGGTCACCAGCCAGATGGCGTTCAGCGGCGTAATCGCCACGGTATGGCGAATCAGCGGCATGAGTGTATCCACGGATTGTCCGCCGAGCAGGACGACACCGCCCGCCGCCAGCGTCATCAGGCTGCCGACCGCCCCGCCGATACCGGCTATCCAGCCGCTCAGGGTTTTATGGAAAGAGAACACCAGCGCCAGCGCGGCGGCAGCGGCAAAGTACGCCACGGCGCTGTTAATCATAAATATCGCGTTCATTTCGCCCCCTCGTTAAGCGCCTGCAGAAGCGAAAGATCGCCGACGTCGGTATTAATGGTCAGCTCGCGCTTGCGCCTGCTGGTGCGGGCGATATCGCGGATGTTAACCAGGATCAGCGCTTTGGTCGGGCAGGTCCGCACGCAGGCCGGGCCCTGTTCGTCAAAGCTGCACAGGTCGCACTTCACCGCAATAGCGCGGATGCCGGGCACCCAGTCCAGGAGCGTGCTCACGCGTGCCGGAGCCGGTGGCGCAGGCGGCGCTTTCGGGGTATTGGCGTTCGCCGGGATATGCAGCGGGCGGCTGCCGGAGAATTCAATGGCACCGAACGGGCAGGCGATGCCGCACAGCTTGCAGCTCACGCACAGGCTTTCGTTCAGTTGGACCGCGCCATCGACGCGGGTGATGGCATTGACGGGACACACGCCCGCGCACGGGGCATCTTCACAGTGGTGGCAGAGCTGCGGGGCAGACTCTTTCTCATTACGCATGACGCGCAGGCGCGGCATGGACTGCAGCCCGTGCAGGCGGTGCGTTTCCGAACACGCCGCCTCACAGGTCCGACAGCCAATACAGACCGTCGAGTCAGCAATTACAAAACGGTTCACCGGGCAATCCTCTGGTGATGGTCATTTTTGACGACGAAAAACTGTCTCATCGACACTTTTCGACATTCGGTTATCAGGCAAGATTTGCGGGGGCCTTTCCCACGACGAGCTGTTTGAGGTCGACCGGCAAGTCGTGCTCAACCGCGGCGTAGAGACCGTTGTAAACCGGCGCGATTTTCTCCAGATAGTGCTCAAGCACCTGCTGGCGATCGCGGTTGCTGACGTAGCCGTCAACCATGCCGTCGGCCATCAGCTGCGCCTGCGCAATACGTTGTTTTTCACCCTCTTTATTCTCAACGTAGTACTCGATGGTGTGGCTGTTAAAGCTGTCTGCCAGGGTCACAAAGACCGTGAAATGACCGAACAGGACAAAGCGCATATCCCCCTGCGCCGCACAGCTCATCGCATGATGCAGTCGGGCTTTTGACAGGGTAATCCCCTGAACCAGAGAGTTACAGTAGAGGTGCCACTGATCCTGAAGCTGCTGGTGGCGCTGCGCGATGTAATCCGCTTTTTCGCTAATTTCCCAAATAGTCATAGAAGGTATCCGGTTAATGGAGATAGCGGCTGTTAAGCAGATTCCGTGCCAGTTTTTAATTTGTTGATTTGAATAATTTTTATCAAAAAAGACACTGTCAACGCCGCCGTGTCGACGTGTCATTTCGACAGCGCTGACATCGTCACGCCGTAACGCAAATCAAGCTGGCACCGTTATTGCATTTACTGGCGCAAATCATTGAGGAGGCGTCATGCACGAAATCACCCTCTGCCAGCGGGCTCTGGAACTTATCGAACAGCAGGCAGTGCAAAACCACGCGAAGCGCGTCACCGGCGTCTGGCTGAAGATCGGGGCGTTTTCCTGCGTCGAGACCAGCGCCCTGAACTTTTGTTTTGAACTGGTGTGCCGCGGCACGCTGGCGGAAGGCTGCGCGCTGCATATCGACGAGCAGCAGGCGGAGTGCTGGTGCGAGCAGTGCCAGCAGTACGTCACCCTGCTCTCATCAAAGGTTCAGCGCTGCCCGCAGTGTCAGAGCACGGGTCTTCGCATCGTGGCGGATGACGGTATGCAGATCCAACGCCTCGAAATCGAGAAGGAGTAATGTATGTGTAGCACCTGCGGTTGCGCCGAAGGCAACCTGTATATAGAAGGGGATGAACACCGTCCCCACTCCGCGTTTCGCTCCGCGCCCTTTTCCCCTGCCCCGCGTCCTGCGGCGGCCCTGACCGGCATCACCTTTGCACCGCAACGTTCCGACGCGGGCGATCTGCATTACGGCCACGGCGAAGCGGGGACCCACGCGCCGGGAATGAGCCAGCGCCAGATGCTGGAGGTGGAGATCGACGTGCTGGACAAAAATAACCAGATCGCCGCCCGCAACCGCGCCCGCTTTGCCGCGCGTCAACTGCTGGTGCTGAACCTGGTCTCCAGCCCCGGCTCCGGTAAAACCACCCTGCTGACCGAAACCCTCAAACGGCTGAACCAACGCATCTCCTGCGCGGTGATCGAAGGCGATCAACAAACCGTTAACGACGCAGCGCGCATCCGCGAAACCGGGACGCCCGCCATTCAGGTTAACACCGGCAAGGGCTGCCACCTGGATGCGCAGATGATTGCCGACGCCGCCCCTCGCCTGCCGCTGGCGGATAACGGCATCCTGTTTATCGAAAACGTCGGTAACCTGGTATGCCCGGCAAGCTTCGACCTCGGCGAACGGCATAAAGTGGCGGTGCTCTCCGTGACCGAAGGGGAGGACAAGCCGCTGAAGTACCCGCACATGTTCGCCGCCGCCTCCCTCATGCTGCTGAACAAAGTCGATCTGCTGCCGTACCTGAACTTCGACGTGGATAAGTGCCTTGCCTATGCCCGCGAGGTGAACCCGGACATTCACATCCTGCTGGTTTCCGCCACGCGCGGCGACGGCATGGACGCATGGCTGGACTGGCTGGAGAGCGAACGATGTGCATAGGCGTACCGGGACAAATCCATTCCCTCGACGGCAATCAGGCTAAAGTGGAGGTTTGCGGCATCCTGCGCGACGTCGACCTGACGCTGGTGGGCAGCACCGATGAGACGGGCGCGTCGCGCCTCGGCCAGTGGGTGCTGGTCCACGTGGGGTTTGCGATGAGCGTGATTAACGAAGCGGAAGCCCGCGACACGCTGGACGCGCTGCAAAACATGTTTGACGTGGAGCCGGACGTGGGCGCGCTGCTGTACGGCGAGGAGCGATAGCACATGCGTTACGTTGATGAATACCGCGTGCCAGAACAGGTGATGCAGCTTATCGGACATCTGAAAACGCGCGCGGCGCTGCTGGACTACACGAACGAAAGGCCGCTGCGGATCATGGAGGTGTGCGGAGGGCACACGCACGCCATCTTCAAGTTTGGCCTCGACCAGCTGCTGCCGGAGAACATCGAGTTTATTCACGGCCCCGGCTGCCCGGTGTGCGTTTTGCCGATGGGGCGTATCGACAGCTGCATCGAAATTGCCGGCCAGCCCGACGTCATTTTCTGCACCTTTGGCGACGCGATGCGCGTGCCGGGGAAAAACGGCTCGCTGTTGCAGGCGAAGGCGCGCGGCGCGGACGTGCGGATCGTTTACTCGCCGATGGATGCCCTGACGCTGGCAGAGGCTAACCCTGAGCGCAAGGTCGTCTTTTTCGGGCTGGGTTTTGAAACCACCATGCCCGCTACGGCCATCACGCTGCAGCAGGCGAAAGCGCGCAACGTCACTAACTTTTTCTTTTTCTGCCAGCATATTACGCTCATTCCCACGCTGCGCAGCCTGCTCGAAGAGCCGGACAACGGCATCGATGCGTTTCTGGCACCGGGCCACGTCAGCATGGTAATTGGCACAGACGCCTACGGTTTTATCGCTGAGCAGTACAATCGTCCGTTAGTGGTGGCTGGTTTCGAACCGCTTGATCTACTGCAAGGCGTAGCCATGCTGGTTGAGCAGAAAATAGCGTCCCTGAGCGCGGTTGAAAATCAGTACCGCCGCGTGGTGCCCGATGCGGGAAATGAACGGGCGCAGCAGGCGATTGCCGACGTGTTTAGCGTTGAGGGCGACAGCGAGTGGCGCGGGCTGGGGCTGATTGCGGAATCCGGCGTGCGCCTGACGCCTGCCTATCGCGAATTTGATGCCGAAGCGCACTTCCGCCCTCAGCCGCAGCAGGTGTGCGACGATCCCCGGTCCCGCTGCGGCGAGGTGCTTACCGGCAAATGCAAACCTCATCACTGCCCGCTATTTGGCAACACCTGTAACCCGCAAACCGCGTTTGGCGCGCTGATGGTCTCCTCTGAAGGGGCATGCGCCGCGTGGTATCAGTATCGCAACCAGGAGTGTGAAGCATGAACACGGTGGAAATGGCGCACGGAAGCGGTGGACAGGCGATGCAGCAGCTGATTAACCGGCTGTTTATGGAGGCCTTTAATAACCCCTGGCTCGCCGAGCAGGAGGATCAGGCGCGCATCGCGCTCTCAACCCTCACCGCACACGGCGACCGGCTGGCGTTCTCCACCGACAGCTACGTGATTGACCCGCTATTCTTCCCGGGCGGCGATATTGGCAAACTCGCCGTCTGCGGTACGGCCAACGACGTGGCCGTCAGCGGCGCTATTCCGCGCTACCTCTCCTGCGGATTTATCCTCGAAGAAGGATTACCGATGGAGACGCTTGCGGCAGTGGTCAACAGCATGGCGCACACCGCCCGCGAGGCGGGGATCGCTATCGTCACCGGGGATACCAAAGTGGTCCAGCGCGGCGCGGCGGATAAGCTCTTCATCAACACCGCCGGAATGGGGGCGATCCCCGCCGACGTTCACTGGGGCGCGCAGCAGCTTTCGGTGGGCGACGTGCTGATTGTCAGCGGAACGCTGGGCTGCCACGGGGCAACCATCCTGAACCTGCGCGAAGGCTTAGGGCTGGACGGCGAGCTTCGCAGCGACTGCGCGGTGCTCACCCCGCTTATCCAGACGCTGCGCGACATCCCGGGCGTCAAAGCCCTGCGCGACGCTACCCGGGGCGGGGTGAATGCCGTTGTCCACGAGTTCGCCGCAAGCAGCGGGTGCGGGATTGAACTGAGCGAGCGCGACCTGCCCGTTAAGCCTGCCGTGCGGGGGCTGTGTGAGCTTTTAGGGCTTGACCCGCTAAACTTTGCCAACGAGGGCAAGCTGGCGATCGGCGTGGAACGTTCGGCGGCGGAAGCCGTACTTGAACAGCTGAGAGCGCATCCCTTAGGGAAAGACGCGGCCATCATTGGCGACGTGGTTGAGCGCAAAGGGGTGCGCCTGACCGGACTTTATGGCGTGAAGCGCACGCTGGATCTGCCGCACGCTGAGCCGTTACCCCGAATTTGCTAGAACCGCGCCATAAGCGGTCAGCAGTGAAGTCTCTTTTTTGCCAGTTTCTAGTGGAAAGCAATAATGCCGTATACACCGATGAGCGATCTTGGACAGCAGGGCCTATTTGACATCACGCGCACACTTTTACAACAGCCCGATCTCGGCGCGCTGAGCGATGCCCTGACGCGGCTGGTCAGGCAATCAGCGCTGGCGGACAGCGCGGCGATTGTGCTCTGGCATAGTGGAACGCACCGCGCGAGCTACTATTCCACGCGCGAGAATGGCAAAACGTTTGAATGCGAAGACGAAACGTACCTCGCGCACGGCCCGGTGCGCCGCATTCTCTCCCGGCCTGAAGTGCTGCACTGCAATTTTGAAGAGTTTCGGATGGCATGGCCGCGGCTGGCAGAGAGCAATCTCTATCAGCCTTTCGGTCATTACGGCATGCTGCCGCTGGCGGCGGAGGGCCATATTTTTGGCGGCTGCGAGTTTATCCGCAATACCGACCAGCCCTGGAGCGAGGCGGAGTACGAGCGGCTGAACACCTTTGCCCAGATTGTGGCCGTCGTCGCGGAGCAGATCCAAAGCCGCGTCACCAATAACGTGGATTACGACCTGCTGAGCCGCGAGCGCGATAACTTCCGTATTCTGGTCGCCATCACCAACGCCGTACTCTCAAGACTCGACATGGACGAGCTGGTCAGCGAAGTCGCCAAGGAGATCCACCACTATTTCAGGATCGACGCCATCAGCATCGCGCTACGCGGGAACCGCAAAGGCAAGCTGAACATCTACTCCACCCACTATCTTGATGAGGCCAACCCAGCGCACGAGCAGAGCGAGGTGGACGAAGCGGGCACCCTTTCTGAGCGGGTATTTAAAAGCAAAGAGATCCTGCTGCTGAATCTCAGCGAGCAGGACCCGGTGGCGCCGTACGAGCGGATGCTGTTTAACACCTGGGGCAACAAAATTCAGACCCTGTGCCTGCTGCCGCTGATGTCCGGCAGCACCATGCTTGGGGTGCTCAAACTGGCGCAGTGCGATGAAGCCGTGTTTACCACCGCCAACCTGAAGCTGCTGCGCCAGATCGCCGAGCGTATTTCCATCGCGCTGGATAACGCCCTCGCCTATCAGGAGATCCACCGCCTGAAAGAGCGGCTGGTGGACGAAAACCTGGCCCTGACCGAACAGCTCAACAACGTGGACAGCGAGTTTGGCGAAATCATCGGGCGCAGCGATGCCATGTACAGCGTCCTCAAGCAGGTGGAAATGGTGGCCCAGAGCGACAGCACGGTGCTGATCCTCGGTGAAACCGGCACCGGTAAAGAACTGATAGCCCGCGCCATTCATAACCTGAGCAACCGCAACAGCCGGCGGATGGTGAAGATGAACTGCGCGGCGATGCCCGCGGGTCTGCTGGAAAGTGACCTCTTCGGCCACGAGCGCGGCGCCTTTACCGGCGCCAGCAGCCAGCGGCTGGGCCGTTTTGAACTGGCGGATAAAAGCTCCTTGTTCCTCGACGAAGTGGGCGATATGCCGCTGGAGCTGCAGCCCAAGCTGCTGCGCGTTTTGCAGGAGCAGGAGTTTGAGCGCCTCGGCAGCAACAAGCTGATCCAGACCGACGTGCGGCTGATTGCCGCCACCAACCGCGACCTGAAAAAGATGGTCGCCGACCGCGAGTTTCGCAGCGATCTCTACTATCGCCTGAACGTCTTTCCGATCTGCCTGCCGCCGCTGCGCGAGCGCCCGGAAGATATTCCGCTGCTGGTGAAGGCCTTTACCGCGAAGATTGCCCGCCGGATGGGGAGGAATATCGACAGTATTCCTGCCGAAACGCTACGTACCCTCTCGTCGATGGAGTGGCCCGGCAACGTGCGCGAGCTGGAAAACGTCATTGAGCGCGCGGTACTGCTGACGCGCGGGAACGTCCTTCAGCTCTCTTTGCCTGAAGTCTCCCTTCAGGAAGCCCCCACGCTGTCGGCAGAAGTCGCGCAGGAAGGCGAAGATGAATATCAGCTCATTATGCGCGTACTGAAAGAGACCAACGGCGTGGTAGCCGGACCGAAGGGCGCAGCTCAGCGGCTGGGGCTGAAACGAACTACCCTGCTCTCTCGCATGAAGCGTCTGGGAATCGATAAAGAGAGCCTGCTTTAACCCGTCATTCCGGCGCCGCTTATGGCGCCGCTTTTCGTCACCCTGCGCAATTGTCCCTCATTGACACAATATATTTTCCTCTGTATAAAATTCCGCCTTAATAATGCGTTTCATTTGCATCAAAAATAATATTAATGAAGGGTAGCGTTTCATGAAGAAGGTCATCTGCGCGTTAGGCCTGGCGATTGCGTCGGTCAGTTCTGCTCTGGCAACCACATATCCTCTGACGATTGAAAACTGTGGCTTTAAAGAGACATTCACTAAAGCGCCGGAACGCGTCGTGGCCCTCGGTCAGAACACCGTGGAAATTTTGCTCCTGCTGGGGCTGGAAGATAAGGTCAAAGCCAGCGCCTTCTGGCCGACCAAGGTGCTGCCGCAGCTGGCTGAGCAGAATGCAAAAATCAAAACCCTGACCGTCGAAATTCCGACTCTTGAATCCATCCTTGCGCAAAACCCCGATTTTGTTCCTGCACAGCTGCCGCTACTGCTTGGGCCGGAAAGTAAGGTCGCAAAACGTGAAGATCTGGCTACCGTCGGCGTGAACAGCTATTTATCTCCAGGCATGTGCGCCACCAAAAAAGCGGCAGGCGATATGTACGGCAGCCGCCAGACGCTGTGGGATATGACGTACCTTTATAAAGAGATTGAAGATTTCGCGAAGATTTTCAACGTTGAAGCGCGCGGCCAGGCCGTTATCGCTGATTTCAAAAAACGTGAGGCCGACCTGCGTCAGGAATTTGGTAAAAACAAAAAAGATCTCTCGTTTGTTTTCTGGTTCTCAAGCGCCTCGCCTTCGGCAGATGCCTATGTCGGCGGGAAAAACAGCGCCTCCGGTTTTATTGCTAACGTGCTGGGTGGCCATAACGCCATTACCGCTGAGACCGAATGGCCGACCGTCGGCTGGGAAAGTATTATTGCCGCGAACCCTGATGTGATTGTCGTCTCCAGTCTGGACCGCAACCGCTGGGCGCTGGATAACGCGGATGAGAAAATCAAATTCCTGAAAAGCGATCCTGCCGTGAGCCAGCTTGATGCCGTCAAAAAAGGCCATATCGTGGTGATGGACGGTCAGGCGATGAACCCGACGATTCGTACGATTTACGGTGCTGAACAGGTGGGTGAACAGCTCAGAAAACTGGGGCTGAACTGATGACGGCAGCCGTACTTCAGGCCCGCCAGGGCCTGATCCTGACCACATCCGCTCTGCTTGCCGTTGTCCTGCTGTTTTTAGTGATTGCTCTTGGTGTCAGCGTCGGCGAGCTGTCGATTCCGCTGTCCAACGTCTTTTACGCTATTGGTAATAAGCTGGGGCTGACCGACGTTCCGCTCAACCGCATCTATGAGAGCGTGATCTGGGACTTTCGCCTGAGCCGCGCGCTGGTGGCGGCCTGCTGCGGGGCCGGTTTAGCCATCTGCGGTGCCGTGCTGCAAAGCCTGCTGAAGAACGCGCTGGCGGAACCTTACGTGCTCGGCGTGTCGGCAGGTGCCTCAACCGGGGCGGTGTCGGTCGTCGTCCTGGGCATCGGCACCGGCGCGGTGTCGCTCTCTGCGGGGGCGTTTGCCGGGGCGTTCGCCGCCTTTGCGTTTGTCGCCTTTCTGACGAACGGCGCGCGCGGCGGCAATGAACGCACCATTCTGGCAGGCGTTGCTGCATCTCAGCTTTTCAACGCCATTACCGCTTACACCATCAGCACCTCCGCCAGCGCGCAGCAGGCGCGCGACGTGATGTTCTGGCTGCTGGGCAGCTTTAGCGGCGTGCGTTGGCCGGAATTCCAGCTGGCGCTGGTTGTCGTGCTGGCGGGCCTTGCCGTCTGCCTCTACTATTCCCGGGCGCTGGACGCCTTTACCTTTGGTGATGACGCGGCAGCCTCCTTAGGCATTGCCGTGCCCTGGGTGCGTCTTGCCCTGTTTACCACCACGGCCCTGATCACCGCGACCATCGTCAGCATGGCGGGCTCAATCGGCTTTGTAGGGCTGGTGGTGCCGCACGTTATGCGCTTCCTGTTCGGGCCGCTGCACCGCACGCTGCTGATTGCCAGCGCGCTGGCGGGGGCGATCCTGATGGTGCTGGCCGATATCGCCTCGCGGATGCTGATTGCGCCGCAAAGCCTGCCCGTCGGCGTGGTCACCGCGCTGGTGGGCGTACCTTTCTTTGCCGTGATTATCTACCGTTCAAGGAATAAGTGATGAGTATCTGCGCTGAAAATATTACCTGGAAGGTAGGCAAAAAAGTTATCGTCAATGGTGTCTCGCTGAAGGTTTCACGCGGCGAAACGGTGGGTTTGCTTGGTCCTAACGGCTGCGGCAAATCGTCCCTTTTGCGTATCCTGGCAGGCCTGCGTCGCCCGGATGCGGGCAGCGTGACCCTGGACGGGCAGGACATTTCCCGCATCGCCAAAAAGCAGCTTGCCCGCCGTGTGGCGTTCGTTGAGCAGCACGGGATGACCGACGCCAACATGCGCGTGCGCGACGTGGTCAAACTTGGACGTATTCCGCACCACTCCCCTTTTTCTAACTGGAGCGCGCAGGATGACGACACCGTCACCGCGGCTCTGCAGCGTGTCGATATGCTGGACCGCAGCGAGCAGGGCTGGCTGAGCCTGTCCGGCGGCGAGCGTCAGCGGGTGCATATTGCCCGCGCGCTGGCGCAAACGCCAACCGAAATCCTGCTGGATGAACCGACCAACCACCTGGATATCCATCATCAGATGCAGTTGATGCAGTTGATCAGCCAATTACCCGTTACCAGTATCGTCGCCATCCACGATCTCAACCACGCTTCAATGTTCTGCGACTCGCTGATTGTGATGCAGAAAGGGCAAATTGTGGCGACCGGAACGCCGCAGGACATCTTATCCGAGTCGTTGCTCTGGGATGTCTTTCGGGTCAAAACCAAAATTGAGATCTCGCCGTTTCATGGCAAAAAGCACATTCACTTTATCGTTTAGGGACGAGTGATCGACAATGTCCCTTCGCCCCGCCACCACGCTCTGGCCGCCCGTTTTACTGGGTAGCCAGTTTGTTTTTAACATTGGGTTTTACGCCGTCGTTCCCTTCCTGGCGATATTTCTGCGCGACGACATGCTGCTCTCCGGCGGGCTCATCGGGCTGATCCTGGGCCTGCGCACGTTCTCGCAGCAGGGGATGTTTATCGTTGGCGGTGCGCTCTCGGACCGGTTTGGCGCGAAAGTCATCATCCTCAGCGGCTGTATAGTTCGTGTTTCAGGCTATCTGCTGCTGGCCTTCGGGGGATCGCTGTGGCCGATTATTCTGGGCGCGTGTCTGACGGGCGTCGGCGGCGCGCTATTTTCTCCCTCAATTGAGGCTCTGCTGGCGAAAGCGGGTACCCACAGCGAGGCGAAAGGGAAACGAAGCCGGGCGGAGTGGTTTGCGCTCTTTGCCGTCTGCGGGGAGCTCGGCGCGGTACTGGGCCCGGTTGCTGGCGCTCTGCTAACGGGGCTTGGCTTCCGCCAGGTGGCGCTGGCGGGGGCAGGCGTCTTTATCATTGCGCTAGTGGTGCTTTACTTCTGTCTGCCTGCTGCCGGGCAACGTTCACAGAAGATAAAAATAGTGCCCTGGTGGACGACGTTCCGCCAGCCGCGCTTTGTCGCCTTTATCATTGCCTACAGCTCCTGGCTGTTAAGCTATAACCAGCTCTATCTGGCGCTGCCGGTGGAGATCCAGCGCTCCGGCGGTAACGAGAAAGATCTCGGCCCGCTTTTTATGCTGGCCTCCGTTCTGATCATTACCTTACAGCTGCCGCTGGCGCGTTTCGCCCGACGCGTGGGCGCGGTGAACATTCTTCCGGTGGGCTTTTTGCTGCTTTCCGCCGCCTTTGTGAGCGTGGCAATGTTTGCGGCAACAGAACCGCCTGAGGGCTGGCTGCGGCTTCTGCCCTCGGTCTCGTTTGTCACGCTGCTGACGCTGGGGCAGATGCTGCTGGTGCCCTCGGCAAAAGATCTCATTCCGCGGTTCGCCGATGAATCCACGCTGGGCGCGCACTATGGCGCACTCTCCACCGCCGGAGGCATTGCAGTACTGGCTGGAAACTTATTATTTGGCAGCCTGCTGGATCGCGCGCTGGTGCCTTCAACGCAGGCGATTTACCCGTGGCTGCTGCTGGCGCTCTTTCCACTCTGCAGCGCGCTGGCCCTGAATGTGATTTGCCGCCCGCTACGAAGCTGATCGGTTCACTTTTTCGGGCGATACTTCTCCGGCAGTTCCGGCACCGGACGACGGTCATCCATCAGATGGCGGACGGTCAGAATGGGGTGACGCCATAACATACGCGGGCCTGCCCAGCGCATAATCTGCTTCATCTCTTCACGTCTGGCAGGCTGGTAGCAGTGCACCGGGCATTGTTTACAGGCGGGCTTTTCTTCACCAAAAACGCACTTATCCAGGCGCTTATCAGCATACGCGTTGAGCGCCTGATAATGCCCCGCTTCCTGAGAAGCCTGTGGACACTGCTTTGCGTACAACGCGATCATTTTCGCGATGGTCTCTTTTTCACGTGATATGCGTTTACCGGTCATAGCGACTTACCAAATAATAAGATGCATCAATAATACACTTTAAAACTGTGGATTTCAGGTGTTGCATTCCGTTTTCTGAAGCCTGATTCCACTATTAACCCTGCACCTCCTGAAAATCACTGGTATTTTATACAGGCATCAGGAATGACCGTTGTCCGTATAGTCTGGAGACCCTATGAAAGAGATCGCGATCGGCAAACCCTACCGCCATTTAAAAGTGGGATATTTCAGAAAACGTCACGAGGATCGAAAAACGAAGATACCAAAGCGATACAGCGTGCATGCGGCGCTGAGCTTAAAAGGAGACTGGCTTGAAAAGGCGGGCTTTACCACCAACTCCCAGGTCAGGGTGGGCGTTGAGCATGGAAAAATCGTCATTGAGTTAATGTCTGAAGGCGCCTCGTAAAGCCGCCACATTTTTCTGCGCCGTACCTTTTTTTCATGCGACAATAGAACGAACAAACGGCCACTGAGCCGCTCAAAACGGTTTATTTTCAAAGAAATGGACATCATAACTCCATGAGCACAATCGACAATTTCGACGCACATACGCCGATGATGCAGCAGTACCTGAAGCTGAAGGCACAGCATCCGGAAATCCTGCTGTTTTACCGCATGGGCGATTTTTACGAGCTGTTTTATGACGATGCTAAACGTGCGTCGCAGTTGCTCGACATCTCGCTAACCAAACGTGGCGCATCCGCAGGCGAGCCCATCCCGATGGCCGGTATCCCGCACCACGCGGTTGAAAACTATTTGGCCAAGCTGGTGAATCAGGGTGAGTCCGTTGCCATCTGCGAACAAATCGGCGATCCGGCAACCTCGAAAGGCCCGGTTGAGCGCAAAGTCGTGCGCATCGTCACGCCAGGCACCATCAGTGATGAAGCCCTGCTTCAGGAGCGCCAGGATAACCTGCTGGCAGCGCTGTGGCAGGACGGCAAAGGGTTTGGCTACGCCACGCTGGACATCAGCTCCGGACGTTTTCGACTGAGTGAGCCGGCTGACCGCGAAACGATGGCTGCCGAACTGCAGCGCACCAACCCGGCAGAGCTGCTCTACGCCGAAGACTTCGCCGAAATGGCGCTGATTGAAGGCCGTCGCGGATTGCGCCGTCGCCCGCTGTGGGAATTTGAAATTGATACCGCGCGCCAGCAGCTGAACCTGCAGTTCGGTACCCGCGATCTGATTGGCTTTGGCGTGGAAAATGCTCCGCGCGGGCTGTGTGCCGCTGGTTGCCTGCTGCAGTACGTGAAAGACACCCAGCGCACCGCCCTGCCGCATATCCGTTCTATCACCATGGAGCGCCAGCAGGACAGCATCATCATGGATGCCGCCACGCGCCGTAACCTGGAGATCACCCAGAACCTGGCAGGTGGCGTTGAAAACACGCTCGCGTCGGTGCTCGACAGCACGGTGACGCCGATGGGCAGCCGCATGCTGAAACGCTGGCTGCATATGCCGATTCGCGATACCGATACGCTGGTTTGCCGCCAGCAGACGATTGCTGCGTTGCAGGATCGCTACACCGAGCTGCAGCCGGTCCTGCGTCAGGTGGGCGATCTGGAACGTATTCTTGCCCGTCTGGCATTGCGCACCGCGCGCCCGCGTGACCTCGCGCGGATGCGTCATGCTTTCCAGCAGCTGCCGGAACTGCGTGCGCAGCTGAGCGACGTTGACAGCGCGCCGGTGCAGAAACTCCGTGAAACGATGGGCGAATTCACCGAGCTTCGCGAGCTGCTGGAGCGCGCCATTATTGATGCCCCTCCGGTTCTGGTGCGCGATGGCGGCGTGATTGCTCCAGGCTACAACGAGGAGCTGGACGAATGGCGCGCGCTGGCCGACGGCGCGACGGACTATCTCGATAAGCTGGAAATTCGCGAACGCGAGCGTCTTGGGCTCGACACGCTGAAAGTGGGGTATAACGCGGTACACGGTTACTACATTCAGATCAGCCGCGGGCAAAGCCATCTGGCGCCGATTCACTACGTACGTCGTCAGACCTTGAAAAACGCCGAGCGTTACATCATTCCCGAGCTGAAAGAGTACGAGGACAAAGTACTCACCTCGAAAGGTAAAGCCCTGGCGCTGGAAAAACAGCTGTATGACGAGCTGTTCGACATGCTGATGCCACACCTGGCTGACCTGCAGCTCAGCGCCAGCGCGCTGGCGGAGCTGGACGTGCTGGTGAACCTGGCAGAACGGGCTGAAACGCTGAACTATACCTGCCCGACCTTTACCGACAAGCCCGGCATTCGCATTACGGAAGGCCGTCACCCGGTCGTTGAGCAGGTGCTGAACGAACCGTTCATCGCCAACCCGCTGAGCCTGTCGCCGCAGAGAAGAATGCTGATCATTACCGGCCCGAACATGGGCGGTAAGAGTACCTACATGCGCCAGACGGCGCTGATTGCTTTGCTCGCGTATATCGGCAGCTACGTCCCGGCGCAAAAAGTGGAGATTGGCCCCATCGATCGTATCTTCACCCGCGTTGGGGCAGCGGACGATCTGGCGAGCGGTCGCTCAACCTTCATGGTCGAGATGACCGAAACGGCTAATATTCTGCATAACGCGACGGAGCACAGCCTGGTGCTGATGGACGAAGTGGGACGCGGAACCTCAACCTATGACGGCCTGTCTCTGGCCTGGGCCTGTGCTGAAAGCCTCGCGAATAAAATCAAGGCCATGACGCTGTTCGCCACCCACTACTTCGAGCTGACGCAACTGCCGGAGAAAATGGAAGGCGTGGCTAACGTTCATCTTGATGCGCTGGAGCACGGCGATACCATCGCCTTTATGCACACGGTGCAGGATGGCGCGGCGAGCAAGAGCTATGGCCTGGCCGTTGCGGCGCTGGCAGGTGT
Organism: Enterobacter cloacae complex sp. I3; assembly: GCF_014896175.1. NCBI lineage: Bacteria > Pseudomonadati > Pseudomonadota > Gammaproteobacteria > Enterobacterales > Enterobacteriaceae > Enterobacter > Enterobacter cloacae complex sp. I3. Next base: position 133,098 of record NZ_JADBQZ010000003.1, read on the forward strand.
ACCAAAAGAGGTGATCAAGCGCGCTCGCCAGAAGCTGCGTGAGCTGGAAAGCCTCTCGCCGAATGCGGCGGCGACGCAGATTGATGGCACCCAGATGTCGCTGTTGGCGCCAGCTGAAGAAACGTCGCCTGCGGTGGAAGCGCTGGAGAACCTCGACCCGGATTCGCTGACGCCGCGTCAGGCGCTGGAGTGGATTTACCGGTTGAAGAGTCTGGTTTAGTTTTCTGCGGTCTGTTTTGTCGGGTGGCGGCTTCGCCTTACCCGACCTACAAAACCCGTAGGCCCGGTAAGCGCAGCGCTACCGGGCTTATTTTTACAACAGCGGCGGGATCGTCGGCACCTGCGGTGCTTCATCAATATCCTTCTGCGTCATGCGGAACGCTTCCGGGTAATGCTCGCGGCTGGTACGACGCAGCGGTTCGGTATCGCGCCAGGTATAAAGACAATGCTGGCACTGGTAAACGGTCCAGACCCCTTTCACCGGTGACGTCGCCATCACTTCAATATGCTCATCGGCACAACGTGGACAAATCATCTTTTCCTCCTTATTGGCGTGCTGCCAGCATCGCGGTCAGTTTTTCAGCCCAGGCTTTAGTTTCAGGCAGATCCTGTACCGGCTGGCTGTAGTGGCCACGGGTGTCCGGTGCAACAGGCGTGGTGGCATCAATAATCAGTTTGTCGGTAATGCCCGCCGGGCTGGAGCCAGGGTCGAGTTCAAGCACTGACATGTTCGGCAGCTGCACCAGATCCCCTGCCGGATTGACCTTCGATGAGAGCGCCCACATCACCTGCGGGAGGTTGAACGGATCGACATCCTCATCCACCATAATCACCATCTTCACGTAGCCCAGACCGTGCGGCGTGGTCATGGCGCGTAAACCGACCGCGCGGGCAAAACCACCGTAGCGTTTTTTGGTGGAGATAATTGCCAGCAGACCGTGGGTGTACATCGCGTTCACCGCCTGCACTTCCGGGAATTCCGCCTTCAGCTGCTGGTAAAGCGGCACGCAGGTGGCTGGTCCCATCAGATAGTCAATCTCGGTCCACGGCATGCCGAGGTAAAGGGATTCGAAGATCGGTTTGGTGCGGTAAGAAACTTTGTCGATACGGACCACCGTCATATTACGGCCACCGGAATAGTGTCCGGTAAACTCGCCGAACGGCCCTTCGATTTCACGTTTGCGGCCTTCAATCACCCCTTCCAGGATCACTTCAGCCCCCCACGGCACGTCGAAGCCGGTCAGCGGCGCGGTGGCAATCGGGTACGGGCTTTCGCGCAGCGCGCCGGCCATTTCATACTCAGACTGATCGTATTTCAGCGGCGTGGCGCCCATCAGGGTGATGATCGGGTCGTTGCCGAGAGTAATCGCGATCGGCAGATCTTGCCCGCGCTCTTCCGCTTTGTGCAGATGGAGGGCGATATCGTGCATCGGTACCGGCTGCAGGCCGAGCTTGCGCTTGCCCTTGACCTCCATGCGGTAGATCCCGACGTTCTGCTTGCCGAAATGGTCCGGGTCGAGCGGATCGCGCGAGACAACGCACGCTTTATCGAGATAAAAACCGCCGTCACCGTCGTTCAGGCGAAACAGCGGCAGGATATCGAACAGGTTAATGTCTTCACCGTCGACCGTATTTTGTGCCCAGGCCGGGTTAGCGCGGCGCTCCGGCGTAACGGGGAATTTGTCCCAGCGGCGAATAAACTCGTCGATCTGTTTTTTTACCGGGGTATTCGCTGGCAGCCCCATCGATATGGCATGGTTTTGCCACGAGCCGATGGTGTTCATCACCACGCGGGCATCGGTAAAGCCACGAATATTGTCGAACCACAGCGCGGGCGCGCCGTCCCCAATACGGCCTGTGGCGTTGGCTGCCGCCGCCAGATCCGGCTCCGCATTCACCTCTTCCTCAATTTTCAGCAGTTGCCCTTGCTCATCGAGCGCCTGCAGGAAGCTTCTCAAATCATCAAATGCCATCTTTGTTCTCCTGTGAAAAATGTTTCGCCTCCCGCAACCCGTTCCATCGGCGCGCCTTTTTGTGCTCCAGACCAAACTGGTCGAGCACACGGGTCACGATATGCTGGGTGATGTCATCGGCGGTTTGCGGGTGGTTGTAATACGCAGGCATGGGCGGCACCATCGCCACGCCCATGCGGGAAAGCGCCAGCATGTTCTCCAGATGAATGGTGCTGAGCGGCGTTTCGCGGGGAACGAGCACCAGCTTGCGCCCCTCTTTCAGCACCACATCTGCCGCACGGCCCACCAGCCCTTCGGCGTAGCCCGCGCGGATCCCCGCCAGCGTTTTCATGCTGCAGGGAATGACGATCATGCCGTCGGTGCGAAACGAGCCGGAGGAGATGGTGGCGGCCTGGTCAGCCGGGCTGTGAACAACGTCAGCCAGCGCAGCAACGTCCTGCACGCTGTAAGGCGTTTCCAGCTCAATGGTTGTTTTTGCCCACTTCGACATGACCAGATGGGTCTCTACCTCCGGCATTTCCCTCAGCGCCAGCAGCAGCGCCACGCCCAGCGGAGCCCCCGTTGCTCCTGTCATTCCCACGATCAATCTCATTCATCACCTCAATTAATTTGTTCGTGTACGAACATTTATAGATAAACTACTCCCGGATCGCTCTACTGACAAGATCGTTCGCACACGATCACATTAATTGCTAAAAAATCCCGCGTTATCATCCCGGGCTTTAGCGGCTATCATAGGGGGTGATTTTTTCTGTCGGAGTGTTCATGGAACTAAGACAAGAGGCGTTCCACCTGTTACGTCAGCTTTTTCAACAGCATACCGCTAAGTGGCAACATTCCCTGCCGGAACTGACCAAGCCGCAGTATGCGGTTATGCGCTCCATTGCCGAGCACCCGGGCATTGAGCAGGTGGCATTGACCGAAGTGGCGGTCAGCACGAAGGCGACGCTGGCGGAGATGCTCAGCCGAATGGAGGCGCGCGGGCTGGTCAAACGCGAGCACGATCCCGCAGACAAGCGCCGCCGGTTTGTCTTCCTGACGCCGGAAGGCGAAGCCCTGCTTGCAGACTGCCAGCCGGTCGGCAACGAGGTGGATGAGGCGTTTTTAGGGCGTCTTAATAAGGCCGAACGGGAGCAGTTCTCTGCGCTCATCAAAAAGATGATGCACGATTAATTCACGCTGGCGCGCATAAAATCAATAAAGGTGCGCACTTTCGCAGGCACGTGCCGGGCATCCGGATAAACCGCGTGGATGCCCTGCCGCGCGAAGGTATATTCCGGTAAAACCGGGACCAGTTTTCCCGCATCAAGCGCATCGCGCACCAGCCATTCCGGCAGTAACGCCACGCCACTTCCCGCAAGCGCAAAAGCCATAAGCGCCTGCGCGCTGTCGGCAAACAGGCGCGGCGCTTTTTTTATCTCAAGCATTTCAGGCGCACCGCTGGTATCTTTCACCTGCCAGCGCAGCGGCGACGCTAAGCGCTCGTGAATAATCCAGTCGGCTTGTGCCAGCTGCGCAAGCGATTCAACCGGATGATTCATCCGCCATTCCGGCGTCGCGACGGGCAGGATGGAAAAATGTGAAATCAATGCGGCGTGGTAGCGCGAGTCGGTAAGCGTTCCCAACCGAATAGCCACGTCAAAGCGCTCTGAGATCAGGTCGGCATGGAGTGAAGACGAAACATGACGCACGCGAAGCTCCGGGTGCAGCTGGCTAAACCTTGCCAGCAACGGTACCACGACCCGCGAACCATACTCAGGGGTGGTGGTGATCCGCAATTCACCCGTGAGTCCTGCATGATTCGCGCGAACGTCATCCTGCAGCCGTTCTGCGTCCTTCAGAAGCGCCACGCTGCGCTGATGAAAAAGCGCTCCCGCCTCGGTTAACGTCAGGCGGCGGGTGGAGCGCAGCAGCAGCGTCACCCCCAGCTCGGCTTCGAGCTGGCGAATATTGAAGCTGACCACGGCTTTTGTCAGACCCAGCGCATCGGCTGCGGCAGTAAAGCTGCCGGTATCGGCCACCGCAACAAACATCTGCGTCCGCTGTAGGTTAATCATCATTACGCCTTTTACCGTCAAAATTTTTTTGACAGTATATCGCGCTTTGTCAGGTTTATCCGTGCTTCCGGGGTCGATACGATACGCCACCTCACGGGAGGATCCACCATGACGTATCGCAGCAAAGTCGCCGCTGTCTATCTGCTGGGCTTTTTTCTTGATTTGATCAACATGTTTATTGCCAGCGTCGCTTTTCCGGCGATGGCGCAAGCTCTTAACGCCACGCCTTCAGCGCTTGCCTGGGTCAGTAACGGGTATATTGCCGGCCTGACGCTGGCGATCCCGTTCAGCAGCATGCTCACGCGCCGCTTCGGACCAAAGCGGGTCATCCTGATCTCGCTTTTTCTGTTCAGCGCGGCTTCTGCTGCGGCAGGCTTGTCTGCAACGCTGGAAAGTCTGATCGCCTGGCGCGTGCTGCAGGGCATCGGCGGTGGCTTACTGATCCCCGTCGGACAGGCGCTGACCTGGCAACTGTTTCAGCCTCACGAGCGAGCCAGACTCTCCTCGGCGGTCATGCTGGTCGCGCTGCTTGCTCCCGCCTGCTCCCCCGCTATCGGGGGCCTGCTGGTGCAGATGCTAAGCTGGCGGTGGATATTTTTCGCGACGCTTCCGGTGGCCATCGTGACCTTTGTGTTGGCCTGCCTGTGGCTTAAACATGAAATACCCGCGATGAAAGCGGCCAGGCTGCTCAACCTGCGGTTGCTCGCGGACCCGCTTTTGCGTTTTGCCATGCTTGTCTATGTATGCGTTCCTGGCGTATTTATCGGGGTGAACATTACGGGCATGTTTTATCTTCAGCACGAGGCGAACATGAGCCCAGCCACAACGGGTATGCTCATGCTGCCGTGGTCCGTGGCATCGTTTATCGCCATCACGGCGACGGGACGCTATTTTAACCGTTTCGGCCCACAGCCGCTGATTGTTATCGGCTGCCTGCTGCAGGCGACGGGCATTCTGCTTTTGCTTAACGTCAGTTCGGCTACGTTGCTTCCTGTCGTTGCGTTTACCCTGATGGGCGCGGGGGGAAGCCTGTGCAGCAGTACCGCTCAGAGCAGCGCTTTTCTGACAACGCGCCGGGAAGAGATGCCGGATGCCAGCGCGCTGTGGAATCTCAATCGTCAGTTGAGCTTTTTTGCCGGAGCCCTGCTGCTGGCAGAGGTGCTGAGTCTGGCGCAGAGTTATCTGGCGCCGCTCGCCGCATGGCACGGAATGTTTCTTTTTGCCGCAGGCATGACCCTATTGCCTGTACTGTACGTTTTCCGACTTAACAATACGCAGGTGCTCGCCCAGCTGCGACAGGAGAATTCATGACGCCTTTTGAACACGACATTATCGACCTCCACATTGCGCTTGAAAACTGGTTAGGCAAAGGCGAAGGCGACTCCGACGCCCTGCTCGCCCGTTTCCGGCCAGATTTTCTGATGATCCCACCGGGAGGCGTTCATATCGACTATCACGGCCTTGTGGACTTTCTGCACAGTCAGCGAGGAAGCCGCCCCGGACTGAAGATCGTCATTGACGAATTATCCACGATCGAGCGCTGGGATCGTGGCGCGGTACTGCACTACCGGGAGACGCAAACCCGGCCGGACCTGCCCGTCAACGTGCGCTGGTCAACCGCGGTGCTTAATCAGGAAGGCGGCGGGATTACATGGCGTCTGCTGCACGAAACGGCCCAGCCGTAGCACAAAAGAAAAAGGCCCGTCTCACGACGGGCCTTTTTTGACGAAAGGTTGCTTATTCGCGGAACAGCGCTTCGATATTCAGCCCTTGCCCCTGCAGGATTTCACGCAGGCGGCGCAGACCTTCTACCTGAATCTGACGAACACGTTCACGGGTCAGGCCAATTTCGCGGCCGACGTCTTCCAGTGTCGCAGCTTCATACCCCAGTAAACCGAAACGACGTGCCAGTACTTCACGCTGTTTGGCGTTCAGTTCGAACAGCCATTTGACGATGCTCTGCTTCATGTCATCGTCCTGCGTGGTGTCTTCCGGGCCGTTGTCTTTTTCATCGGCCAGGATGTCCAGCAGCGCTTTTTCGGAGTCGCCACCCAGCGGGGTGTCAACCGAGGTAATGCGCTCGTTGAGACGCAGCATACGGCTTACGTCATCAACCGGTTTATCGAGTTGTTCGGCAATTTCTTCTGCGCTTGGCTCGTGGTCCAGTTTATGGGACAACTCGCGCGCGGTACGCAGATAGACGTTCAACTCTTTGACGATGTGGATCGGCAGTCGGATCGTACGGGTCTGGTTCATAATAGCCCGTTCGATGGTCTGACGAATCCACCAGGTCGCGTAGGTTGAGAAACGGAACCCGCGTTCCGGGTCAAACTTCTCAACTGCGCGGATGAGACCTAAGTTGCCCTCTTCAATCAGATCCAGCAGAGCCAGACCACGATTGCCGTAACGGCGGGCAATTTTCACGACCAGTCGCAGGTTACTTTCGATCATGCGACGACGCGAGGCAACATCACCACGCAAAGCACGACGTGCGAAATAGACTTCTTCTTCGGCCGTTAGCAGTGGGGAGTAACCAATCTCCCCAAGGTAAAGCTGAGTCGCGTCCAGTACACGCTGTGTGGCGCCCTGCGATAACAGCTCTTCTTCAGCCAAATCGTTATCACTGGGTTCCTCTTCTACTAAGGCTTTTTCGTCAAAAGCCTCTGCTCCGTTCTCATCAAATTCCGCATCTTCATTTAAATCATGAACTTTCAGCGTATTCTGACTCATAAGGTGGCTCCTACCCGTGATCCCTGAACGAGACACCCTGGCTGGCATGCCCCGTCAATTTATCGCTGCGGCAAGTACTGCAGCGGGTTTACGGATTTCCCCTTGTAACGAATTTCAAAATGCAAGCGTGTAGAACTGGTTCCGGTGCTACCCATGGTAGCGATTTTTTGCCCCGCCTTAACTTCTTGTTGTTCCCGGACCAGCATTGTGTCGTTATGGGCGTAGGCACTCAGGTAATCATCGTTATGTTTGATGATAATCAGATTACCGTAACCGCGCAGCGCGTTACCGGCATACACAACGCGTCCATCTGCGGTCGCGATGATAGCCTGTCCTTTACTGCCTGCGATATCGATCCCTTTGTTCCCCCCCTCAGAGGTTGCGAAGTTCTCGATAATCTTGCCGTCGGTTGGCCAGCGCCATGCGGTGATGGACGAACTGGCATTCTGACTGCTTGCAGTCGGTTCAGTAGAGCTAACCACAGGTGCCGTGGTCGGTGCTGTGACAACAGTCGCAGTCCCTTTATTATTCGGCAACATTTTGTTAGCAGTCTGATCACCTGAATCCTCAGAATACGTAATTACAGGTTGTGAAGCAACCACCGTGGTGGATTTTTGTGCAGGCTTAACGCTGTTATTTTGAGCCGTCACATCGGCCGCTGAAACCGTATTGCCAGGGGTCAGTGGCGTACCCGTTGCGTTGCCCACCTGGAGCGTTTGGCCAACTTCCAGAGCATACGGGGCCTGGACGTTGTTGCGCTGCGCGAGGTCACGGAAATCGTTCCCGGTGATCCAGGCAATGTAGAACAGCGTATCGCCGCGCTTCACGGTATAGGTACTGCCGCCGGTATAGCTGCCTTTCGGAATGTTCCCATACTGGCGGTTATAGACTATGCGGCCATTTTGGGTCTGAACAGGCTGTTCAACTGGCTGAATCTGCGTTGGCTGTGTAACAGGATGTTGCACAGGCTGAATTTGTGGTGTTTGCTGCGGCGCAGCAGTACCCATTTTAGGCGGAGGCGTGATTAACATTCCGCTGGACGTGTTACCGGAGCCGCTGTTTCCCCCGACGGAACTGACGGGCGCAGGCGCGTTGTTGGAACTTGTACAGCCTGCCAGCCAGAGCGAAACCAGTGATAATGCCGCAACACGGCTGATGGTGAATTTAGGGCTTCCCGCGCTCATTTATCCCCCAGGAATGTGTTAACTACCAGTGACTTAAAATTTACCGTGATGACACGAATCTTTCGCGCCACACCATACGCTGAATTTGCCTTAATAACCCTGGATAAATCCGAGTCTCAGGCCAACTCCCCCTTTACCAGAGGCACAAAGCGCACGGCTTCCACGGTGTCGATAATATACTCGCCGCCGCGCCGACGAACGCGCTTCAATAGCTGCTGCTCGTCCCCGACGGGCAAAACAAGAATGCCCCCCTCATCCAGCTGCGACAAGAGCGCTGCGGGAATTTCAGGCGGAGCCGCCGTCACGATGATAGCGTCAAACGGGGCGCGAGCCTGCCAACCCTGCCATCCATCACCGTGTCGTGTCGAAACATTATGTAAATCAAGTTGTTTCAGGCGACGACGCGCCTGCCATTGCAAACCTTTAATCCGCTCTACGGAACAGACATGGTGTACCAGATGCGCCAGGATGGCGGTCTGATACCCCGACCCGGTGCCAATCTCCAGCACGCGTGAGTCGGGCGTGAGCTCCAGCAGCTCCGTCATCCGCGCCACCATATAAGGCTGCGAAATCGTCTGGCCTTGCCCAATGGGCAGCGCTACGTTTTCCCACGCTTTGTGTTCAAACGCCTCGTCTACAAATTTCTCACGCGGGACCTGAGCGAGCGCTTCAAGCACGTGCTCGTCGCGGATCCCCTGTGCGCGAAGTTGTTCCAGAAGAGTTTGTACACGTTTGCTTACCATTGCGCGTTCACTCCTGCGCGATCCAGCCAGCCCGACACCACATCATGCGCGCTATACGCGGTTAAATCTACGTGCAGCGGAGTGACCGAGACATAGCCATCATCCACGGCGGCAAAGTCGGTGTCCGGACCCGCATCGCACTTATCGCCGGGAGGCCCGATCCAGTACAGCGTGTTGCCGCGAGGATCCTGCTGCGGGATCACCTGATCGGCCGGATGCCGGCTTCCGCAGCGCGTAACGCGAATGCCCTTAATTTCATTAAGAGGAAGATCCGGCACGTTGATATTGAGAATGCGCCCGGTACGCAGCGGCTCGCGGCCGAGCGCCCGCAGGATCGAGCAGGTCACCGCGGCGGCGGTATCGTAGTGCGTGTGGCCGTTTAACGAGACCGCCAGCGCCGGGAACCCCAGATGGCGCCCTTCCATTGCCGCCGCTACCGTTCCGGAGTAAATCACGTCATCGCCGAGGTTCGGCCCGGCGTTAATGCCGGAGACGACGATATCCGGACGCGGGCGCATCAGCGCGTTCACGCCCAGAAACACGCAGTCCGTCGGCGTGCCCATCTGCACGGCAATATCGCCATTTTCAAAGGTAAAGGTGCGAAGCGACGACTCCAGCGTCAGTGAGTTAGACGCTCCACTGCGGTTACGATCGGGGGCCACGACCTGCACATCCGCAAATTCACGGAGGTGCTTCGCCAGGGTCTGAATGCCCGGCGCGTGGATCCCGTCATCGTTACTCAGCAATATTCGCATAATCACCCGAGGTGTTGATTAGTTCCCTGACAACACTGGTGGCAAAGCTACCTGCCGGCAGCCAGAAGCGTAACTCGACGGTAACGTCATCCCACCAGTTCCAGCTTAACTGCTGCGGATAGAGCAGCATCGCGCGGCGCGCTGCTTCGACTTTTTCCCGCACCAGCAAGGATTGTAATTCCGGCGCATCCGCCACGGCGGACTGCTCAGCGCTCAACGCGTCGCCCTGGGTGCCCCAGTCGCCTGAGCCCGGCAAAGCTGCGGTAATCATCAGCGCTTTGGCATCCACGCGCGACTGCACATCGGCCATTTCTTCGGCCGTTGCCACAAACCAGCTTCCGCGTCCCGCTAATTGTAGCGCATCGCCAACAACAACTTGATTCGCGTCCGGTTTTTTCAGCCTTTCGCTCACAATCTGATTAAACAACGCGCTGCGGGCCGCCGACAACCAAAAACTGCGTTTATTCCTGTCGCGCACCGGCGCATCGCTTTGCGCCCAGCGCAGCGCGCCCAGCAGGTTGCTGCCGCCAATGCCAAAGCGCTGCGCGCCAAAGTAGTTCGGAACGCCGCGTTCATTGATGGCATTCAGGCGCTTTTCAACATCTTCACGGTTAGTCACTTCGCGCAGCACCAGCGTAAACGCGTTGCCTTTCAACGCCCCCAGGCGCAGCTTGCGCTTGTGGCGGGCGTACTCCAGCACCTTACAGCCTTCAAGCTCAAATTTGCTTAAATCAGGCATCGCATTGCCGGGCACGCGGGCGCAGAGCCACTGCTCGGTGACGGCGTGTTTATCTTTCTGCCCGGCAAAGCTCACTTCCCGGGCGTGAATTTTGAGGAATTTTGCCAGCGCGTCGGCCACAAAGCGGGTGTTGCAGCCGTTTTTCAGAATACGCACCAGGATATGTTCGCCTTCGCCATCGGGCTCAAAACCCAGATCCTCAACCACGAGGAAATCTTCCGGGCTGGCTTTCAGCACCCCGTTCCCCTGCGGCTTGCCGTGCAGGTATGTCAGGTTATCGAAGTCCGTCATTTTGCCGCCTTCACCAGCAGCGCCACGGCTTCACAGGCAATCCCTTCGCCACGACCGGTAAAGCCCAGCTTCTCCGTGGTGGTGGCTTTGACGTTGACGTCGTCCATATGGCAGCCCAGATCTTCAGCGATAAATACGCGCATCTGCGGAATGTGCGGCAGCATTTTCGGGGCCTGGGCAATAATCGTCACGTCGACGTTGCCGAGGGAGTAACCTTTCGCCTGAATACGGCGCCACGCTTCGCGCAGCAGTTCGCGGCTGTCCGCCCCTTTAAAAGCAGGGTCGGTGTCCGGGAACAGCTTGCCGATATCACCCAGCGCGGCAGCGCCGAGCAGCGCGTCGGTCAGCGCATGCAGCGCCACGTCGCCATCAGAATGCGCCAGCAGCCCTTTTTCGTAAGGAATACGTACGCCGCCAATGATAATTGGGCCTTCTCCGCCAAAGGCGTGTACATCAAAACCGTGTCCAATTCGCATTATGCCTTCTCCTGATGGGTCGAACGGGTAAGATAAAATTCCGCGAGCTGTAAATCTTCCGGGCGCGTCACTTTTATATTATCAGCGCGCCCTTCAACAAGCGTGGGGTGAAAACCGCAATACTCCAGCGCGGAGGCTTCGTCCGTGATGGTCGCGCCTTCATTAAGGGCACGCGTTAAGCAGTCGTGGAGCAGTTCGCGGGGGAAAAATTGCGGCGTCAGCGCGTGCCATAAGTCGACGCGCTCAACGGTGTGGGCGATAGCACGCTTGCCCGGCTCGGCACGCTTCATGGTGTCGCGCACCGGCGCGGCCAGAATGCCGCCCACTTTACTGGTTTCGCTCAGCGCCAGCAGGCGTGCCAGGTCGTCCTGATGCAGGCACGGACGTGCCGCGTCATGGACCAGCACCCACTGGGCGCTTCCGGCAGCCTGAATGCCCGCCAGCACGGAATCGGCGCGCTCGGCGCCGCCATCAACTACGGTAATCTGTGGGTGGTTTGCCAGCGGCAGCTGCGCAAAGCGGGCATCGCCGGGACTGATGGCGATGACCACGTGCGTCACCCGCGGGTGCGCCAGCAGCGCCGCCACGGCGTGCTCAAGGATCGTTTTATCGCCAATTGAGAGGTACTGCTTGGGACATTCTGTCTGCATGCGCCGGCCAAAACCTGCGGCCGGCACCACGGCACATACGTCCGAAAAAGTTGCTGCCATGTCGTAATCCTGGGCCTGATTATCGATTGTTTTGTGCTGAGCCCTGATTGCGTTTAGACGCATCCGGAACCAGACGATAAAAGGTTTCGCCCGGCTTAGTCATACTGAGTTCATTGCGTGCGCGCTCCTCAATCGCCTCCTGGCCGCCATTGAGGTCATCAATTTCAGCAAAGAGTTGATCGTTACGCGCCTTAAGTTTGGCATTTGTTGCCTGCTGAGCCGCGACGTCATCGCTCACCCGGCTGTAGTCGTGCAGCCCGTTCTTACCGAACCACAACGAATATTGCAGCCAGACCAGCAAAGCCAGCAACAGCAGCGTTAGTTTACCCATCCTGCCCCCTGAAAAAACGGCATCATCATCCCATAACTTTCCGTTCGACTCTACTGCGGGGTTTTAATTATGTCGCAAGTTAGCCCATCAGCCATAAAAACAGCAGGCCAAAGATGACGACAACGGTGGCAATCGTGATAACCGTACTGTACAGGAGCTTGCCGTTGAAAAGGGAGTGCAGCGCAACCCCGACAACGACCGCAACGGGCATCAGCGCCAGGAAGAAGGGCCAGGTGTAGAGAAAGAAGAAAAGGGTGTTACCACCGTAGATCAAAAACGGGATACCCAGCGCCAGTAACCACGACGCAAAGCCGACTATCGCCCCAGGGAAGGACCAGGTCGTCTCATTGTCGGTGGTTAACGGTTCCGACCCGGTGGTGATAATGTAGTTTTCACTGTTGCGCATAGCTAATCCTGTGACCGTGACTCATCGTTCGGGAAGACAGCTCCCGAACGATACCGCCTCAGGATCTGATAATATCGTCCCGTCTGAGCAGGTCTAATAATTGGCTTACTAAATTTGTTACCAATTGTTGACCTTCCAGGTGAATCTCAGGCGATTCAGGCGCTTCGTAAACCGAGTCAATTCCGGTGAAGTTTCGCAGCTCGCCGGCACGCGCTTTTTTGTACAGCCCTTTCGGATCGCGCGCTTCGCAGATCTCCAGCGGCGTATCGACAAACACTTCGATAAAGCGATCCTGACCCACGCGCTCGCGCACCATCTGGCGCTCGGCGCGGTGCGGTGAGATAAACGCCGTCAGCACCACCAGCCCGGCGTCTGCCATCAGGCTGGCGACTTCACCTACCCGGCGAATGTTCTCTTTGCGGTCGTCGTCGCTGAACCCCAAATCGCTGCACAGGCCGTGACGCACGTTGTCGCCATCCAGCAGGTAGGTACTTACTCCCTGCTGATGCAGCGCCTCTTCCAGCGCGCCCGCCACCGTGGATTTACCGGAGCCAGACAGCCCGGTAAACCACAGCACCACCCCACGGTGGCCGTGGAGCTGTTCGCGCTGGGCGACGGTGACCGGATGAGGATGCCAGACGACGTTCTCATCATGGGCGGCCATTACTTGCCTCCCAGCAGATCGCGGGCGCCCCAGTGCGGGAAGTGCTTACGCACCAGCGCGTTCAGCTCCAGCTCGAAGGCGCTGAACTCAGAGGTCACGCTCACCTGCGCGTTAGGCTCGCGCACCATGCCAGCACCGACGGTAACGTTGGTCAGGCGGTCAATAAAGATCAGCCCGCCCGTCACCGGGTTCTGCTGATACGGATCCAGCACCAGCGGCTCGTCGAAGGTCAGATCCACCAGGCCAATACCATTCAGTGGCAGCTCGCTCACGTCACGGTGGGTCAGGTTGTTGATGTCCACCTGGAACTGAATGCCGTCCACGCGGGCGCGGGTTTTCTTGCCCGCAATTTTGATGTCGTAGCTCTGGCCTGCGGTCAGCGGCTGTTCGGCCATCCACACCACGTCCACGGACGCGCCCTGCACCGCCGTCAGCGTCTCCTGCGCGTCGACCAGCAGGTCACCGCGGCTGATATCAATTTCGTCTTTCAGCACCAGCGTGACCGCTTCCCCTGCCCCGGCTTCCTGCAGGTCGCCGTCGAACGTCACGATGCGAGCTATTGCTGACTCCACACCGGATGGCAGCACCTTGACGCGCTGCCCTACCTTCACGGTCCCGGAGGCAATCGTGCCGGAGAAGCCGCGGAAGTCGAGGTTTGGACGGTTGACGTACTGCACCGGGAAGCGCATCGGCTGAGTCTCAACCACGCGCTGAATTTCAACGGTCTCCAGCACTTCCAGCAGCGTCGGGCCGCTGTACCACGGCATGTTCGCGCTCTGGGACGCGACGTTATCCCCTTCCAGCGCCGAGAGCGGCACAAAGCGGATATCCAGGTTGCCCGGCAGCTGTTCGGCAAAGGTCAGATAGCTCTGGCGGATCTCCTCGAACTTCTCTTCGCTGAAGTTCACCAGATCCATCTTGTTGACCGCCACCACCAGGTGTTTGATCCCCAGCAGCGTCGAGATAAAGCTGTGACGACGGGTTTGATCCAGCACGCCTTTGCGGGCGTCCATCAGCAGGATTGCCAGATCGCAGGTGGACGCGCCGGTCGCCATATTGCGGGTGTACTGCTCGTGCCCGGGGGTGTCGGCAATAATAAATTTGCGCTTCTCGGTAGAGAAATAGCGGTAGGCCACGTCAATGGTGATGCCCTGCTCGCGCTCCGCCTGCAGGCCGTCCACCAGCAGCGCCAGGTCGAGTTTTTCACCCTGGGTGCCGTGACGCTTACTGTCATTATGCAGGGAAGAGAGCTGATCTTCGTAAATCTGTCGCGTATCGTGCAGCAGGCGGCCAATCAGGGTACTTTTCCCGTCATCCACGCTGCCGCAGGTCAGAAAGCGCAGCAGGCTTTTGTGTTGCTGCGCGTGCAGATACGCTTCCACGCCGCCTTCGTTGGCAATTTGTTGAGCAATAGTGGTGTTCATGGCGGCTCCTTAGAAATAACCCTGACGTTTCTTCAGCTCCATGGAGCCTGCCTGGTCGCGGTCAATCACGCGCCCCTGTCGCTCGCTGGTGGTCGACACCAGCATCTCTTCGATGATCTCCGGCAGCGTCTGCGCGTTCGATTCCACCGCACCGGTCAGCGGCCAGCAGCCGAGGGTGCGGAAACGGACCATCTGTTTTTTAATCACTTCGCCCGGCTGCAGGTCGATGCGATCGTCATCGATCATCATCAGCATGCCGTCGCGCTCCAGCACCGGGCGCTCGGCGGCCAGATACAGCGGAACGATTTCGATGTTTTCCAGATAGATGTACTGCCAGATATCCAGCTCGGTCCAGTTGGAGAGCGGGAAGACGCGGATGCTTTCGCCCTTGTTAATCTGACCGTTGTAGTTGTGCCACAGCTCCGGGCGCTGGTTTTTGGGGTCCCAGCGGTGGAAGCGGTCACGGAAGGAGTAGATACGCTCTTTAGCACGGGATTTCTCTTCGTCACGGCGCGCGCCGCCGAAGGCCGCGTCAAAACCGTATTTATTCAGCGCCTGCTTCAGCCCTTCGGTCTTCATGATATCGGTGTGTTTGGCGCTGCCGTGCACGAACGGGTTAATCCCCATCGCCACTCCTTCCGGGTTTTTATGCACCAGCAGCTCGCAGCCGTAGGCTTTGGCGGTACGGTCGCGGAACTCGTACATCTCGCGGAATTTCCAGCCGGTGTCCACGTGCAGCAGCGGGAACGGCAGCGTGCCCGGATAAAACGCTTTACGCGCCAGATGCAGCATGACGCTGGAATCTTTACCGATGGAGTACATCATCACCGGGTTAGAAAACTCGGCGGCCACTTCGCGGATAATATGGATACTTTCCGCTTCGAGCTGCCGCAGGTGAGTAAGTCGTTTTTGGTCCATAACCGTTCCTTAAGCCAAATTGATAACAGAAGAACCAAAGCCTTCCGTATCGGTTGTGTGTTGGAACCAGGCGAGCGTGCTGTGCAGCTGTACCACTTCACCCACCACGATCAGGGCGGGCATCGGAGCGTCTTTCGCCAGGGTTGCAAGGTCTTGTAATGTGCCGGTCGCGACATGCTGATCGACGCGCGTACCGCGGGAGATCACGGCTACCGGCGTCGTCGCCTCGCGGCCGTGCTGAATAAGCTGTTCGCTGATGTCCGCCGCCTTCATGGTGCCCATGTAGATCGCCAGCGTCTGGCGGCTCTGGGCGAGATGCGACCAGTCAAACGGCGTGCTGTCGGCCTTGTAGTGTCCGGTCACAAAGGTGACGCTCTGGGCATAATCGCGATGGGTGAGCGGGATCCCCGCGTAGGCCGTCACCGCAGAGGCCGCCGTGATGCCGGGCACCACCTGGAACGGTACGCCCGCTTCAGCGGCCGCCTGCAATTCTTCGCCACCACGACCGAAGATAAACGGATCGCCACCTTTCAGGCGCACTACGGTTTTGCCCGCTTTGGCGGCATCAACCAGCATCTGGTTAGTGTCGTGCTGCGGCACAGAGTGCTCGCCCGCCCGCTTGCCGACGCAGATCTGCTCCGCGTCGCGACGGATCAGCTCGCGCACGCCGTCGGTGACCAGATGGTCATAAAACACCACGTCCGCGTCCTGCAGCACCTGCAGGCCGCGCAGCGTCAGGAGCCCGGCATCGCCCGGCCCCGCGCCCACCAGGATGATCTCTCCGCCCGTGCTGCCGGGGTTATCCAGTTCGTCCTCGAGGATTTTCTGCGCCGCCGTCTCATTGCCGGCATGCATCAGGCTGGCAAAGCGGCCGCGAAACACGCGTTCCCAGAAGCGGCGGCGTTCCGTCACGCTGGTCAGGCGGGTTTTAAGATGGTTGCGCCAGTAGCTGGCTTTCTCCGCCATGCGCCCGAGACTGGTCGGCAGCAGCGCTTCGATTTTTTCCCGCAGCACGCGCGCCAGCACCGGCGCGGTACCGCCGGAGGAGATCGCCACCAGCAGCGGCGAACGGTCAACGATCGACGGGAAGATGAACGAGCATAACGGCTGGTCATCCACCACGTTCACCAGGCGGTAACGGGCCTGAGCGGCGTCGGAGATCCGCCGGTTAAGGTCGCGATCTTCGGTCGCCGCAATCACCAGCACAACGCTGTCGATTTGTGACTCGTGAAAATCTGCCTCTGCAACGACCTGCACCTGCGCCCCTGCGCGATGCAGAAACGCAATTTTGCGATCGGCGATTTCACCCGTGCCAACCACCAGCACCGGCTTCTCTTTAATCGCAGCAAATAAGGGCAGATAGTCCACAAGCAACAACTCACTAACAACGAGGAATAGAGGGACTATAGGGGGCGGCTTAGACTGAATGAAATTACGAATTGGAATGAGTAGTTACTCAATGGAATAACGCGATGAAAAAGCTAATACCAAAAAGTGCTTAACGCGCGTCATTTCGGGCATTTAAGAGCAATTCAAATTGTGTATGGACGATCACAGTTTCATACTAGGCGGGTTATTATTTTGCTCTGTTTTTAAGGACTCACTATGTTTTCCGCAACGCGCCACCGTATTGCTGCCCTGGCGCTCGGCGTTTGCTTTATTCTTCCTGCCCAGGCAAAAAACCAACCTTATGGTGAAATCGCCACTATGCAGGCGCGGCATATTGCCACCGTTTTCCCCGGACGCATGACCGGCTCGCCAGCGGAAATGCTTTCCGCGGATTATCTTCGTCAGCAGTTTGCCGACATGGGGTACCAGAGCGATATCCGATCGTTTCACAGCCGCTACGTCTATACCTCACGAAATAAAACGAAAAACTGGCATAACGTGACCGGCAGTACGGTGATTGCGGCCCACGAAGGCAGCGCGGCTGAACAGATTATTATCATGGCTCACCTCGATACCTACGCCCCGCTCAGCGATACCGACACTGATAACAACCTCGGCGGGCTGACGCTGCAGGGCATGGACGATAACGCAGCGGGTCTTGGCGTGATGCTTGAGCTGGCCGAGCGGATGAAAGATATTCCCACCCAATATGGCATTCGCTTCGTCGCCACCAGCGGCGAAGAAGAGGGTAAACTCGGCGCGGAGAATCTCCTTAAGCGCATGAGCGCTGAGGAGAAGAAAAATACGCTGCTGGTGATTAACCTCGATAACCTGATCGTTGGCGACAAGCTCTATTTCAACAGCGGGCAGAGTACGCCGGGTACCGTGCGCAAGCTAACGCGCGACCGCGCGCTGGCGATTGCCCGTAGCCATGGTGTTTATGCCACCAGCAACCCCGGCGGTAACCCGAATTATCCGCGAGGCACCGGCTGCTGCAGCGACGGGGAAGTGTTCGATAAGGCGGGCATTCCGGTGCTGTACGTGGAAGCCACTAACTGGGCGCTGGGCAAGAAAGACGGCTATCAGCAGCGAACAAAAACGAAGGCTTTTCCGGACGGGACCAGCTGGCATAACGTGATGCTGGATAATCAGCAGCACATCGATCGCGCGCTGCCGCAGCGGATTGAGCACCGCACTCGTGATGTGGTGAAGGTGATGCTGCCGCTGGTGAAGGAGCTGGCAAAAGCGGGAAAAGCCTGAGGTTTTTAAGTATAGCGGGGCCTGAAGCCCTCACCCCAACCCTCTCCCACAGGGAGAGGGAGGATAAAGGATCACCCTTCGTGCAACCCGCACTCGCGCTTCAGCCCGAAGAATCGCGTCTCTTCTTCCGCCATTCCCGGTTCCCACTTACGCGTGGTGTGGGTGTCGCCCACCGACAGATAGCCCTGATCCCACAGCGGATGGTACTTCAGCCCGTGCTTTTGCAGGTACTGATACACCGTCCGGTTATCCCAGTCGATAATCGGCAGCACTTTAAACACCCCGCGCTGCACCGCCAGCACCGGTAAGGTTGCCCGGCTGCCGGACTGCTCACGGCGCAGGCCCGCGAACCACGTCTGGGCATTAAGCTCTTTCAGCGCCCGGTTCATCGGCTCAACTTTGTTGATCTCATTGTATTTCTCAATGCCCTCAACGCCCTGCTCCCACAGCTTGCCGTAGCGCGCCTCCTGCCAGGCCGCGCTTTCCGTCGCGCGATAAACTTTCAGGTTCAGCCTGAGCTTGTCCGTCAGCTCGTCAATAAACTGGTAGGTTTCCGGGAATAGATAGCCGGTATCGGTGAGGATCACCGGAATGTCCGGACGGATCTGATTCACCAGATGCAGGCTGACCGCCGCCTGAATACCAAAGCTCGACGAGAGAACATACTCTCCCGGCAGGTTTTCCAGCGCCCACGCCACGCGCCCTTCGGCGTCCAGCTTTTCAAGGTGGGCATTGGTTTCTGCCAGCGCCAGAATGCGTTCGACTTTTGGCAGGTCATTAAGGGCGTTAAGATCGAGTTCGGACATAATTACCTCTCGTGATTACTCCCAGAAATCCCTGGCGGGATCGAGCACCGGGCGAATAATGCCCGCACGCACCGTAAAGTCGCCGAAGCCTTCACCCGCTTCGCGCTCTTTCGCCCAGCGCCCGACAAGCTCGTCGATGGAATCAAGAATTTCCGGTTCCGTAATATTTTCACGGTACATACGCGGAATGCGCGTCCCCATACGATTGCCGCCAAGGTGCACGTTGTAACGACCCGGCGCTTTCCCCACCAGCCCCAGCTCGGCCAGCATCGCGCGACCGCAGCCGTTCGGGCAGCCGGTGACGCGCATAACAATATGCTCGTCCGGAATACCGTGTTTTTCCAGAATCGCTTCTACCTTGTCAGTAAATGACGGCAGGAAACGTTCCGCTTCGGCCATCGCCAGCGGGCAGGTCGGGAACGACACGCAGGCCATCGAGTTTTCACGCTGCGGTTTGACCGCATCCATTAACCCGTGATCGCGCGCCAGCTTCTCGATCTTCGCCTTCTGGCTCTCCGGCACGCCGGCAATGATCAGGTTCTGGTTAGCGGTAATGCGGAACTCACCCTTATGGATCTTCGCAATTTCCAGCAGACCGGTTTTCAGCGGACGCCCCGGATAATCCAGAATGCGGCCGTTTTCGATAAACAGCGTCAGGTGCCATTTATTATCGATACCTTTGACCCAGCCGATGCGATCGCCGCGACCGGTGAATTCGTAAGGGCGGATCGGCTCAAACTTGATGCCCGCGCGACGCTCCACTTCCGCTTTGAACGTCTCGATGCCCACGCGCTCCAGGGTGTATTTGGTTTTCGCGTTTTTACGGTCGGTACGATTACCCCAGTCGCGCTGGGTGGTCACCACCGCTTCGGCCACGGCCAGCGTGTGCTCCAGCGGCAGGAAGCCGAACTCGCTCGCGGTGCGGGCGTAGGTTTTCTTGTTACCGTGTTCGATGGACAGGCCGCCGCCCACCAGCAGGTTAAAGCCAATCAGCTTGCCGTTTTCGGCAATTGCCACGAAGTTCATGTCGTTGGCGTGCAGGTCGATATCGTTCTGCGGCGGGATCACCACCGTGGTTTTGAACTTACGCGGCAGGTAGGTCTGGCCAAGGATCGGCTCTTCGTCGGTGGTCGCGACTTTTTCCTGATCGAGCCAGATCTCAGCATAGGCGCGCGTACGCGGCAGCAGGTGCTCGGAGATCTTCTTCGCCCACTCGTACGCTTCGGCGTGCAGCTCGGACTCATACGGGTTCGAGGTGCAGAGCACGTTACGGTTCATGTCGTTGGCGGTCGCCAGCGCGTCCAGCCCAACGGAGTGCAGCATCTGGTGCACCGGCTTGACGTTCTTCTTCAGAATGCCGTGGAACTGGAAGGTCTGACGGTTAGTCAGACGGATGCTGCCGTAGATCGTGTTTTCACCGGCAAACTTGTCGATCGCCTGCCACTGTTTGGTGGTAATCACCCCGCCCGGCAGACGGCAGCGCAGCAGCATCGCGTGACGCGGCTCCAGCTTCTGTTCTGCACGCTCGGCGCGTATATCGCGGTCGTCCTGCTGATACATGCCGTGGAAGCGAATCAGCAGGAAGTTGTCGCCTTTGAAACCGCCGGTGAGACCGTCATTCAGATCTTCAGCAATGGTGCCGCGCAGATAGTTGCTTTCCAGCTTCATGCGCTCGGCGTCTGTCAGTTTACCTTCGACCACCAGTGGCCCTGGATGTTTTTCGCTCATTAGTAGACATCTCGCTGATAACGGCGCTCAACGCGCAGCTCACTTAAAAATTCGTCCGCCGTTTCGGCATCCATACCGCCGAATTCGGCAATCACTTCCAGCAGTGCCTGCTCAACGTCTTTCGCCATGCGATTGGCGTCGCCGCAGACATAAATGTGGGCACCGTCATTGATCCAGCGCCACAGCTCTGCGCCCTGTTCGCGCAGTTTGTCTTGTACGTATACTTTTTCTTTCTGATCGCGGGACCAGGCCAGATCGATGCGGGTCAGTACGCCCTCTTTGACGTAGCGCTGCCACTCAACCTGGTAGAGGAAATCTTCGGTAAAGTGCGGGTTGCCGAAGAACAGCCAGTTTTTACCCGGCGCGTCGTCCGCGGCACGCTGCTGCATAAAGGCGCGGAACGGCGCGATGCCGGTGCCCGGGCCAATCATGATCACCGGCGTCTCCGGGTTCGCCGGCAGGCGGAAGTTGTCGTTGTGCTCGATAAAGACGCGCACCTCGCCCTCTTCTTCCACGCGGTCCGCCAGGAAGCTTGATGCCCCACCCGCGCGGGCGCGGCCTTCGATGTCGTAGCGCACCACGCCGACGGTAACGTGAACTTCGCTTTCCACTTCCGCCTGGGAAGAGGCGATAGAGTACAGGCGTGGGGTCAGCGGACGCAGCAGACCGATCAGCGCATCGGCATCCAGCTGTGCCGGAGAGAAACGCACCATATCGACAATCGGCGTCGTCGCGGCGTAATGCTGCAGCTTCGCTTTGTCGCCCACCAGCGGCAGCAGGGATTCGCTGCGCGTTAGGGTGGCATAATTCTCGACGATATTCGGGGTGTTCACCGTCAGCTCGAAATGCCACTGCAGCGCCTCTGAAAGTGGCTGGGTTTTGCCGTCAACGGTGACGGGCTCGTCACCCTTCAGCCACAGCAGTTCCACCAGCTCTTTCACCAGCGCCGGATCGTTCTGATACCAGACGCCCAGCGCATCGCCAGGCTGATAGCGCAGGCCGGAGTCGCCAAGATCGATTTCAATATGGCGCACGTCTTTTTCCGAGTCGCGGCCCGTAATTTTCTGGTTCACCGACAGGCTCGCCGTCAGCGGCGACTCTTTGGTGTACGGGCTGGTGTGGATCTCATTGACGGTGCCCGCAGCGGTCACCGCGGCCTGTGCTGGCGTCTCTTTCGGGACGCGGGCTTTCAATACCTCAACGATGCGCGCACGCCATTCAGCGGCGGCAGTCTGGTATTCCACATCCGCGTCCACGCGGTCCAGCAGGCGCTCCGCGCCCAGCTCCGCCAGCTTGCTGTCGAAGTCTTTACCGGACTGGCAGAAGAATTCATAGGAGGTATCGCCCAGGCCAAAGACGGCAAACGCCGTGCCGTTCAGCTTCGGCGCTTTTTTCGAGAACAGGAACTTATGCAGCGCCACCGCTTCTTCAGCGGGTTCACCTTCACCCTGGGTCGAGGCGACCATCACCAGCAGTTTTTCTGACGCGATTTGTTTGAATTTATAATCCCCGGCGTTGACCAGGTTCACGTTCAGTTTGGCGGCCAGCAGATCATCACGTAGCGCTTCGGCCACGCGGCGGGCGTTGCCCGTCTGCGAGGCGCTTATCAGCGTAATGGCAGGAATTTCCACGGCCGTTGCCGGTGCGCCAGCCACCGCGCCAGGCTGCTGGTTGAGCATTCCCCAGAAATAACCGGAGACCCAGGCAAGCTGAGTGGGAGAAAAATCAGAGGTGGCAGCCTGAAGGCGCGCCAGTTGCTCCGGGTTAAGGGGAAGCAAATTTGAAGGTGGGGCCTGTGTTGTCATGCGTCGTTATGTTCCAGTAGCCAAGCGGACTTTAAGCGAATAAATCCAAACTGAAGATAAGGTTAACGGCGTGGATAATAACAATTAAAGAAGGGATGGAAATAATAAATAACCAAATGGACTAACCTGTTTTAGTTATCGTTCTTAGCGATAAAAACGATTGAATAACCATTTGAAATAAAACAATAAAAACCAATAATCACCCTGAATACCGGGCGTTCACCGTTCAGAGCCGTTTTAGTTAATGCTAAAAATTGTGCTTTCCGGTACTATGCGGCGGTTTTTTCCGCATTACTGAGAGCGATCATGTCCACCACACTGTTTAAAGATTTCACCTTCGAAGCCGCCCACCACCTTCCGCACGTTCCTGCAGGACATAAATGCGGCCGCCTGCACGGGCATTCGTTTATGGTGCGTCTTGAGATCACCGGTGAAGTTGATCCGCATACCGGTTGGATCATGGACTTTGCCGAGCTGAAGGCCGCGTTTAAGCCGACCTACGATCGTCTGGATCACTACTATCTCAACGATATTCCGGGTCTGGAAAACCCGACCAGCGAAGTGCTGGCAAAATGGATCTGGGATCAGATGAAGCCGCTGGTACCGCTGCTGAGCGCGGTGATGATCAAAGAAACCTGCACGGCAGGCTGCGTGTATCGCGGAGAGTAAAAAAAGCCCGGCAAAACCGGGCTTTTTTTTAGGCAATATTCAGATACTTGTGCGTCTGCATCGACAGCCGCCAGTTGCGCGCAATGCAGGTTTCAATGCACAGGCGCGTCGCATCTTCTTTCTGGCTGATCGGCTGCAGGGCGATTACCCGCTGCTTCTCATCCGTCAGCGTTGCCAGCAGTTCATCCAGCGCTTCGATATCACGTACGCGTCCTACCGGATGCTTAATTTCATCCGCGCGCTCCAGCGCCTGAGACAGCACGTCATACCCGCCACGCATATTCACTTTTGGCGATACCGTCACCCAGGTGGTGTGTGAACAGCGCACTTCATGGGTGCCGCTGGTCTCAATCTGGCAGCTGTAGCCGTTCTTTTCGAGCAGCTCGGTCAGCGGCGTCAGATCGTGAATGCAGGGTTCGCCGCCGGTGATGACGACGTGGCGAGCCGTCCAGCCCTGGCGACCAATTATGGCCAGCAGGTCTTCTGCACTGCCCGCGCCCCACTTATCACTCTCTTTGGTTTTCGCCAGAATGCTAAACAGCGACACTTCCCGATCTGCGAGCTTATCCCACGTATGTTTGGTATCACACCAGGCACAGCCAACCGGGCATCCCTGTAAACGAATAAAGATAGCGGGAACGCCGGTAAAGTAACCCTCGCCTTGCAGGGTCTGGAACATCTCGTTAATCGGGTACTGCATAGTCATCTCAGTAAAGGGGATAAACGATAAGTATCGCAGATCCCCGTCGGATGGTCATGCTCCATCGGTGCTTTGCGCGCTAATCGCCGCCATAAAGCGCGCGGTAATTTGCTGTGGGCGGGTGATCGCCCCGCCGACAACGACCGTATGCGCGCCCAGCGCCAGACACCGGGCCGCGCGCTCGGGCGTATCCACGTTGCCTTCGGCAACCACGGGGACCGTCACGGCCGCCAGCACCGCTTTCAGGAACGCACAGTCATTCTCCGGAAGCGTATGGCCTGCCGTTTCCGCCGTATAGCCGTACAGCGTGGTACCGACGCAGTCAAAGCCAAGCGTCTGCGCCGTCACGGCTTCGTCTACGGTGGAAATATCAGCCATCAGCAGTACCGAGGGGTAACGTGAGCGGATGGCCGTGACCAGTGTTTCCAGGGATTCACCGCCAGGACGTTCCCGCGCCGTCGCATCAAGGGCAATGATTTCCGGAGAGACGGCCATGAGCTCATCCACCTCTTTCATCGTAGCGGTGATAAATACTTCGCTCCCTGGATAGTCACGTTTGATGATGCCGATAACCGGTAAAGACACCTGCTGCTTAATGGCCTCGATATCCACCACGCTGTTGGCGCGAATGGCGAAGGCTCCGCCCTGTGCCGCCGCCAGCGCCATTCGCGACATGATAAACGGGCTGTGCAGCGGTTCGTTTTCCAGCGCCTGACAGGAGACGACCAGTTTTCCCTTCAGGTTATCCAGTACATTTTTCATTACGATAAGATCTCTTCCACTTCGTTTTTGATAATCGTGACGTGCGGGCCATAAATGACCTGTACACCGTTACCGCGCACGATAACGCCGCGCGCGCCGGTGGCTTTCAGCGCCGCGTCATTCACTTTGCTGCCGTCTTTGACCGTCACGCGAAGCCGCGTGGCGCAGCAGTCCACCTCTTCCAGATTGTCTTTTCCGCCTAACCCGGCGATCACCGCCGCAGCGCGCTCGCTTTGCGGCAGGCTGACGTCATCAACCATCGCCTCCTTTTCACGGCCCGGCGTGGCGAAATCAAAGCGGTTAATCAGGTAGCGGAAAGTGAAGTAGTAGAGGAAGAACCACGGCACGCCGACCAGCGGAACGAACATCCAGTTGGTTTTGGCCTCCCCCTGCAATATGCCGAACAGCACGAAGTCAATAAAACCGCCGGAGAAGGTCTGCCCGATGGTGATGTGCAGCATGTGCGCGAGCATAAACGCCAGCCCGTCAAACAGCGCGTGAATGACGTAGAGCACCGGGGCAATGAACAGGAAGGAGAACTCGATGGGCTCGGTAATTCCCGTCAGGAATGAGGTTAACGCCGCGGAGAGCAGCAGCCCGGCAACGCGCTTTTTGTTCTCCGGTTTCGCCGTGTGATACATCGCCAGGCAGGCACCGAGCAGGCCAAACATCATCGTGATAAAGCGCCCGGACATGAAGCGTGACGTGCCCTCATAGAAATGCTGCGTGTTCGGGTCGGCGAGCTGAGCGAAGAAGATCCGCTGCGTGCCCTCAACCAGGTGGCCGTTGACGATCTCGCTGCCGCCGAGCGCGGTGGTCCAGAACGGCAGATAAAAGATGTGGTGCAGACCAAACGGGCCAAGCATGCGCAAAATAAAGCCGTACAGCAGCGTGCCAAGATAACCGGTGGCATCCACCAGCCCGCCCAGACCAAAAATAAGCTTCTGGAAATGCGGCCAGACCACGGTCATGATCGCGCCAACGAGTATCGCCGCCAGCGAGCTGATAATCGGGACAAAGCGCGAGCCGCCAAAAAAGCCCAGGAACTGCGGAAGCGCGATCTTGTTAAACCGATGATGCAGCGCGCAGGTCACGAGACCAATCACCACGCCGCCAAACACCCCGGTTTCCAGCGTCTGAATACCCAGCGTCATGCCCTGCCCTACAGCGCCCGGGTTCTCGTGCGCCAGTTTTCCGGTGAGGATCAGCAGCGCGTTGATGGTGGCGTTCATCACCAGAAACGCGAGTAGCGCTGCCAGCCCCGCCGTGCCCTTATCGTTTTTTGCCAGCCCGACGGCCACCCCAACCGCAAACAGCACCGAGAGGTTCGCAAACACAATCGAACCCGCACTGCTCATGATGGTGAAAATGGCCTGCAGCCAGCTCACATCTAAAAACGGATAGGCCGCCAGCGTATTAGGGTTCGATAACGCCCCGCCGATACCGAGCAGCAGACCCGCCGCGGGCAATACGGCGATAGGCAACATAAAGGATTTGCCAAAGCGCTGCGCTTTTTCAAACCATCCACCCGACGAAGCGCCACTGAATATTTGCATCATTTTTTCATCCCCCCATTAAAAGATGAAAATTTTTACCATATAAATATTTTATAGTGAAAATTATCATCACAAACCAGGAGGCCGATCATACTTTTTTAAAATGACTGGCATCTTTCCCCCGCTTTCCGCCACACTAGTCGCAGTGAAACACATTAAGGACGTGGCATGTCGGACCATGAAAACCTGCTGCTGAAGCTCCGCCAGGAGGCTTCCGGGTACAGCCCAACGCAACAAAAACTCGGTGAGTTTGTCCTCAGCGACCCTGCCCGGGTGCTCTACCTGACCATCACCGAACTGGCGCGAGAGAGCCACACCAGCGAGGCCAGCGTGACGCGTCTTTGCCGGACGCTGGGGTGCAAGGGGTATAACGAATTCAAAATGGCGCTGGCGCTGGATATTCAGCAGGGTCAGCCCGCGCGTCAGGCGGGGGATGAGATTGACAGCGTGGTGGATGAATCGGTGCAGGCTCTGCAGGATACCGCGAGACTCCTCGACCGCGCGCTGCTTGAAAAAGCCGCACTGGCGCTGCATCAGGCGCAGTCCGTGCAGATTTATGGCGTCGCGGCCAGCGCGATCCTCGGGGAGTATCTGCATTACAAGTTATTAAGGCTGGGTAAATCCGCACAGCTGTTTAGCGATATGCACCGCGCAGCCATGAATGCGACCACGCTTTCGGCAGAGACGCTGGTGGTGGCGATCTCCAGCTCCGGTTCAACGCGAGATTTACTTCACGTGGTGAAACTTGCCCGCAAGCGCGGGGGGAAGGTTCTGGCGCTCAGCAACACGCCCCGCAGCCCGCTGGCGTCTCTTAGCGATATGCTGCTGGTGGCCGCCAAGCCAGAAGGCCCTCTTAGCGCGGGCGCGCTCAATGCCAAAGTTGGGGTGATGCTGCTGGTCGAATTACTTACGACATCCATGATTGCGCTGGATGGACATTACGCTGACGTCAGCCAGCAAACGGCCAGCGCCACGCTTCCTCTTCTGCTCTGAAAACCCTTCGCAGGCTAAATAAAATAGCCTGCGTTTTATTTTGCTTAATTTTACTTAAGCAGGGCTCAATACATTTATATGATAAATGTTTGGTGTAACAAATTATTTTGTTTATTACAGTTTGAATTATTTCCCCCGCGCCAACCCAGCGACAAAAACAGATTAAAATCATTAAGTTAAAATAAAAACATGAATAAATTGAATTTTTCCGCTTTCTGCAATGTCCAATATTTTCACCTGATTTCCTTTCCTTAAAATAAGCTTAAGACGCTGTCGGTCCCGGCGTTTTATTATTTAAACGCCGTTTACTTTTGCGCGCCTACAATCCGCCTCATCAATCATAATGAGACGGTAATAATGAAGATGTTATTAATTACAGGCGTGACCGGGTTTCTGGGCGGTGCAGTACTTGAAAAAATCCTGACCAGCGATCAATCCGTAAAACTCCTTTTGCTTGCCCGTGCCGGCGATCCGCAAAGCGGGCTGGCGCGCGTGCAGGAGAACATGCGTAAGTTCAACATTTCTGAGGAGAAACTGGCCTCCCTGAGCGTGGATAATATCCTCATCGGCGACCTCAGCCAGCCGGAAGGCTTTCTGAACGATCCCCGTCTGGACCAGGTTACGCATGTCGTTAACTGCGCGGCAGTTGCGTCTTTTGGCAATAACCCGCTGATCTGGAAGGTAAACGTAGAGGGTACGCTAGCGCTGGCGCGCCGCATGGAGCAGGTCGCAGGGCTGCAGCGTTTCCTGCATGTAGGCACCGCAATGTCATGCACGCCGGAGCAGGATTCGCTGGTCGCCGAAAGTGCGGAATTCAGAGAAAACGCTGAGCACCTGGTGGAATATACGTATTCGAAGTCAACCATCGAACAGCTGATGCGCCAGGAATGTCCTAACCTGCCGCTGCTCATCGCCCGTCCGTCCATCGTCGTCGGCCATACCCGCCACGGCTGCACGCCGTCGAGCAGTATCTTTTGGGTCTTCAGCATGGGCCTGATGCTGCAGAAGTTTATGTGCTCGATGGAAGACCGGATCGACGTTGTCCCGGTAGATTATTGCGCCGACGCAATGTTAATGCTGCTGAGCAGCAACGCGCGTCCGGGGGAAGTGGTACACATTTCTGCCGGGGAAGAGAACAGCGTTCGCTTTGCGGATATCGATCGGGCAATGGCGCAGGCGCTGGAGAAAGCGCCCGTTGGCGATAAGTACGCGCAGGTCAGCTACGAAACGCTGGTCAAAATGCGCCGTGAACTGAAAACCATTTTTGGTCCGTGCAACGAACGTCTGATGCTGAGAGCGATGCGCTTATACGGTGCCTTTGCCACGCTGAACGTGCGCTTCAGCAACGATAAGCTGCTCAGCATGGGGATGCCGAAGCCACCTCGTTTTACGGATTATATCGCCCGCTGCGTGCAAACCACCCGGGGACTCACCATTCCCGAGCAGATGGCGGTCGATTTTAAATAACCAAAAAAAATGCCAGTCATTCGACTGGCATTTTCATGTTAAGGCTTAAGCAATTATGCCTGGCCTTTGATCTCTTTACGACCGTTGTAAGGTGCTTTTTCACCCAGCGCTTCTTCGATACGAATCAGCTGGTTGTATTTAGCAACACGGTCAGAACGGCTCATAGAACCGGTTTTGATCTGGCCAGCAGCGGTACCAACAGCCAGGTCAGCAATGGTCGCGTCTTCAGTTTCGCCAGAACGGTGAGAGATAACAGCGGTGTAGCCAGCGTCTTTCGCCATTTTGATCGCAGCCAGCGTTTCGGTCAGAGAACCGATCTGGTTGAATTTGATCAGGATGGAGTTAACGATGCCTTTCTCGATGCCTTCTTTCAGGATCTTGGTGTTGGTTACGAACAGATCGTCACCAACCAGCTGGATTTTGTCGCCCAGTACTTTGGTCTGGTATGCGAAACCATCCCAGTCAGACTCGTCCAGACCGTCTTCGATAGAAACGATCGGGTACTGTTTGGTCAGATCTTCCAGGAAGTGAGTGAACTCTTCGGAGGTGAACGCTTTGTTGCCTTCGCCAGCCAGAACGTATTTACCGTCTTTGTAGAATTCAGATGCTGCACAGTCCATCGCCAGGGTGATGTCTTTGCCCAGCTCGTAGCCTGCTGCTTTAACCGCTTCAGCGATAACAGCCAGTGCTTCTGCGTTAGAACCCAGGTTTGGCGCGTAGCCACCTTCGTCACCAACAGCAGTGTTCATACCTTTAGCTTTCAGAACTTTAGCCAGGTTGTGGAACACTTCAGAACCCATACGAACCGCTTCTTTCAGGGTTTTCGCGCCAACTGGCTGAATCATGAATTCCTGAATATCAACGTTGTTGTCTGCGTGCTCACCACCGTTGATGATGTTCATCATTGGTACAGGCATAGAGTATTTGCCTGGGGTGCCGTTCAGTTCAGCGATGTGCTCGAAAAGTGGCATACCTTTAGCAGCGGCTGCTGCTTTGGCGTTCGCCAGGGAAACGGCCAGGATTGCGTTCGCACCGAAGTTAGATTTGTTTTCAGTACCGTCCAGATCGATCATGATCTTGTCGATGCCAGCCTGATCTTTGGCATCTTTGCCAACGATAGCCTGAGCAATAGGACCGTTAACAGCGCCAACCGCTTTCAGTACGCCTTTGCCCATGAAACGGGATTTGTCGCCATCACGCAGTTCCAGCGCTTCACGGGAACCCGTAGAAGCACCTGATGGAGCAGCTGCCATACCGACGAAACCACCTTCCAGATGAACTTCGGCTTCAACGGTCGGGTTACCACGGGAGTCGATGATTTCACGACCGATGACTTTAACGATTTTGGACATTAGATTTTCCTCAGTACAAGTTAAACTAAAACTCCAGACAAACAACGCGTACCGTTGGTACGCGTTGCCGTTCTAACTTTTTTACTTCGCCTGACGCTTCTGGTACTCGCTGGCGGCTTTCACGAAGCCTGCAAACAGCGGATGTCCATCACGCGGCGTTGAAGTAAATTCCGGGTGGAACTGGCAGGCAACAAACCACGGATGGTTTGGCACCTCGATGATCTCGACTAACTGATCGTCCCCGGAGCGACCCGCAACACGCAGGCCCGCGGCTTCAATTTGTTTCAACAACATATTGTTGACTTCATAGCGGTGACGATGGCGCTCGGTGATGACCGGCTCGCCGTACAGCTTGCGAACCACGCTATCGTCGGACAGCTGGCAGGCCTGCGCGCCAAGACGCATAGTGCCACCCAGATCGCTCTTCTCGGTACGGACTTCGACGTTACCGTCTTCGTCGCGCCATTCCGTAATCAGCGCCACGACAGGGTACTTACAGTCTGGCACAAATTCCGTAGAGTTCGCGTTTTCCATTCCCGCTACGTTGCGCGCAAATTCGATCAGCGCAACCTGCATACCCAGGCAGATGCCGAGGTATGGAATATTGTTTTCACGCGCATAGCGTGCAGTGGCGATCTTGCCTTCAACACCACGGTAGCCGAAGCCGCCAGGGATGAGGATAGCATCCAGATCTTTCAGAATTTCAACGCCACGTGTTTCAACATCCTGCGAATCAATCAGCTTGATGTTCACGGAGACGCGGTTCTTCAGACCACCGTGCTTCAGCGCTTCGATAACGGACTTATAGGCGTCCGGCAGTTCGATGTACTTGCCGACCATACCGATAGTCACTTCGCCTGCCGGGTTCGCTTCTTCATAAATAACCTGTTCCCATTCAGACAGGTTAGCTTCCGGACAGTTCAAGCTGAATCGTTTACAAATATAATCGTCCAGACCCTGTGATTTCAACAGGCCCGGGATTTTATAAATGGAATCGACATCTTTCATTGAAATAACGGCTTTTTCAGGCACGTTACAGAACAATGCAATTTTCGCACGTTCGTTCGCTGGAATGGCACGATCGGAACGGCAAACCAGGATGTCAGGCTGAATACCGATAGAGAGCAGTTCTTTAACGGAGTGCTGAGTCGGTTTGGTTTTCACTTCACCTGCCGCCGCCATGTAAGGCACCAGCGTCAGGTGCATGAACAGCGCGTGTTCACGACCAATGTCTACCGCCAGCTGACGAATCGCTTCGAGGAACGGCAGGGATTCGATATCACCCACGGTACCGCCGATTTCAACCAGCACAACGTCATGCCCTTCGCCACCGGCAAGGACACGCTCTTTGATGGCGTTAGTGATGTGTGGGATAACCTGCACGGTCGCGCCCAGGTAGTCACCGCGGCGCTCTTTACGCAGAACGTCAGAGTAGATGCGGCCAGTCGTAAAGTTGTTACGACGGGTCATTTTGGTACGAATGAAACGCTCGTAGTGGCCAAGATCCAGATCGGTTTCAGCGCCGTCTTCAGTAACGAACACTTCCCCGTGTTGGGTTGGGCTCATGGTGCCAGGATCGACGTTGATGTACGGATCCAGTTTCATCATGGTCACATTGAGGCCACGGGCTTCAAGAATGGCTGCGAGGGAGGCTGCGGCAATGCCTTTACCCAGAGAGGATACGACCCCGCCGGTCACAAAAATATAGTTCGTTGTCATGCTGAACCTGAGAAGTTAGGGTGAAACGATGGAATAACCAGGACGGGAAAGTAGTATACCCGAACACGGCGAGCGCCACAAACTTTCATTCTCCGTCTCCATTCCAGGCCATGACAAACATAAGGAGTGAGAAAATAGCCCCTTTTGGGTAAATGTTTTTGACGCAAATCAATCGCTTGTCATTTAAAAAATCACACAAATTGCGCTTGATCGCAAAATTCCGTTAGAGATCAGATTCCTGGCGTTTTACTTCCTGCCAGACTTCTTCCATCGCGTCGAGGTCAATTCCGGTCATTTCCAGGCCGCGCGAGGCCACAATCCGCTCGACTTCACGAAAGCGTCGTTCGAATTTCAGGTTGGCTTTTTGCAGCGCGGTTTCCGCTTTTACCCCTAAATGGCGAGAAAGATTGACGGTGGCGAACAGCAGGTCGCCCATCTCTTCCTCCAGCTTTGCTTCATCGACCACCGCCTGCTGCGCTTCGTGCATCACTTCGTCAATCTCTTCATGCACTTTATCCAGCACGGGTCCCAGGGAATCCCAGTCAAATCCTACCGCCGAGCAGCGCTTTTGAATTTTGTGGGCGCGCATCAGCGCGGGCAGGCTCAGCGGGATGTCGTCCAGCGCAGAGTGCTGGGACTTTTCAGCGCGCTCGGCGCTTTTAATCTGCTCCCAGCGGGCCAGCACCTCTGCGCTGTTTCCTGCAGTGGCATCGCCAAAGATATGCGGATGGCGGCGCTCCAGCTTGTCGCTGATAGCGGCACAGATATCGTCAAAGTTAAAGCGCCCTTCCTCCTGCGCCATCTGGGCGTAGAACACTACCTGGAACAGCAGGTCGCCGAGTTCACCGCGCAGGTCATCGAAATCCTCGCGTGAAATGGCGTCCAGCACCTCATAGGTCTCTTCGAGAGTATAAGGTGCGATGGTCGCGAAAGTCTGCTCCTTGTCCCACGGGCAGCCGTTTTCCGGGTCGCGCAGGCGTTTCATGATGCCGAGCAGGCGGTCGATTTGAGTCATAGTTCTGTCCTGATGAAAAAATGCCGGGTGGCGGCGTTGCCTTACCCGGCCTACGGAAGAGGATGTTTAGCCGCCGTGCAGACGACGCGCGTCAATCACATCCGGCACCTGGTTCAGTTTGCCCAGCACGCGGCCGAGCACCTGCAGGTTGTAGATTTCGATGGTCATATCAATGGTGGCAAGCTGCTCGCGGGTATCGCTGCGGCTGGCAACGCCCAGCACGTTGACCTTCTCGTTGGCGAGAATGGTGGTGATGTCGCGCAGCAGCCCGCTGCGATCGTTGGCGGTGACGCGCACCACCAGCGAGTAACCGGCGGAGTAGCTCTCACCCCAGACCGCTTCCACGATACGCTCCGGCGCGTGGGACTGCAGTTCGGCAAGCTGGTCGCAGTCGGAGCGGTGGATCGAGATCCCGCGCCCCTGGGTAATAAAGCCGACGATATCGTCCCCCGGAATCGGCTGGCAGCAGCGGGCAATGTGGTGCATCAGGTTGCCCACGCCCTCGACCACCACGCGGCCGTTGTCTTTGCTGCGCTGCTGCGGGGCATAGGTTTTCTGCTGCAGCTGCTTCAGCGCCGCCGCGTCCTGCTCTTCCGCGCTAGGCTTGTTGAACTGGGCCTGCAGGAAGTTGACCATCTGATTCAGACGGATATCACCGCCGCCAATCGCCGCCAGCAGCTCGTCCAGCTCGTTGAAGTTGTAGCGCGGCAGCAGGAATTTCTCTGCTTCTTTCAGGCTGATCCCGATATGCTCCAGCTCGTCGTCAAGGATCTGGCGACCGGCAAGAATGTTTTTGTCACGATCCTGCTTGCGGAACCAGGCGTGAATTTTGGAGCGCCCGCGGCTGGTGGTGACGTAACCGAGGTTCGGGTTAAGCCAGTCGCGGCTCGGGTTTGGCTGCTTCTGGGTAATGATTTCAATCTGGTCGCCCATCTGCAGCTGATAGGTAAACGGCACGATACGTCCGCCGATCTTCGCCCCGATGCAGCGGTGCCCCACGTCGCTGTGGATGTGGTAGGCAAAATCGAGCGGCGTGGAGCCAGCCGGCAGGTCGACAACGTCCCCTTTCGGGGTAAAGACGTAGACACGGTCATCAAAGACCTGGCTGCGCACCTCGTCGAGCATTTCGCCGGAGTCGGCCATCTCTTCCTGCCACGCAATCAGCTTGCGCAGCCAGGCGATGCGGTCTTCGTGGCCGGAGCGTGCCCCGCCAGAAGTGCCCTCTTTGTACTTCCAGTGCGCGGCTACGCCCAGCTCGGCGTCTTCGTGCATCTGTTTGGTGCGGATTTGAATCTCGACCGTTTTGCCGCCGGGGCCAAGCACCACGGTATGAATGGACTGGTAGCCGTTCGGTTTTGGGTTCGCGACATAGTCGTCAAATTCATCCGGCAGGTGGCGGAAGTGAGTATGTACTATCCCCAGCGCGGCGTAGCAGTCCTGCAGACGCTCCGCCACGATACGCACGGCGCGCACGTCAAACAGCTCGTCAAAGGCGAGGTGTTTCTTCTGCATTTTGCGCCAGATGCTGTAGATGTGCTTAGGCCGACCGTAAACTTCGGCACGCACATTCTCTTCTTTCATGGCCTGCCGCAGCCCGCTGACAAACTCGTCGATGTAGTGCTCACGATCGATACGGCGCTCATGCAGGAGTTTAGCAATGCGCTTGTATTCTGCCGGGTGCAGATAGCGGAAGCAGTAATCTTCCAGCTCCCATTTCAGCTGACCAATACCTAAGCGGTTCGCCAGCGGCGCATAGATGTTCGTACACTCTTTGGCGGCCAGCACGCGCTCGTCTTCCGGCGCATCTTTCACTTCACGCAGGTGGGCAATACGCTCGGCCAGCTTGATGACCACGCAGCGAAAATCATCCACCATGGCCAGCAGCATCCGGCGGACGTTATCAACCTGCTCTGAGGAGACGGAATCGGTATGCGCGGCTTTTAGCTGGCGAATGGCCGCCATATCGCGCACGCCGTGGATCAGCGCAACGACGGATTTGCCGACGCTGTCGCGCAGCACATCTTCGCTGACCACATCCGCATCCGCGAGGGGGAAGAGCAGCGCGGCCTGCAGCGTTTCGATGTCCATGTTCAGCATGGACAAGATTTCAACCATCTCCACGCCGCGCCATAAGAGAAGATCGGCATCCGGGTGTCCCTGCGTGGTGCGCAGACAGTAGGCCCAGGTTTCGGTTAAGCGTTCACACGACTGCTGGCTGGAAATTCCCAGACTTGCGATCCATTTTTGTGGGTCAAACTCCCCAGCTTTATTGAGATGTGCACTTCTTACCGCAACCATTGTCCTCTCCTTTAGGGACCAGGGCCTGTCGAAGTCGACAAGCCAAACAAATTAGATGTGCTCGAACAACGCCATCGATTCCAGATGTCCAGTGTGCGGGAACATGTCCAGCATTGCCAGACGCCGAATCTGGTAACCCGCGCTGATTAACGCCTCACTGTCACGGGCAAGCGTTGACGGGTTACAGGAAACATAGACCACACGCCTGGGCGCGAGTTTAATAATATGCGCCATGACGCCTGGGGCACCTGCACGCGCCGGGTCGAGCAGGATTTTGTCGAAACCCTGCTTTGCCCACGGCTGTTGAGTGACATCTTCCTCAAGATTTTGATGAAAGAATGTCACATTTTGCAAGCCGTTCTGCTCTGCGTTTTCCTGGCCTTTGACCACCAGCGCCTCAACGCCTTCCACCCCGACCACGCTTGCCGCTCTGCGCGCCAGCGGCAGGGTAAAGTTACCCATGCCGCAGAACAGATCGAGCACACGGTCAGTGGGCTGTACGTCAAGCCATTCCAGGGCCTTCGCCACCATTTGTTGGTTTATGCCGTCGTTGACCTGGATAAAATCACGCGGACTGAACGTTAAGCGTAGCCCGTCTGACGCATACCAGGGAGCTTCGCCCGATACCTGTTCAAGTATCTCGCTTTGCGGCGCGAGGAAAAGCGCAAGCTCATGAGAATGCGAAAAGCGTTCCAGTTTTTCGCGATCTTTTTTCGACAGCGGCGCAGTGTGGCGCAGCACCATCAGCGGGCCGTTGTTCGCCAGCACCAGTTCAACGTGGCCCAATGAACGCACCCCGTCCAGCGATGCAAGACAGCGGTGCACGTCCGGAAGTAACGCCTCAAGATGGGGCACCAAAATGGGGCACCGATTCACGTCAACAATATCGCTGGAGGCCGCTTTGCGAAAACCCATTTCCAGCCGCTCCGTTTTGGGCTTATAGCTCAGGCTCAGGCGCGCTCGGCGGCGATAGCCCCAGGGCTCATCGGCGATAATCTCGTCAACTTCGTGTTTAAGGAGGCGCGCCAGCGCGCGGCTTTTACTTTTTTGCTGTAATTCTGTGCTCGCATGCTGTTGCTGGCAGCCTCCGCACACGCCAAAATGGGGACAGCGGGGCTCCACGCGCTCCGGACTCGCGTTGAGGCGACGCTTCACCTGTCCGCGCGCGTACTGACGCTTGTCTTCCGTCAGCGTAATTTCTGCTCGTTCTCCTGGCAGCAAACCTGTTATAAACAGAGTCTTACCGTTGTGACGAGCCACTCCCTGACCAAACGGATCAAGGTCCGTGGCTTCAACAGTAATGATTTGACGCGTCGTCACGCGTCGCTTTGCAGAGTAGAATTGCGCCATCGCCGAGATTTTTCTCACATAAACATAATTATCTTAATTGTCCCATAACGGAACGCCATGACCAACTACAGCCTGCGCGCGCGCATGATGATTTTGATCCTCGCCCCCACCGTTCTCATCGGTTTGCTGCTGAGTATCTTCTTTGTGGTGCACCGCTATAACGATTTGCAGCGACAGCTGGAGGACGCAGGCGCCAGCATTATCGAACCGCTCGCCGTCTCCAGCGAGTACGGGATGAACCTGCAAAACCGTGAATCCATTGGGCAGTTAATCAGCGTGCTCCACCGCCGCCACTCGGATATCGTCCGCGCCATTTCCGTCTACGACGAACATAACCGCCTGTTTGTCACCTCAAACTTTCATCTCGATCCGGCGGCCCTGAAAATCCCGGACGGAACGCCATTCCCGCGCCACCTCACCGTACTGCGGCGCGGCGATATCATGATCCTGCGCACGCCGATCGTGTCGGAAAGCTATTCACCCGATGAGTCTGCGCAATCCGATGCCAAATCCAGCAATAACATGTTGGGATATGTAGCGCTTGAGCTGGATCTCAAGTCGGTACGGCTGCAGCAGTACAAAGAAATTTTTATCTCCGGCGTGATGATGCTGTTCTGCATTGGTATTGCGCTGATCTTCGGCTGGCGTCTGATGCGCGACGTCACGGGCCCCATCCGCAACATGGTTAATACCGTTGACCGCATCCGCCGGGGACAGCTCGACAGCCGCGTGGAAGGTTTTATGCTGGGCGAGCTGGATATGCTGAAAAACGGCATTAACTCGATGGCGATGTCGCTGGCGGCCTATCACGAAGAGATGCAGCATAACGTTGACCAGGCCACCTCTGATCTGCGCGAAACGCTGGAGCAGATGGAGATCCAGAACGTTGAGCTGGATCTGGCGAAAAAGCGCGCTCAGGAAGCGGCGCGTATCAAGTCTGAGTTTCTGGCCAATATGTCGCACGAGCTGCGTACGCCGCTGAATGGCGTGATCGGCTTTACCCGCCTGACCCTGAAAAGCGAGCTGAATCCTACTCAGCGCGATCACCTGCACACCATTGAACGTTCGGCCAATAACCTGCTGGCGATCATTAACGACGTGCTGGACTTCTCCAAGCTGGAGGCCGGCAAACTGATTCTGGAGAGCATCCCGTTCCCGCTGCGCAGTACGCTCGATGAAGTAGTGACTCTGCTCGCGCACTCGTCGCACGACAAGGGCCTTGAGCTAACGCTCAATATTAAAAACGACGTGCCGGACAACGTTATTGGCGATCCGCTGCGCCTGCAGCAGGTCATTACCAATCTTGTCGGGAATGCCATTAAATTCACCGAAAGCGGCAACATCGACATCCTGGTAGAAAAACGCGCCATCAGTAATAACAAGGTGCAGATTGAGGTTCAAATCCGCGATACCGGTATCGGCATTCCGGAACGGGATCAGTCGCGTCTGTTCCAGGCCTTCCGTCAGGCGGACGCCAGCATCTCCCGCCGCCATGGCGGTACCGGACTGGGGCTGGTGATCACGCAGAGGCTGGTAAACGAGATGGGCGGCGATATCTCTTTCCACAGCCAGCCAAACCGCGGCTCAACCTTCTGGTTCCATATTAACCTCGACCTCAATCCGAACGTGCTGACCGACGGCCCGGTGACGGACTGTCTGAAAGGTAAGCGCCTGGCCTACGTCGAGCCTAACGCGGCAGCGGCGCAGTGCGCGCTGGATATTTTAAGCACCACGCCGCTGGAGGTGGTTTACAGTCCAACCTTCTCAGCCCTGGCCGTTGATCATTACGACATTTTGCTGATGGGGATCCCGGTGACCTTCACCGGCGAGCTGACCATGCAGCAGGAGCGGCTGGCGAAAGCCGCGTCGATGACCGACTATCTGCTGCTGGCGCTGCCCTGCCATGCCCAGCTTAATGCGGAAGAGTTGAAAAACGACGGTGCGGCCGCGTGCCTGCTTAAACCACTCACCGCGACCCGCCTGCTGCCCGCCCTTACGGAGTATTGCCGTCTTAGCCAGCACGCACTGCCGTTGATTAACGACGAGCAAAAACTGCCCATGAGCGTGATGGCGGTGGATGATAATCCGGCAAACCTGAAGCTAATCGGCGTATTGCTGGAAGACCAGGTTCAGCATGTTGAGCTGTGTACCAGCGGCGCCCAGGCGGTTGAACTGGCTAAACAGATGCAGTTCGACTTAATTCTGATGGATATTCAGATGCCGGGCATGGATGGCATTCGTGCCTGCGAGCTGATCCACCAGCTCCCGCATCAGCAGCAAACCCCGGTGATTGCGGTCACAGCGCATGCGATGGCCGGTCAGAAAGAGAAGCTGCTGAGCGCCGGGATGAATGATTACCTGGCGAAACCTATTGACGAAGAGAAGCTTCATAACCTGCTGTTACGCTATAAGCCGGGGCACATTGGCGGAACATATACGGTTTTCAGCGAGCCGGTTGAGGTAAGCGTTAATCAAAATGCGACCTTTGACTGGCAGCTGGCGCTGCGCCAGGCGGCAGGGAAACCCGATTTAGCGCGAGAGATGCTGCAAATGCTGGTCGCGTTTCTGCCGGAGATCCGTAATAAGGTTGAAGAACAGCTGGTGGGCGAGAACCCGGAAGAGCTGCTGGAAGCGATCCACAAGCTGCATGGCAGCTGCGGCTACAGCGGCGTACCGCGGCTGAAAAACCTCTGCCAGCTGCTAGAGCAGCAGCTGCGCGCGGGTACGCCGGAATCGGAGCTTGAACCGGAGTTCCTGGAACTGCTGGATGAGATGGATAACGTGACGCGGGAAGCGATGAAGGTGTTGGGGAGCTGAGGTAAAAGCCCGGTGGCGCTACGCTTACCGGGCCTACAGGTGCGCTAACGTAGGCCGGGTAAGGCGAAGCCACCACCCGGCAATCACAGTTAAAATGCCTGCCCTACTTTCAGCACCGCCGCGATATTCCTTGCGGCCATCTGTACATTCGCGCTGGCATTTTCCAGCGCGTCCTCCAGCGAGCAGATGGTGTAGATCACGCTAAACACCGCGTCTAAGCCGTGATCGTGTACCACGCCAACATCCGCCGTCAGGCTACCTGCAATGCCGATAACGGGCTTATTAAAGCGTTTCGCCACTTTCGCCACCCCTACCGGCACTTTGCCGTGGATCGTCTGGCTGTCGATACGGCCTTCCCCGGTGATCACCAGATCCGCATCGGCCACCTGGTCGGCCAGGTGTAGCGCATCGGTCACAATCTCAATGCCCTGGCGCAACTGCGCGCCACAAAAAGCGTACAGCGCCGCGCCCATGCCACCCGCCGCACCGCCGCCAGCAAGGTTGAGCACATCAATGTCCAGATCCCGGGCAATGACTCTCGCATAGTGCGCAAGCGCGTTGTCCAGGGTGACGATCATCTCGGGTGTGGCCCCCTTTTGCGGGCCAAATACCGCTGACGCGCCATCCTTACCGGTGAGCGGATTCGTCACATCGCAGGCGACTTCTATCCGGCACTCCGCCAGACGCTGGTCGAGGCCGCTCAGGTCAATCCGCGCAAGCTTATCCAGCTCGCCCCCGCCTTGCCCCAGCGGCTGTTCATTGTCGTCCAGCAGCTTCGCCCCCAGCGCCTGAACCATCCCGGCGCCGCCGTCATTGGTGGCGCTGCCGCCGATACCGATGATGATATGCTTAACGCCCGCATCCAGCGCGTGCCGGATAAGTTCCCCCGTGCCCCAGGAGGTCGTTTTCAGAGGGTCACGCAGTGAAGGGGCTACCAGTTCCAGACCGCTTGCCGCCGCCATTTCAATAAAGGCGCTCTGCTCGTCACCGGATATTCCATAAAATCCGTCCACGCGCTCGCCCAGCGGACCGGTCACCGGAACGTGCACAATGCGTCCCCGGGTTGCCGCGATCATCGCCTCAACCGTGCCTTCACCGCCATCAGCGACTGGCAGTTTGACGTACTCCGCCTCAGGGAAAATCTCGCGAAAACCGCGCTCGATCGCTGTCGCAACCTCAAGCGCACTCAAACTTTCCTTATACGAGTCCGGTGCGATAACAATTTTCATAAGCCATCCTTACGCATAGTCGTTACGTTAAGCATACACCACGTAGGAAACCGCTCATGGGAGCGGTCCCAATGCGTTTATCGTACCATGCACGGACGTTTATTGTCGAATGTCCAGTCAGGGATCAGATACTGCATCGCCATCGCGTCGTCGCGCGCGCCCAGACCGTGTTTTTGATACAGCTCGTGTGCTTTCATTACCTGATCCATATCCAGCTCGACGCCCAACCCCGGCGTGGACGGCACCTGCACCATGCCACCTTTGATCTCAAACGGCTCTTTGGTGAGGCGCTGATTACCCTCCTGCCAGATCCAGTGGGTGTCGATAGCGGTAATAGTGCCCGGCGCGGCGGCGGCAACGTGGGTAAACATCGCCAGCGACACGTCAAAATGGTTGTTGGAGTGCGAGCCCCAGGTCAGGCCAAACTCGTGGCACATCTGCGCCACGCGAACCGAGCCCTGCATTGTCCAGAAGTGCGGGTCCGCCAGCGGGATATCCACCGATTGCAGAGAGAGCGTGTGCCCCATCTGACGCCAGTCGGTGGCGATCATATTGGTCGCGGTCGGTAGCCCCGTAGCGCGACGGAATTCCGCCATGACTTCGCGGCCCGAAAAGCCTTGCTCAGCCCCGCACGGATCTTCCGCGTACGCCAGCACGCCTTTCAGCCGCTTGCCAATATCGATCGCTTCATCAAGCGACCACGCGCCGTTCGGATCCAGCGTCACGCGCGCCTGCGGGAAACGTTTTGCCAGCGCGGTAATGGCTTCCGCCTCCTCTTCCCCCGCCAGCACGCCGCCTTTCAGTTTGAAATCATTGAAGCCATATTTTTCATACGCGGCTTCTGCCAGCCGCACCACCGCATCCGGGGTCATCGCTACTTCGTGACGTACGCGGTACCAGTCGCATTGCTCATCTGGCTGGCTCTGATACGGCAGCGGCGTCAGCTTGCGGTCGCCGACAAAGAACAGATAGCCGAGCATCTCCACTTCACTGCGCTGCTGGCCCTCGCCCAGCAGCGACGCGACGTTAACGCCCAGGTGCTGGCCCAGCAGATCCAGCATCGCGGCTTCAATGCCGGTCACCACGTGGATAGTGGTACGCAAATCGAAGGTTTGCAGACCGCGGCCGCCGGCATCGCGATCGGCAAAGGTGTTGCGCACGGTGTTGAGGACATTTTTGTACTCACCCAGCGTTTTGCCCACCACCAGCGGAATGGCATCCTCCAGCGTTTTGCGGATCTTCTCCCCGCCCGGAATTTCACCCACGCCGGTATGGCCGGCATTGTCTTTGATAATGACAATATTGCGCGTGAAGAACGGCGCATGCGCCCCGCTCAGGTTCATCAGCATGCTGTCATGACCTGCGACCGGAATGATATGCATGGAGGTGACGACAGGGGTCGTAAAAGTACTCATCGTGTAATCCTTTTATCAGTGACGTCCAAAAACAGGGCGCTTACGGTCAAATGTCCAGCCGGGGATAAGGTACTGCATCGGGCCCGCGTCGTTACGCGCGCCGCCCGGTAGCTTTTTATACGCCTCATGGGCTTTATGAACCTGATCCCAGTCAAGCTCCACGCCCAGCCCCGGCGCATCGGGTACGGCAATTTTACCGTTTTTGATCTCCAGCGGATTTTTCGTCAGGCGAGCTTCGCCTTCCTGCCAAATCCAGTGGGTGTCGATGGCGGTCGGGTTACCCGGCGCCGCCGCGCCAACGTGGGTAAACATTGCCAGCGAGATATCGAAATGGTTGTTGGAGTGGCAGCCCCAGGTCAGGCCCCAGTCATCGCACAGCTGCGCCACGCGCACCGCGCCGGAGAGCGTCCAGAAGTGCGGGTCTGCCAGCGGAATGTCGACGGCGTTTAGCATCACCGCGTGGCCCATTTCGCGCCAGTTGGTGGCGATCATATTGGTCGCAACCGGCAGCCCGGTTGCGCGGCGGAATTCGGCCATCACCTCGCGGCCTGAGAAGCCCTGCTCGGCGCCGCACGGGTCTTCCGCGTAGGTCAGCACGTCCCCGAGACCTTTACACAGCCTAATCGCCTCATCCAGCAGCCAGGCGCCGTTCGGGTCAACGGTGATGCGCGCCTCCGGGAAGCGTTTTTTCAGCGCCCGGGCCGTTTCAATCTCCTGCTCGCCGGGCAGCACGCCGCCTTTTAGCTTGAAATCCTTAAAGCCGTAGCGATCCTGAGCAGCTTCAGCCAGCCGGACCACCGCCTCGCCGGAGAGCGCTTCCTGATGGCGCAGCTGATACCAGTCGTGGTCACCCGGTGAACGAGCCAGATAGGGGAGATCGGTTTTATTGCGATCGCCAACGTAGAACAGATAGCCCAGCACGGTGACCGCATCGCGCTGTTTGCCCGGCCCCAGCAGTTCGCAGACCGGAACGTTAAGGGCTTTACCGAGTAAATCCAGCAGTGCCGCTTCCAGGGCGGCGACCGCATTGACGCGCAGTTCAAACGTCCACGCGCCCTTGCCGAAGGTATCAAAGTCCGCCGACTGATTGCCCTTATGCACCCGCTGAACCACCTTGTTCAGACGAGCCACTTCCTGGCCCACGACCTGTGGAATAGCCTCTACCAGGGTCTGGTAGATCACTTCCCCGCCGGGGGCTTCACCTACCCCGGTGTTGCCTGCGCTATCGGTCAGCACCACGATATTGCGGGTAAACCATGCGTTATGCGCGCCGCCAATATTGAGCAGCATGCTGTCCTGACCGGCCACCGGGATAACTTTCATTTCCGTGACGATAGGGCTTGATTGTGTTGTCATCATCCGCGCTCCACAACAGGTTTAAGTTCGACGCGTTTAATATCCCCCACCAGCACCAGGTAACTCAGCACCGCCACCAGGGCATGCACACCAACGTAGATTAGCGCGCCGTTGAAAGACCCCGTGGTGCCGACGATGTAACCGATAGCGATAGGCGTGACAATCCCGGAAACGTTGCCGAACATATTGAACAGACCGCCGCTCAGGCCGCTGATCTCTTTCGGTGCCGTATCCGCCATCACCGCCCAGCCCAGCGCGCCAATCCCTTTGCCGAAGAAGGCCATCGCCATAAAGCCGATAATCATCCACTCGGCACTGACGTAGTTACAGAACACCATGGTCATGGAGAGCAGCATGCCGAGCACAATCGGCGTTTTACGCGCGATGTTCAGCGAACCCGTGCGGCGCATCAGCCAGTCGGAAATGACCCCGCCAAGCACGCCGCCGATGAAGCCGCAGATTGCCGGGACCGAGGCAACAAACCCCGCTTTGAGGATCGACATGCCGCGCGCCTGCACCAGATAAACCGGGAACCAGGTGATAAAGAAGTAAGTTAAGGCGTTGATACAGTACTGACCGAGATAGATACCGATCATCATGCGCGAGCCGACGAGCTGCTTGATCTGCGCCCATTTCTGGCTGAAGGGGACTTTTGCTTTGTCAGATTTCTGATCCATATTGATCAGCGCCCCGCCCTCAGCAATGTATTCCAGCTCCTTCTTGTTCACGCCAGGGTGCTGATTCGGTTCGTGGATCACTTTCAGCCAGATAAAGCTGATGACGATCCCAAGCCCGCCCATAAAG
The DNA here is from genome assembly GCF_014896175.1 of Enterobacter cloacae complex sp. I3. Lineage (NCBI taxonomy): Bacteria > Pseudomonadati > Pseudomonadota > Gammaproteobacteria > Enterobacterales > Enterobacteriaceae > Enterobacter > Enterobacter cloacae complex sp. I3. The sequence continues at coordinate 176,989 of NZ_JADBQZ010000003.1, forward strand.
AAGAAGACGTGCGACCAGCCCACCTCATGCGTCAGCCAGCCCATAATGGGTGCAAAGATCACCGTTGCGAAATACTGGGCGGAGTTAAAAATTGCCACCGCTGTTCCCCTCTCCTGCGCAGGAAACCAGGCCGCGACAATGCGGCTGTTGCCCGGGAAGGAAGGGGCTTCCGCCAGGCCTACCAGAAAGCGCAGCGTAAAGAGCGCCACGATAATGCCAAAGCCGCTGAAGATATCGACGAAACCCTGCAAAAGGGTAAAAGCAGACCAGATAAAGATGGACCAGAAATAGACGCGTTTAGAGCCAAAACGGTCCAGCAGCCAGCCGCCAGGAATTTGGCCGATGACGTAGGCCCACGAGAATGCAGAGAAAACGTAACCCATGCCCACCGGATCAAGGCCGATGTCTTTTGCCATCTCCGAGCCGGCAATCGACAGCGTGGCGCGGTCACCATAGTTAAAGGACGTGACGATAAACAGCATCACCACTATCCAGTAGCGGGCATTAGTGCGCTTTTCAGCGCTGCTCGCTGCGTGGCTTAATGTACTCATTGTTGCACTCCTGAAACATAGCTTTCGCCTGTTCATTCTGTACAGCACCGGTAGGGTAATCAGAATGAGATAAGTTTTTGTCGTTTTAGTACGGCCTGAAGCCGTTTTATTGTGACCGGAAAAGTATATGAAGGAGTGACAGGTTCGCTCACCGTGCAGAAACACAACATTGAGGAGTGTGGGGAACGTGGTTTGAGGCATAAGCCCAAAGCAGTGGAAGATACTTCACGGAATTGAGGATTTGATGCGGCTTTGTTGCCGGGTGGCGGCTACGCCTTACCCGGCCTACGAAACTATTTAAGAAGCGTTGCCCAGTGTTCAACCCACGGGTTCGACTCGCTTTCGGGTTCAGGATGCTCGCCGGCATCAATCAACAGCATCTCGCCGACGCGCTTGGCGCTCTGTTCCTGAAGAAGCGCATCGAACTGCTTGCCGCCGCCGCAGAAGTTGGCGTAAGAGCTATCGCCGAGGGCAATAATGCCGTAGTGAACGTTCGGCTGGTAGCCAAGCCGATCTTTAATGCCCTGGAAAAGCGGCACGATGCTGTCCGGGAGATCGCCCTGACCGGTGGTGGAGGTCACTACCAGAATGTATTTATCTTTATACTTTTCCCAGTCCGCCAGTTCCGGGTCTTCATAGACCGTGGCTTTATGGCCCTGGCTTGTCAAAATCGCCTCAGCCTCTTCCGCTACCAACAGCGAGTTGCCGTACATCGTGCCGACAAAAATGCCTACTTCAGCCATGCTTTGCTCCCGTAATTATTGCGCTTACCGTTCATCCTGAACGTTGCCTGATACAAACTCAACCCTTTCATTTTCGGGGAGTTGTCCCCGCCAGCCAAACTGTGACAGCGCCTGCATCCAGACGTCGTCCAGCCCGGCACGAATAATCAGTGGTTCACCGGTAAACGGGTGAGTCAGGCTAAGCTCGCTGGCGTGCAGCATCAGTCTGTTACAGCCAAAATGCTCTGCCGCGCTGCGGTTCTGGCGCAGATCGCCGTGCTTGCTGTCGCCAATTATCGGGTGGCGCAGGTGCGCAAGATGACGGCGAAGCTGGTGCTTGCGTCCGGTTTTGGGCAAAAGCTCAACCAGGCTGTAGCGTGTGGTGGGGAATTTGCTGGTTGCTACCGGCATTTCCGTTGTCGCCATGCCGCGATAATCCGTCACCGCGGGCTGCGGGCCTTTGTCATCGCGGGCAAATTTATCGGCGATTTTGTCCAGCTCCTCCACCAGCGGATAGTCCAGCGTGGCGGATTCGGTCAGCCAGCCACGAACGATCGCGTGGTAGCGCTTCTGGATCTGGTGCTGTTCAAACTGCTGCGCCAGCAGGCGGCCCGCCTCGCTGGAAAGCCCCATCAGCAGCACGCCAGAAGTCGGTCTGTCGAGGCGGTGCGCGGTAAACACATGCTGACCAATCTGGTCGCGCACGGTTTGCATCACCACCACTTTCTCATCGCGATCCAGCCAGCTGCGGTGCACCAGCCAGCCAGACGGTTTATTCACCGCCACCAGCCACTCGTCCTGATAGAGGATTTCCAGCGTCATGCCTCTTCACCGGCAAACAGGGCGTCCAGTTTTTCCAGCTCAACCAGCATCACATCGCGCGCAGGGTGCGTCGCCTCAAGCGCCATTTCATAGTAGGGAGAAACGGCGAACGCCTGTGGCAAAGGGTGGCCGCCTTCCAGCAGCGCGTGCATGCGCGGGATTAATACCCACTGGAGCCACTCGAACGGTGCCAGCGTATCCAGGCAGAATGGCTGGGTACTGGCAAACGCTTCCGGATTCGGCGCGGTCTCCTGCCACAGCTGATGCTGGCGCAAAAGGGCTTCGATGGCGTGCAACTGAGCACGAACGCTATCGTGTTGCGTCATAGTAACCTCAACTGAAAAAGTGAACGGCGCGCAGCATAGCATTGCGGAAGACAGAAATAAAAAAGGGAGCACTGTAAAAACAGTGCTCCCGGTTCGTTTCGCAGCATTCCAGCTACAATTCGTGCTCCCTGCTCTTCCGTGACAACTTTTCCTGATGCCCGAAGGCCTGGTCATCCTTATACCTTTTGCATCCTGCACACATCTTCCTGACGTGTTTGTTTCATCCTGAAACGTCCTGGCCTTCCTGACCCACCGACCATCCTGTTCGGTTCTCGTTCTCCTTCCTGGAGGTGTCCCTTACGCGTCCTGCGTTATCCTTTTGCTTCATCCTGAAGCCTTCCTGCAGCGCCATCCTGACGTGTCCTGAGTAAGAAACGCCATCATCCTGATGTTCGTTTCTCGTGTCGGCGTCCTGTCGACGGAGATAGAATCCGCTATTCCGCTTCGTCTTACAACCCACCCTTGCAGCACTGTAAGCCGTAAGAAATCCCTAAAAAAGATGCGATGAACAACTAATTCTTTGAAAAACAGAGTGATATTAATCTGAATTAAATAAGGCAATACTGAATGATCCAGCGATCTCTCACAAACCTTGTAAGAGATCTCTCACACGCGTCGTAGCATCATGGATTACAGAAGTGGCTCAAGACGGGTAAGGAAATCCGCAAGAGAGGGGGCGAGCGTTTCGCGATTGCGGGTACCGATGGTCTCTTTAATCACTTCCCCGGACAGGTTGCAGACGGATATCACATCCAGTTCGCTGTCCAGCGTGGCAATAAAGAGCGTCGGAGAAAGCTTAAGGCGTTTTTGCGTGACCAGATGACCAATCAGGTTTTCCTGAACACGCTGCAGATCGTCTTCGCTCCAGGTCTGCAACAGCGTCAGCGTCAAATCACCCAAGTGCGCGGGCATATCCCCTGCAAACTGCGTGGCATAAAACGCGTGAACCGCTGGTTGTACCACAAGGTCCATAGCCCGTTCAACCGCATTTACATTTTGCTCAGCGGTATTGGGCTTCGGCTGCCAGATAACATAGTCATCCTGCGAAGAGATAATGCACGGCGACGGCACGCCATATAAATCAGCGCTTTGCGGCCATGTTCCGTGCTTTTCATGCCACGCGTCGCAATAGCGGGTTGTGAAGGTAGTAAGGGCATTTGCAGTTTCGATGTCCACCGATTTCTCTCTTCTTGTAAGACAGGATAAACTCTGCCCATAAGTGTACCTGTAAAGTGGCTATGAAACATGTCTTACGAAAATCATCAGGCGTTAACCGGCCTAACGCTGGGTAAATCGACCGATTACCGCGATACCTACGATGCAAGCCTGCTGCAGGGCGTGCCGCGCAGCCTGAACCGCGATCCTCTTGGACTGCATGCGGACGCATTGCCGTTTGTCGGCGGCGATATCTGGACGCTGTACGAACTCTCCTGGCTTAACGCGCGCGGTCTGCCGCAGGTGGCCGTGGGCCACGTTGAGCTGGACTATGCCAGCGTGAACCTGGTCGAGTCCAAAAGCTTTAAGCTCTATCTCAACAGCTTCAACCAGACCCGATTCAACAGCTGGGACGAGGTTCAGCAAACGCTGGAGCGGGATTTAGCCGCCTGCGCGCAGGGGAACGTGTCCGTCTCGTTATACCGCCTGCACGAGCTGGAAGGACAGCCCATTGCCCACTTCCACGGAACCTGCATCGACGAGCAGGACATCGAGGTGGAGAATTATGAATTCAGCGCCGATTACCTCGAAAACGTGGCGGGCGGAAAAGTGGTTGAAGAGACGCTGGTCAGCCATTTGCTGAAGTCCAACTGCCTGATTACCCACCAGCCGGACTGGGGTTCGGTGCAGATCCAGTACCGAGGCCCGAAAATTGACCGGGAAAAACTGCTGCGCTATCTGGTGTCGTTCCGCCATCACAACGAATTTCACGAGCAGTGCGTGGAGCGTATTTTTAACGATATTCAGCGTTTCTGCCAGCCGGAGAAACTGAGCGTTTACGCGCGCTATACCCGCCGTGGCGGGCTGGACATTAACCCGTGGCGCACCAACACCGATTTTGTGCCAGCAACGGGCCGGCTGGTGCGTCAATAATATAAATATTTTCACAATATGCGTGCGGTATTCCGCCGAAGTGTTGTGAAACGTCACGCGCCAGGGCTATTGTAATCAAAGGGAATGACGATAATCGTCCCATAAGGAGCTCACTTGATTACACATATTAGCCCGCTTGGCTCAATGGATATGTTGTCGCAGCTGGAGGTGGACATGCTTAAACGCACGGCCAGCAGCGATCTTTATCAACTGTTTCGTAACTGTTCACTTGCCGTACTGAACTCCGGAAGCCTGACAGATAACAGTAAAGAACTGCTGTCCCGCTTCGAAAGCTTTGATATTAACGTGCTGCGCCGCGAGCGTGGCGTGAAACTGGAAGTGATCAACCCGCCGGAAGAGGCCTTTGTCGACGGGCGTATCATTCGTTCCCTTCAGGCCAACCTGTTTGCCGTCCTGCGCGACATCCTGTTTGTTAACGGGCAGATTCACAACGCGGGCCGCTTCCAGCATCTCGACCTGGAAAGCTCCGTTCATATCACCAACCTGGTGTTCTCTATTCTGCGCAACGCCCGCGCCCTGCACGTTGGCGAAGCACCAAACATGGTCGTCTGCTGGGGCGGCCACTCGATTAACGAAACCGAATATCTCTATGCCCGTCGGGTCGGAACGCAGCTTGGCCTGCGCGAGCTGAATATCTGTACCGGCTGTGGTCCGGGTGCAATGGAAGCACCAATGAAAGGTGCAGCCGTGGGTCATGCGCAGCAGCGTTACAAAGAGGGGCGGTTTATCGGCATGACCGAGCCGTCAATCATCGCCGCTGAGCCGCCTAACCCGCTGGTCAATGAGCTGATTATCATGCCGGATATCGAGAAGCGTCTTGAGGCGTTTGTTCGTATCGCTCACGGGATTATCATCTTCCCGGGCGGCGTGGGAACGGCGGAAGAGCTGCTCTATCTGCTGGGGATTCTGATGAACCCGGCCAACAAAGATCAGGTTCTGCCGCTGATCCTGACCGGCCCGAAAGAGAGCGCCGACTACTTCCGCGTGCTGGACGAGTTTATCGTGCATACGCTGGGAGAAGCCGCGCGTCGTCACTATCGCATCATCATTGATGACGCGGCGGAAGTGGCGCGCCAGATGAAAAAAGCGATGCCGCTGGTGAAAGAGAATCGTCGTGATACCGGTGATGCGTACAGCTTTAACTGGTCAATCCGTATTGCGCCTGACCTGCAGATCCCGTTCGAGCCGACCCATGAAAATATGGCGAACCTGAAACTCTACCCGGACCAGCCGGTGGAAGTGCTGGCCGCCGACCTGCGTCGCGCCTTCTCCGGGATTGTGGCGGGCAACGTGAAGGAGATGGGCATCCGCGCGATTGAGCAGTATGGTCCGTACAAGATCCACGGCGACCCGGAGATGATGCGCCGTATGGACGACATGCTTCAGGGCTTTGTGGCTCAACACCGCATGAAGTTGCCGGGTTCAGCCTACATTCCGTGCTACGAAATCTGCACGTAACGCTCAGTTTCTTCTTCTCAAAGCCGGGGCACCCTGTAGCGGGTCTCGGCTTTTTTATTAGCGAATCACTTCATAGGCCTCACTTATAACTTTAACAAACTTACGGCGAACGCAATCGATTACCTCCATTTAACAACCGTAATTTATCAGCCTTAAACTAAATTACCCGCAAGAAAATCCTAAAAAGCTATATCTTTACAGCGGAAGACACCTATATTGCGGGCCGCTCTTTTAGCCCACATGTCGTTGGTGGTAGCCTTCGCGCCCGTAAATTCTATTTGATGTTTTTTTAACAGATAAATGGTCTAAAGATGCCCACATCATAAGTGGATTATTGCATTTGGGATCGCGATCACTGATAGATTCATAACGAGAATGTATCTTTCCGCCCGCCAACAGTTACGGGCGAAAATTATTAAAAAACCGTCACTGAACGAATTTCATATTACCGTCAGGCACTTTTTCATCGGATTTGACTAAAAACCTGACAATTTGCTTCCTCCAGGAGATATAGATGGAAACCACTCAAACCAGCACCGTTGCTTCGATTGAATCCCGAAGTGGTTGGCGCAAAACGGATACCATGTGGATGCTGGGCCTTTACGGCACGGCAATCGGCGCTGGTGTACTGTTCCTTCCTATCAACGCAGGCGTCGGCGGTCTGATTCCGCTGATCATCATGGCCATCATCGCCTTCCCGATGACCTACTTCGCACACCGCGGTCTTACCCGCTTCGTGCTGTCCGGTAAAAACCCGGGCGAAGACATCACCGAAGTGGTTGAAGAACATTTCGGCGTTGGCGCAGGTAAACTGATTACCCTGCTCTATTTCTTCGCGATTTACCCAATCCTGCTCGTCTACAGCGTGGCGATCACCAACACCGTTGAAAGCTTCATGACGCACCAGCTGCACATGACGCCGCCACCGCGTGCCATTCTGTCTCTGATCCTGATCGTCGGCATGATGACCATCGTGCGCTTCGGCGAGCAGATGATTGTTAAGGCCATGAGCGTGCTGGTCTTCCCGTTTGTGGCTGCGCTGATGCTGCTGGCCTGCTACCTGATCCCACAGTGGAACGGTGCAGCGCTGGAAACCCTGTCCCTGAGCAGCGCGTCTGCGACCGGTAACGGCCTGCTGATGACCCTGTGGCTGGCGATCCCGGTAATGGTCTTCTCCTTCAACCACTCCCCAATCATCTCCTCTTTCGCCGTGGCGAAACGCGAAGAGTACGGTAATGGTGCAGAGAAGAAGTGCTCCAGCATCCTGGCCCGCGCTCACGTGATGATGGTGCTGACCGTGATGTTCTTCGTCTTCAGCTGCGTACTGAGCCTCTCCCCGGCGGACCTGGCGGCAGCGAAAGAACAGAACATCTCTATTCTGTCTTACCTGGCGAACCACTTTAACGCACCGCTGATTGCGTGGATGGCACCGATCATCGCGATGATCGCCATCACCAAATCCTTCCTGGGCCACTACCTGGGCGCGCGTGAAGGCTTCAACGGTATGGTGATTAAATCTCTGCGCGGTAAAGGCAAGAGCATTGAAATCAACAAGCTGAACAAAATCACTGCACTGTTCATGCTGCTCACCACCTGGGCGGTAGCGACCCTGAACCCAAGCATCCTGGGCATGATTGAAACCCTGGGTGGCCCGGTTATCGCGATGATTCTGTTCCTGATGCCGATGTACGCTATTCAGAAAGTGCCTGCCATGCGCAAGTACAGCGGCCAGGTCAGCAACGTGTTTGTGGTTATCATGGGCCTTATCGCTATCTCTGCGATCTTCTACTCCCTGTACACCATGTTCTGATGAACGCCCGCGCCGCCTTCGGGCGGCGCACTCCTCCCCCTCTGACTGAAAGCAATGGACGCATCATGATTAGCGTATTCGATATTTTCAAAATCGGTATTGGTCCTTCCAGCTCTCACACCGTCGGACCAATGAAAGCCGGTAAGCAGTTCACGGATGACTTGATTGCACGCGGCATTCTGCACGACATCACCCGCGTGGTTGTCGATGTGTACGGCTCGCTTTCCCTGACCGGGAAAGGCCACCATACCGATATCGCCATTATCATGGGCCTGGCGGGAAATCTGCCGGATACCGTTGATATAGACGCGATCCCTGGCTTCATCCAGGACGTGAACACCCACGGTCGTTTGCTGCTGGCAAACGGTGAGCATGAGGTTGAATTCCCGGTTGACCACTGCATGAATTTCCATGCGGACAACCTGTCGCTGCACGAAAACGGCATGCGCATTACCGCGCTGGCCGGCGACAAAGCGGTTTACAGCCAGACGTATTACTCCATCGGCGGCGGCTTTATCGTCGACGAAGATCACTTTGGTCAAACCACCACCTCTTCTGTTGAGGTGCCGTATCCGTACAAAACCGCGGCAGATCTCCAGCGCCACTGCCAGGAGACGGGGCTTTCCCTCTCTGGCCTGATGATGAAAAACGAGCTGGCCCTTCACAGCAAAGAGGAGCTGGAACAGCACTTCGCTAGCGTCTGGGAAGTGATGCGCGGCGGCATTGAGCGCGGGATCACCACCGAAGGCGTTCTGCCGGGCAAGCTTCGCGTACCGCGTCGTGCGGCGGCGCTGCGTCGTATGCTGGTGAGCACCGACAAAACGACAACGGACCCGATGGCCGTCGTCGACTGGATCAACATGTTCGCCCTGGCGGTGAACGAAGAGAACGCCGCAGGGGGCCGCGTCGTCACGGCACCAACCAACGGTGCCTGCGGTATCGTTCCGGCCGTGCTGGCGTACTACGACAAGTTTATCCGTGAAGTGAACGCTAACTCCCTGGCGCGCTACCTGCTGGTCGCCAGCGCGATTGGTTCTCTGTATAAAATGAACGCCTCCATTTCCGGTGCGGAAGTAGGCTGTCAGGGCGAAGTCGGCGTGGCATGCTCCATGGCGGCGGCGGGCCTGGCGGAACTGTTGGGCGCAAGCCCGGCGCAGGTCTGCATCGCTGCGGAAATCGGCATGGAACATAACCTGGGGCTAACCTGCGATCCGGTTGCCGGACAGGTACAGGTGCCGTGCATCGAGCGTAACGCCATCGCCTCCGTCAAGGCGGTGAACGCGGCGCGTATGGCGCTGCGCCGCACCAGTGAGCCGCGCGTCTGTCTCGATAAAGTTATCGAAACCATGTACGAAACCGGTAAAGATATGAACGCCAAATACCGCGAAACCTCTCGCGGCGGCCTGGCGATGAAGATCGTAACCTGCGATTAAGCCTCTCAGGAAGCCTCGTTTTGCGAGGCTTCTTCCTGTTTTCCCTCACGCTATTCGTTTCATCCTGCCGACAGTGATACCCTTTACCCATTAGATTTAAGGGAGAATATCTGTGGCTGTTCATTTGCTTATCGTCGACGCGCTCAATCTGATTCGCCGAATCCATGCGGTACAAGGCACGCCCTGCAAGGACACCTGCCTGCACGCGCTGGAGCAGCTTATTCGCCACAGCGAGCCGACGCACGTCGTGGCCGTGTTTGATGACGAAGCGCGCAACAGCGGCTGGCGACATCAGCGCTTGCCCGACTACAAAGCCGGACGCGCACCGATGCCGGACGATCTGCATGCCGAAATGCCCGCTCTGCGTGCCGCCTTTGAGCAGCGTGGCGTCCCCTGCTGGGGTGCACAGGGCAATGAAGCCGACGATCTCGCGGCCACCCTGGCCGTAAAAGTGGCAAGTGCCGGGCATCAGGCCACTATCGTTTCAACTGACAAAGGCTACTGCCAGCTGCTCTCCCCCACGATCCGCATTCGCGACTATTTTCAAAAACGCTGGCTGGACGCGCCGTTTATTGCCAGCGAGTTCGGCGTCTTGCCTGAGCAACTGCCGGATTATTGGGGTCTGGCAGGCATCAGCAGCTCTAAGGTTCCGGGTGTCGCCGGTATTGGACCAAAGAGCGCCGCCCAGTTGCTGACCGATTTTCAGAGTCTGGAAGGGATTTACGCCCGTCTGGATGAGGTGCCAGAAAAGTGGCGCAAGAAGCTGGAGGCGCATAAAGAGATGGCGTTTATCTGCCGCGAGGTGGCGACGCTACAGACAGATTTACAGCTGGACGGGAATTTACAGCAGTTGCGGTTAGAACGTTAAAACGTCAACACGGTTTTGTAGGCCCGGTAAGCGCAGCGCCACCGGGCAAAACAAAGCACGCACTATCGCTCGTCGCGACGTCCGCCTACAGCCGCCCACCAGCGACGGATGTGTACCGTCACCTCTTCGCGGTCGTGGTACAACTGACGCGCCTGGATCTCCACGTTAATACCGTGCTCATCCAGCTGTGCCTGAATATAGGCCAGGTTCTGGGATACCTCCTCGTAGCGCTTTTTCATCGGCAGCTTGAGGTTGAAAATGGTCTCACGGCACCAGCCGTTCACCAGCCAGGAGGCCATCAGCGCGGCCACTTTTGCCGGCTTCTCCACCATGTCGCACACCATCCACGAGATGTTGTTGCGGGTTGGGCGATAGCGGAAACCGTCTTCTCGCAGCCAGGTGACCTGTCCTGTGTCCATCAGGCTTTGCGCCATTGGGCCGTTATCCACAGACGACACCCACATGTTGCGTTTCACCAGCTGATAGGTCCAGCCGCCCGGACACGCGCCAAGGTCGACGGCATACATGCCGTTAGCCAGACGCTCGTCCCACTCATCTGCCGGGATAAAGACGTGAAACGCCTCTTCCAGCTTCAGGGTTGAACGGCTCGGCGCATCTGCCGGGAACTTCAGGCGCGGGATGCCCATAAAGAATGGCGAATTGTTATTGGTGTACGAATAGCCCGCATAGCAGCAGCCCGGTGCGATAAAGAAGATATGCACCACCGGACGCTTCGGCGTTTCGTAGTTTGTCAGTATGCCCGCGTCACGCAGCGCTGCGCGCAGCGGCACGGTGAACTTACGGCAAAACTTCATCAGCTCTTTGCTTTCGTTGGTATCGGCAACCTCAACGCGCAGGTCGCCGCCCTTCTCCACCACGCCCTGCAGCATGCCCACAATCGGCGTGATGCGATCTTCCGGCGGAAGATCTTTCAGCAACTCACCCGCGACGAACATCTGGCGGGCGAAGATCAGCGAGCTGAACGGCAGCTCGCGCGCCAGCTTGTCGGCGTCTTCAGGCTGATAACACTCGAATACCACATAGCCCGCATTTTCTTTTACGCGAGCAAAGCCGAAGACTTCGCGCTTCGCCGCTTTATCGGTAATTTCCGCGGCGCACTCTTTCTCAAACCCCGGGCGACAATATAAAACAACCTTATTCATGAACAACGCCCTTGCGTTTCAGACGGATAGCTCCGATAAACATTAATACCCAACCCGCCAGGAAGCTCACGCCGCCGACAGGTGTAACAAACGCCCACAGGCGCAAATGCGAGAGGGCCAGACAGTAAAGGCTGCCGCTAAACAGCACGGTACCCAGCGCCATAAATACGCTACTCCAGTAAAACCAGATGCTTATCCGGCGCTGCATCGCCACCGCCAGCCCAAAAATAGCCAGCGTATGAAACGCCTGGTATTCAAGGCCGGTCTGGATCCAGCCCATCTCGACGGCGCCCAAAGACTTGCTCAATACGTGCGCGCCAAAGGCGCCCAGTGCAACAAAAATAAAGCCACTCACCGCGGCAAAAATCAGCATGAATCGGCTGGTCATGTTTAAGTCCTGAATTAATGCGTGCCCGGCACACAAACGTTATTGTTCATACCTGAAGCGGAATTTTTCTTGCTCGCTTGCCGCTTTCGCCAGTATCCACTGCCGGAAGGCGGCTATTTTACCCAGTTCTGCCTGACTGTCATGACAAACCAGATAAAATGCATTCTTGCTGACCAGTACATCATTAAAAGGGCAAACCAGACGGCCTGCCTCAATTTCGGACTGCGCCATCACGTTGTTCGCCAACGCCACGCCCTGTCCGTGAATGGCAGCCTGTAGCACCATCGCACTATGGCTAAAAATGGGGCCCTGCTGCACGTTTATATGACTAAGACCTAATTGACGGGTATAAGTTTGCCAGTCGCGGCGAGAGGCATCATGTAAAAGCGTATGCTGCGCCAGGTCAGCGGGTGTTTTCAGCGCCTTGTCGCCTGTTAAAAGCAGAGGCGAACAGACCGGCAGCAGATATTCTGCGTATAATTTCTCGACACGCAAGCCCGGCCAGTTGCCGCGACCATAAAAAATGGCGACATCCACATCATCGGCCAGCTTGTCTTCCTGACGATCCACCGCCTGGATTCGAACGTCGATCCCCGGATAAGCTGAGTTAAAGCTTGAGAGTCTTGGCACCAACCACTGAATGGCAAAACTGGGCAATAAACTAACAGTCAGGGCACCTTTTGCACTGCGGGCCTGCAGCTTACGCGTGGCTTCCGTGAGCTGGGAAAAAATCTCTTTAATATCCTGAAAATAGCTCTGCCCCTCTTCGGTCAACAGCAAGGAACGATTGCGTCGGCGGAATAGCTTAAGGCCCAGGAAATCCTCCAGGGACTTGATTTGGTGACTTACTGCGGCCTGTGTCACAAAAAGCTCATCTGCCGCACGGGTGAAGCTCAGGTGACGTGCTGCTGCATCAAAAACGCGTAATGCATTAAGGGGTGGCAATCGCTTTGACATGGTTATCTGGCTTAGATGTTAACGGAATTTAACAAACAGGAAACAACGTTTAACCTATTAGTTTTTTTTATCTGAGCCATTATAATTTGTCCGTTGAGGAACTACCAGCAAATACCTATAGTGGCGGCACTTCCTGAGCCGGAACGAAGAGCTTTTTTCGGAATGCGTGTTCTGAAGGGCTTTTGGCTTACGGTTGTGATGTTGTGTTGTTGTGTTTGCAATTGGTCTGCGATTCAGACCACGGTAGCAACGCTACCAATTTTTCACTTCCTGTACATTTACCCTGTCTGTCCATAGTGATTAATGTAGCACCGCCAATTTGCGGTGCTTTTTTTTCCCCTGCGATCGGTTAATGCTCGATCTCTTTCATCTCTTTCACGTCCGTGCGGTTGATCTGCTGCTTGTTCCCGTTAGCATCTTTGTACGAAATCATCCCGGTATCGTTATCGGTAGTCGGTTTCCCTTCCGAAACGATAGAACGACCATCGTTTGTGTGCATCACGTAGTTGTTACCAGAACAGGCGCTCAGGGCAAAAGTAAACGCACAGGCAGAAATGATTGCAGCTGTCTTATTCATGATTATTCTCCTTTAGCAATTAATGCTATTCAAACCTCGATTTATAACAGGCTAAAACATCCGCCTAACACTATTTAGCATAACCTGCTTTTTCGAGGTCGCCAGGATAAGCAGACAAATCTGATAGATATCAACCTCCTTGCCCTGCCGCTGAAATTGCGCGACGATCTCTCTATCGACACGAGGAATTCCATGAACGCTTTCAGTCCTGCGCAGTTTCGCGCACAGTTTCCGGCGCTGGCCGATGCCGGTATTTATCTTGATAGCGCCGCCACGGCCCTGAAGCCCAAGGCGGTGATCGAGGCCACGCAGCAGTTCTACAGCCTGAGCGCCGGCAACGTACATCGCAGCCAGTTTGCCGAAGCGCAGCGCCTGACCGCGCGCTATGAAGCCGCACGCGATCAGGTTGCACGCCTGATCAATGCCGAAAGCGGGAAAAATATCGTCTGGACGCGCGGTACGACTGAAGCCATCAATATGGTGGCCCAGAGCTATGCCCGCCCGCTGCTGCAGCCAGGGGACGAAATCATTGTCAGCGAAGCAGAGCACCACGCTAACATGGTGCCGTGGCTGATGGTGGCTGAGCAAACGGGCGCGCGCGTTATTAAGCTCCCGTTGAGTGCAGACTTTCTGCCTGACGTGGCCCGTCTCCCTGAGCTGATTACCCCCCGCAGCCGTATTCTGGCGCTGGGGCAGATGTCCAACGTCACCGGCGGCTGTCCGGATCTGGCTCGCGCCATTGAGATTGCCCATGCCAGCGGCGTGGTGGTGATGGTCGACGGTGCTCAGGGCGTGGTTCATTTCCCCGCTGATGTGCAGGCGCTGGATATCGACTTCTATGCCTTCTCCGGGCACAAACTCTACGGGCCAACCGGGATTGGCGCGCTGTACGGTAAGCCAGAACTGCTGGCAAAAATGACGCCGTGGCTCGGCGGCGGCAAAATGATTACCGAGGTGACCTTCGACGGTTTTAAAACGCAGGAGGTGCCTTACCGTCTGGAAGCGGGCACGCCGAACGTGGCCGGGGTCATCGGCCTGAGCGCCGCACTTGAATGGCTGGCGGAAACGGACGTGGTTCAGGCGGAAAGCTGGAGCCGAGGGCTGGCGACGCTGGCTGAGGAAGAACTGAAAAAACGCCCGGGTTTCCGCTCGTTCCGCGTTCAGGATTCCAGCCTGCTCGCCTTTGATTTTGCTGGTGTGCATCATAGCGATATGGTGACGCTGCTGGCCGGGTACGGCATTGCCCTGCGCGCCGGACAGCACTGCGCCCAGCCGCTGCTGGCGGCGCTCGGCGTAAGCGGTACGCTGCGCGCCTCGTTTGCGCCGTATAATACCCAAAGCGATGTCGACGCGCTGGTTAGCGCCGTTGACCGCGCCCTTGAAATACTGGTGGATTAATGACTAGCGCTGCTTTAGCCGGACATCCGTTTGGCACGGTCATCACTGAAGAGACCTTAAAACAGACCTTCGCCCCGCTCCAGCAGTGGGAAGATAAATATCGTCAGCTGATCCTGCTGGGTAAACAGCTGCCAGCTCTTTCCGACGATCTTAAAGCGCAGGCGAAAGAGATTGCGGGCTGTGAAAACCGCGTCTGGCTGGGCGTGAGCGTCTCCGGCGAGAAGCTGCATTTCTTCGGCGACAGCGAAGGGCGCATCGTCCGGGGCCTGCTGGCGGTCCTGTTAACCGCCATTGAGGGGAAAAGCGCGGCGGAATTGTTAACGCACTCGCCGCTGGCGCTGTTCGACGAGCTGGGGCTGCGCGCGCAGCTTAGCGCCTCGCGCGGTCAGGGCCTGATCGCGCTCAGCGACGCGGTGCTGGACGCCGCACGTCAGGCTCAGGCCTGACGTTCCGCCTTCGCCATCATCTTCTTCAGGGCGTGAGAGACCGCCACAAAGCCAAAAGAGGCGGTTACCATGGTGGCCGCCCCAAAGCCTGACGCGCAGTCCATGCGTTTTGGCCCTTCCGCCGTGCTTTTCATCGCACAAACTGAACCATCCGCCTGCGGGTAGACCAGCGCTTCGGTGGAGAACACGCAGTCGACACCCAGCTTGCCCTTGCTGTTCTTCACCACATTGAAGTCGCTCTTCAGGCGTTCACGCAGCTTGGCAGCCAGCGGATCCTGAATGGTTTTCGCCAGATCGGCAACCTGGATCTGCGTGGGATCGATTTGCCCGCCCGCGCCGCCGGTCGTGACCAGCGGCACCTTGTAACGACGGCAGTATGCGATCAGCGCCGCTTTAGGCCGCACGCTGTCGATGGCGTCAATCACATAGCTGTAGCCTTTGCTCATGTACTCCGCGACGTTATCTGCCGTCACAAAGTCGTCGATCACCGTCACCCGACACTCCGGATTGATGAGGCGAATGCGCTCCGCCATCACCTCGGACTTCGCCAGACCGACGTTATCACGCAGGGCGTGGATCTGACGGTTAGTGTTGGTCACACAAACGTCATCCATATCAATCAGCGTGATTGCGCCAATCCCGGTTCTCGCCAGCGCTTCCGCCGCCCAGGAGCCGACACCGCCAATGCCCACGACGCAGACGTGCGCATCCGCAAACAGCTGCAGGGCTTTTTCACCATAGAGACGTGCCGTGCCGCCAAAACGCTGGCGCCAGGCATCGCTGATTACCACAGACATAAAACCTCAGATGTAAAAAGGGTGAGGTTTTCCTCACCCTGAACAGTAATCCGTATTGCGCTCAGAATACCACAATCAGCCGCTGAATACGTTTCCGGTGCCCGGCGCGGCCTTCAGCACCCATACGCGTCCGTAGTGGTTATACCAGCCTGCACGGTGACCGGCATCCGGGCCAATGCCCTGATAGATATCAAAGTGCTGTCCCTTAATCGCTCCGCCCACATCCAGGGCTACCATCAGACGCAGCTCATATTTGCCGTTAAACTTGCCGTTGTTGTCGAGCAGAGGGACTTCCGCCAGCAGCGTGGTTCCCGCAGGAATGATAGAACGATCCGATGCCACCGACGCGCGGCCAATCAGCGGCACAGCGCTGGCCCCTTTCACCGGGGCGAAGTTTTGCGGCTTGAAGAAGACGAACGATGGGTTCTGCTCCAGCAGCTCGCGCACCTCGGCTTCACTGTGCTTTTCGCCCCACTCGCGGATCGCCTGCATCGACATATCTTCTTTTTTCACTTCGCCGCGGTCAATCAGCACCTTACCGATGCTGCGGTAGGCATGGCCGTTTTTCCCGGCATAGCTGAAGAAGTTAAGCGGTGAACCGTCGCCAAAATCAATGTAGCCGCTGCCCTGCACGTCCATGATGAAATTATCCATCAGGGAGTTGCTGTAGGCCAGGACGTAGTTTTCGCTCAGCGCACCGGCGTAGATTTCGGCACGGGACGGCAGACGGCCGCGTTTTGGCGGCATACGGTAGATAGGGTACTGGAACTCGCCCTGGCGCGTGTGTCGCGCCTGAACCACGGGCGTGTAATAGCCGGTGAACTGGACGTTGCCGTAGTTATCCGCCCCTTCCATTTGCCAGGCATCAATACCAAACTGGCGCATGTTGCGCGTATCGCCGCCCGCCTTCAGCCAGTCCTGTACCGCGCTATAAACATTGTTCTGTGAGCTATACAGACGCGGCGACGCATTGCGGATCTGGTAGACCTGCTCGGAGAAATCACCGGCGTTGATCGGCGCGCCAACGGCGTCAGGCTGATTAACTAAAGAGAAAGGCTGGGATAACTTCCCGTCTTTATACTGCTGACCGCGATCGGTCGGTTTGGAAGAACAGGCCGCAAGAATCGCTACCATTGCGCCCGCCATCAGATATTTCGCCCAACGTCCTTTCATTATATCTCGTCTTTAAGTTGCCCATTTCCGCGTGATGAAGATAACAAACCGACAAAGCGAATGAAATGCGATCGCATGCCCTTTGGCAAATTCAGAGCAAAAAATAGTCTAAATGTCGCAATGCCGTTCACTTTACATACAAAGTTAATGATTTATGTGAAAAAGGGGTTGCATCACAAACCTATCCGAGTATAGTGCGCTTCCACGGACGCGGGGTGGAGCAGCCTGGTAGCTCGTCGGGCTCATAACCCGAAGGTCGTCGGTTCAAATCCGGCCCCCGCAACCAACACTTCTAAAAACAATAAACACCCTTAAGGGTGTTTTTTTGTATCTGCCGTTTGTGAATTTGCCGGGCATTTCACCCGGCTAAAAACCTACCCGCGCCGCGCCAGCGTCGCCCCGTCTGAGAAATACGCCCGTATCCCCGCCAGAATCGACTCCGCCACCTCCTGCTGGAACTTTGCCGTCTTGAGCTTACGCTCTTCTTCAACGTTACTGATAAACGCGGTTTCTACCAGAATGGACGGGATATCCGGTGCCTTCAGCACCGCAAACCCGGCCTGCTCAACGCTGTTTTTGTGCAGCTTATTGATGTTCCCCAGCTTGCCCAGCACCGCTTTACCAAACTTCAGGCTGTCGTTAATGGTCAGGGACTGCACCATGTCGAACATGGTGTGGTCGACGTAGCGGTCGCCGCTTTTGCTCACGCCACCGATCAGGTCCGAGGCGTTCTGGGTGTCCGCAAGGTATCGCGCCGCGGTACTGGTCGCGCCCTTGGTTGAGAGCGCAAACACCGACGAGCCGCTCGGCTGGCGACTGGTAAAGGCATCCGCATGGATCGAGACGAACAGATCGGCACGCTGCTTCTGCGCTTTCGCCACCCTCACCTTCAGCGGGATAAAGACATCCTCATTGCGCGTCATGTAGGCGCGCATATTGCCCTCTTTATCAATTAACGCCTTCAGACGACGGGCAATTTGCAGCACCACGTCTTTTTCGCGCGTATGGTATTTCCCCACCGCACCGGAGTCTTCGCCGCCGTGGCCGGGATCGAGCATGATCACAATCGGACGATCGCGCCCTGCTTTCCCCGGTTGCGGGCCGCTTTGCGCAGGCGGCACCTGACGCTGAAGATCGCCTTTGTTGTAATCCTCCAGCAGGGCGAGAAGCGGATCCTGAATATCCGTCGCATTCGCCGGGTAAAGATCCATCACCAGACGCTCTTTAAACGTCGCGACGGGCGCCAGGGCGAACAGTTGCGGCTTAACGTTCTGCTTAAGCTCAAACACCATGCGCACGGTTTGCGGATCAAACTGACCGACGCGCGCCGATTTAATAAACGGATCGTCACCGCGGATCTGCGCCGCCATGCCTTTCAGCACGGAGTTGAGGTTCACCCCTTCGAGATCCACCACCACGCGTTCAGGGTTGCTGAGGGCAAATTGCTTATATTTCAGCACGCGATTGGATTCAACCGTCACGCGCGTATAGGTCGACGACGGCCAGACGCGCACCGCCACCACCTGACTCGTGGCGGCAAGACCGACCTGGCTGACGCTAAGCAACCACATTGCCCCGGCCCCTTTTAACAAACGGCGGCGGCTTATTGCTGAATTGGATCCCGACATGCTTCTCCCGAGCAAGAAAACAAACTGATATACAAAAGTGCAGATTGACCGAAAACTTTAACGAATGACGCATAAACTGTCATCTATAAAAGGGTAAACAATCATACGTTAACGCACGGATTACTTATTAATTTCTGTAGGTCGCAGAAAATTTGCACTTGCACACGCGCCCACAATCGAATAAAAATACATAAATTACGAATAAACATTCATTAAGGGTTGTGCCATGGTGAAGGAACGTAGAACCGAACTGGTCCAGGGATTCCGCCATTCTGTTCCCTATATCAACGCCCACCGGGGAAAAACGTTTGTCATCATGCTGGGCGGCGAAGCCATTGAGCATGAAAATTTTTCCAGCATCGTCAATGACATTGGCCTGCTGCACAGCCTCGGGATCCGCCTGGTGGTGGTCTATGGCGCGCGCCCGCAGATCGACGCCAACCTGGCCGCTCACCACCACGAGCCGATTTACCACAAACATACCCGCGTCACGGATGCCAAAACCCTGGAACTGGTGAAGCAGGCGGCGGGTCTGCTGCAGCTGGATATCACCGCTCGCCTGTCGATGAGCCTGAACAACACGCCGCTACAGGGCGCGCATATCAACGTCGTGAGCGGCAACTTTATCATTGCCCAGCCGCTCGGCGTGGACGATGGCGTGGATTACTGCCACAGCGGCCGCATTCGTCGTATTGATGAAGAGGCCATTCACCGTCAGCTCGACAGCGGTGCCATTGTGCTGATGGGGCCGGTGGCGGTTTCCGTAACCGGTGAAAGCTTTAACCTGACGTCCGAAGAGATTGCCACCCAGCTGGCGATCAAGCTGAAGGCGGAAAAAATGATTGGGTTTTGCTCCTCCCAGGGCGTCGTAAACGATGAAGGGGTGATTGTGCCGGAACTCTTCCCGAATGAAGCGCAGGCCCGCGTTGAAGCGTTGGAAGCCGAAGGGGATTACCACTCCGGCACCGTCCGCTTCCTGCGTGGCGCCGTGAAGGCCTGCCGCAGCGGCGTGCGCCGTAGTCACCTGATCAGCTATCAGGAAGACGGAGCTCTGCTGCAGGAGCTGTTCTCCCGCGACGGTATTGGCACCCAGATTGTGATGGAAAGTGCAGAGCAGATTCGCCGCGCGACCATCAACGATATCGGCGGCATTCTGGAGCTGATCCGTCCGCTGGAACAGCAGGGTATTCTGGTTCGTCGCTCCCGCGAGCAGCTGGAGATGGAGATCGACAAATTCACCATTATCCAGCGCGATAACCTGACCATTGCCTGCGCCGCCCTCTATCCGTTCCCGGAAGAGAAAATCGGAGAAATGGCCTGCGTGGCGGTGCACCCGGATTACCGCAGCTCTTCACGCGGCGAAATGCTGCTTGAGCGCGTGGCGGCACAGGCGCGTCAGATGGGGCTGAGCAAGCTGTTCGTCCTGACGACGCGCAGCATTCACTGGTTCCAGGAACGCGGGTTCACGCCGGTGGATATTGATTCTCTGCCGGAAACGAAGAAAGAGATGTACAACTATCAGCGCCGTTCGAAAGTGCTGATGGCCGACCTGGGGTAATCCTTTCTTTGCCGGCGTCGTTCAGAGGGAGTCAAATATCGCGCTCAGCCCGCTTCGGCGCTCCGTGCGGGTGGCAATCGCCTGTACCAGCACCCGTTCATCGGTATACAGCGACAGGCGCTGACGCGCGCGCGTAATGGCGGTATAGATCAGCTCGCGGGTAACGACGGGGGAAAGCTGTGTGGGCAGGATAAGTGCCGCATGGTTAAACTCAGAACCCTGGGATTTATGCACCGTCATCGCCCAGGCAGTTTCATGCTCGGGCAAACGGCTCGGCTGGAAGGACTTCACGCTACCGTCCGGCATCTGGAACCAGACGCGGAGCCCCTGCCCGCGATCGAGCGCAATCCCGATATCCCCGTTAAACAACCCCAGCGCGCTGTCGTTGCGGGAGATCATCACCGGCCGGCCTTCATACCAGCGCGAGTGCGGAGTACGGTTGATTTTACGCTTTTGCGCCAGCAACTGTTCCAGCCTGTCGTTCAGGCCGCTGACGCCAAAGGGCCCTTCCCTCAACGCGCAGAGCAGCTGGTATTCGCCAAACGCGGCAATGACCTGCTCCGGCGTGTTTTGCTGCTGTACGCCCGTCAGAAAATGTTGGTACCCCAGCAGGGCGTCATCCAGCATCGCCTGATACTCTTCCCCGGTTTGCAGCGATTTTTTCTCAATATCGGTAAAGGTACCGTCAAATACCGCACAGGTAGCGTGCCGGTCGCCCCGGTTCACCGCCGCCGCAAGCTGACCAATGCCGGAGTCGCTGCCAAAACGGTAGCTTTTTTGCAGCAGACACAGGCTGTCGCGCAGCGCCCCCGCAAGTAAATGGTTTTCAGCCGCGAGCGAACATCCGGTCAGGCGCGCCAGCTCCTCAGCGCGTTCAGCGGTATACCCCAGGCTGGCATAGGTGCAGATATCGCCCAGCACGGCCCCGGCCTCAACGGAGGCAAGCTGATCGCGGTCGCCGAGGAAAATGACGCGCGCGTGCGGCGGCAACGCATCAATCAAACGCGACATCATCGTCAGGTCAATCATCGATGCTTCATCCACCACCAGCACGTCCAGATGCAGTGGGTTACCGGCATGGTAGCGCAGACGCTGGCTACCCGGCTGCGCGCCGAGCAAGCGGTGCAGCGTGCTGGCTTCGTTAGGGAAAAGCGCAAGCCGCTCCCCGGTAAGCGGCAGTTTTTGCAGTGCGCCGCCTAACGACTCCGTCAGACGTGCAGCCGCTTTACCGGTGGGTGCCGCCAGGCGGATACGACACTTTTGCTCACCCGATAACTCAATCAGCGCGGCAAGCAGCTTAGCCACGGTGGTCGTTTTACCGGTGCCCGGCCCGCCCGAAATCACCGATATCCGCCGCGTTAACGCCACTGCTGCCGCCACTTTCTGCCAGTCTGTCTCGTCGTCAGAGGTAAACAGCGTATCCAGCGTTTGCCGGAGCAGTGCTTCATCGCACGGGAGCGGAGTATTGGTCTCGCTGAAGAAGCGCGCCACCGTCAGTTCGTTACGCCACAGCCGGTTCAGATACAAACGTTCGCCCGTCAAAATCATTGGCGTACCGGTATCGGCGCTGCTGACGGCGGGCGAGCGGAGTAATATTTCTTGCCAGTCCACTGCCTCACCCAGAAGCGCGAAACACGCCTGTAAAGCCGGCGGCATTTTCTCATCCACCACCAGACGTGAAAGCGGCAGACAGACATGCCCTTCTCCCGCATCTTTACTCAGGATCGCCGCGGCAAGCATAACGGCAGGCTCTTCACCCGCCACCATCATGGCAAATTGTACGTCCAGGTGGCGAAGTGCACGTTGTTCAATTGCGTCCAGCAGTAGCGCCTGCATCGTCATGCTACCTCCTCCGTGCTTGCAGCAAACAGGTTATCCATCTTTTCAATCAACTCCACAGCCGGGCGGGTGCTGAAGATACCCGAACGCGGGTCGTTAGCATCCACGCCGCGCAGAAACAGGTAAATGACGCCGCCAAAATGATCTTCATAGCGATAATCGGCCATGCGATGGCGCAGGTAACGGTGCAGCGCCAGGGTGTAAAGCTGATACTGCAGATCGTAGCGATGCATTTGCATCGCTGAGGCCATCGCCTGCTGGGTATAAGCTTCGCTGTTTGCCCCCAGCCAGTTCGATTTGTAATCCAGCAGGTAGTAGCGCCCTTCGTGGCGGAAAACCAGGTCGATAAAGCCTTTCAGCATCCCCTGCACCTGGCGAAAATTCAGCGGCGGACACCCGGCGGATAACGGATCGTACTCGCGGATCAGCGCATCAAGCGCCTCGGCCCTGAGCGGGCTGGCGATGGGGAGGTAAAACTCCATCTCCACCTGCTTATCTTTGGCGGTCAGCTGGCTCAGCGAGATCCCCTGCGCCGTGAGCGGCGCGTGCAGAACAGCGCGGATCCATTCAGTGAGAACCGGCTGCCACTGTGCGTCGTAGCCGCCGCTCTGTAACATCTTCAGCACCCACTCTTCTGATACCGGCTGGGTAAAATCCAGCTCTTCAAACAGGCTGTGCAAAAACGTGCCCGGCGAGGCGCCGCGCGGAAACTGATGCGGCGTGAGCGCCGGCTCGACGGGCACGCTCCCGGCCCCAGCGGCATCCACGTCCAGTTTTGGCATCAGATCCTGCGCAATACTCTGTCCGTGCTGCTGTAAACCGGAGTAACTGGTGACGCGCCAGTCGTCAGCGATTGTGCGAGCCACCTCGCGGGCATGCAGCGCTGACTCTCCCTGCTCCGGCGTCTGCCAGCGGCTGCTGTCGGGCTGGGAGGGAATATGCAGGGCAACATGCTCTGAGCAAAGTGATTCGATGCACTGGCGCAGCCCTGCGGCATCTTTAGGCTCGCCGCGCTGAATAAGCCGCCCCAGCGCGCTCAGATGAAAATCACTCTCGCCGCTCTTTTCGCCACGGCGACGGAACAGCGGCGCGACGCCCAGGGAACAGTGCCAGACCGAACGGGTCAGCGCCACATATAGCAGGCGCAGGTCTTCCGCGAGACGCTCGGCTTCGGCCAGCTCGACGCTGGACTCCGCATTGCTGAGGTCGAGTACCGCTTCGAACGACTCGCGATCGTGGTAAAAAGCCTGGTCCTGCACGCGATAATTGGCGATAAACGGCAGCCAGACCAGCGGATATTCCAGGCCTTTCGACTTGTGAATGGTGACGATCTGCACCAGATGTTTATCGCTCTCGAGGCGCATCTGCTGGCTGGAAGAATTGCTGTTAGGGTCGGCAATCTGCTGGGCCAGCCAGCGCACCAGAGCATGCTCGCTCTCCAGCTGCGTACCCGCTTCCTGGAGCAGCTCGCTGATGTGCAAAATATCGGTCAGACGGCGCTCGCCGCCCGCTGTCGCCAGCATGTTTTCCGCAATGTGACGCTGTGCCATGAGCTCGCGCACCATCGCCATCACGCCGCGCTTCTGCCATTTTTCACGGTAGCGCACAAACTCTTCTACCACAGCATCCCACGCGGATTCGTCAGTATTAAGCGCATCAATGTCACGCGCGTTCAGCCCGAGCATCGCGCTCGCTAAGGCGCTGCGGAGCGTGCTTTCACGCTCCGGGGCCAGCACAGCCTGCAGCAGCCATAGCATCTCGAGGGCTTCCAGCGTTTCAAAAACGCTGTCGCGGTTGGAGAGGTAGACGGACGGTATATTCAATAGCGTCAGGGCGTCGCGGATAAGCGCGGCCTCCTGACGACTTCGCACCAGCACCGTGATATCGGATGCCTTTACCGGGGCTGGTTTATCCTCCTTCCACAGCAGCGCATCGCCGCGCGCGCCTGCGCTGAGCCAGTCCCTAATTTGCGCCGCACAGTGCTGGGCCATAGCATTTTGATAGTCCGCGACACCCCAGCCTTCCCCGTCAAGTAGCCAGAAGTTCATGGCTGGCTGAGTTTCGCCATTAACCTCGAAGCGCAACGCGGTATTTTTAGGGGCGAACTTGACCGGCTGGAAAGGGATCTCCCGGAACATAAACGCCGTATCCATGCGGCTGAAGAGCGCATTGACGCTTTCCACCATGCCGGGAGAAGAGCGCCAGTTGGTGTCGAGCGTGTAGTGCGCGTCAACCTCGCTGCGGGCTTTCATGTAGGTAAAAATATCCGCACCGCGGAAGGCGTAAATGGCCTGCTTAGGATCGCCGATTAACAACAGCGCGGTGCCGGGCTGCTGGCGCCAGATACGGCGGAAAATGCGGTACTGCTGTGGGTCGGTGTCCTGAAATTCGTCAATCATCGCGACCGGAAAGCGGGTGCGAATCGCGGCGGCAAGCGCTTCGCCATTCTCACTGCACAGCGCCGCATCAAGTCGGCTCAGCATATCGTCGAACCCCAGTTCGCCCCGGCGACGCTTTTCACGCGCGACGGCGTCGCGGATCTCCGTCATGGCGCGGACGATCATCAGATCGTTGAGCGTCAGGGGCTCCGCCAGCAGGGTTTCAATCGCCAGAAACAGGGGATGTTCAGGCACGATACCGTCGGCTTTGGTCCGCTCAACCAAGAAACGCCGGGAGAATTTCTCCAGCGCATCCGGGAGCTGGTAACCGCGCGTCTCTTCCTGCGCCCACGCGCTGATCTTCTCGATCCATTTGCCCTGGTTGCCGCGATTGAACTTACGTCGATCGATCCCGGAATTCTCGATAATCGCGTCAATCTCACCGACTGACTCAATCCATTTTTGTTTGATGTCGGCAATTTTAGCGATGATTTTTTCATGGCGTGAGGCCAGGGTTTCATCCGCCGGGGGCGGAGATTTGATAACCGGCGCTTCCCCCTGAAGATAACGATCGATGGCGCGCAGCAGTGCTTCGGGCCCCTTCCACAACGCATGTACAGCTTCCGCAATATCCCGCTGTAACGGATAGCAGTGGCGACGCCAGAAATCCGCGCAGGCCTGATAGCGAAGCACGGATTCATCTTCAATAAGCTGCTGCTCAAACAGCATGCCGGATTCAAACGCATTCAGGCTAAGCATGCGCTGGCAAAAACCGTGAATGGTGAAGACGGACGCTTCGTCCATCTGCCTTTCTGCGAGGAGCAGCCACTGGGCTGCCTGTTGCTTATCGGCAATCTCTTTCAGAAGGCTCGCGTAAAGAGGGTTATCCGTGCTCTGGCGCAGACAGGCGATGCGCAGTTCGTGGATATTGGTCCGAATACGGCCGCGCAGCTCAGCGGTGGCGGCCTCGGTAAAGGTAACAACCAGCAGCTCTTCAACGCTCAAAGGACGAGGAAAAGCGGCGTTACCGCCAAGCCCTAACAGCAGGCGCAGATAGAGCGCGGCGATGGTGAAGGTTTTTCCCGTTCCCGCTGAGGCTTCAATCAATCGTTCACCCTGCAGAGGTAAACGTAAGGGATCAAGGGACTCAGCGGTATCGGTCATTCTTTCTTACTCCAGGGCATAGATTGCTGCAACGCGCTGACGCTCTTCCAGACTTTCCAGCCTTTCGGGTTCACGTAGTCCGTTTTCCCGTTCTGGCTACCGGAAACCTGAGACAGGATAGTGATGCCCTGCGGCTTAATCACGGCCTGATGGAAGAAATCGGCAGCCTTCTGCGGCGTCAGCTGTTTTATCTCGGCCACTACTTTATCACGCGAATCAAATTTCAGATTACCGCGATCGAAATCTTTGCTCAGCTGCGACGCCTCTTCGCCCAGCGTCTGCGGCGGCTGCATCACCTGCGCGATGACGGCCTGCTGGATCTGAGCAAACTCTTCCGGCTTCATGGCCCGCAGTTTTGCTTCCACCTCCGGGAAGAACGCCTGATAGCGGTGCCAGAGATAGGCCGGCTGTTTGTCGCTGCTTTGCAGCAGGAAGCCCAGCCCCCATTGACGCCCCACGTTCATTGAGAAAGCAAATACCGCATAGCCAAGCTGCTCTTCTGTGCGCAGCTGGTTATAGAACCACGGCTGAATAATCTGACCCAGAACGGCGCTCTGCGCAGAGCTTGCGAATTCATCATAGCCCGTTGGCACAAACACCGCGGCCAGCGCGGAATCGGTGCTGCTCCCCGCTTTTTCAAAGATCACATTCTGTTTTTTCTCAACCAGCACGTCCTGGTTACGGCACCACTCGTCCCCTTTCGAACCGAGCTGCGTGCGAACATTTTCTGCCAGCGTTTTGGCCTGATCTTCGCTCATGTTGCCGACGATAAGAAACTCCGGGCGCGTGTTGGTTTTTAGCGAGTCACGGTAAGCCAGCACCTCTTTTAATGAGATTGATGGCAGCAAGGCACGGCGTTCTTCACGCTGGAAATAAGGTATTTGCGACAGCATTTGTGCCGGCATAAGCGCCTGATCGTAAGCTTTGCCCTTTTCTGCAGAATCCATCATCTGCGCATACCAGGATTTAGCCTGCTCAAGCTGCTCTTCCGTTGGCGTGTAGCTGAAGTACCCCTCGAGCAGTGCCTTGAAAAGCTGAGGCAGACGCTGAGTATAGCCATTTGCATTAAGCATCAAACCGTTGTTGGCGTTGGTGGAGAAACTGATCCCGCCCACGGCCGCCTGGTTGCTGAGCTGATCGAGCGCGATACCGGCCAGATAGTCATTGAGCGCGAACATCACCTGATTTTTGGCGCTGTTCATCGCTTTCGGGTTACGCAGGACCACGCTGACATCGGCCTTTGGCTCGCTCGCAAAATAACGGCTTGGGGTATACACCACGCGCAGCGTCGGTTCATCAATAATGAGCTCCGGGTGCGGATAATCCTTAGTCGTTTTGATCAGCGAGAAATCATCCGGGATATAGGGGTTCAGCTCCGGCAGCTTCAACGCAATCTCACCGGCCTTCTTCTGCCAGTCGGCGAAGGTCTGGTCGCTGATTTTGTCGACCTGATAAGGGGCATCAACAAAGTATGCCGTCTTGTTATGCGGTTCGTTCGGGCTGATGTACCAGATACGGGCATTTTGCGGCGTCATCATCGCCAGGCGCGCTTTTACCGCCTCGGCATCATAACGATCGGCAATATTGACCGCGTCGAGCGTGTGCGCCACCGGCACGCGGATCATGGTATCCGCCAGCCACTCCACGTAATCCATATCGCGGGTAATGGACGGGTAACGGAAATCGAGATCCAGCACGTGCGCCAGTTCATCAAAATAGCGCTTATCGACGCCTTTCTCGCGCAGTAAAGAGAGGTAGCTAAAGATAGCCGCCACCACTTCATCACGGTTGGCCTGACCTTTGTCGGTCAGGGTGGCGGAGATCGCCAGCACGCCGCTGTTGCCGTTTACCACGGGATCGGAATCGGCGCGGATCCCTTCCACCAGCCCCTGTTTTTGCAGCCAGTCAGATAAGGTTCCCGGGCTGCGGTTACCAATCAGGTAGGTCACCAGCTCGTCGGTTTTACTGCGAAACTGGGCTGTGTTGTTATCAATGCGGAACTCAACGCGCAGCACTTTGCGGGGCATGGCAGGAACGTAGTGGATGACGATCCCTTTTTGCGCGTCCGTGACAACCGGTACGTCTATCTTCGGCAGGTCAATATTTTTATTCGGCACCCGGCCAAACGTTTGTGCCGCCAGTCCGGCAAGCTCCGGCAACGGTTTGTTGCTGTAAATAACCGCCTTCATCAGGTTGGCGGAGTAGTATTTGTCACGAAACGCATGCAGGGCGTCAATGACCGGGCTTCCCGGTTTATCGCTCAGCGTCTCCAGGTTACCGCCCGAGAAACGTGAGCCCGGATGCGCCGGGTTGATGGTCTCGGCGCTGACCTGCGCCATACGCATACCGTCCCGGGTACGGGCCATGGTCAGCTCCGCATTGACGGCATTGCGCTCGCGGTCGGCGTATTTTTTATCCAGCAGCGGCGCGGCGATAGCATCGGCAAGACGATCAACCGCCCCTTCCAGCGCGTCATTTTCGACTTCGAGATAAAAGGCCGTGCGGTACGGTGCCGTGCTGGCGTTGTGGCTGCCGCCGTGCATTTTCAGGAATTCAGAAAGGCTATCCGGCTGCGGATATTTTTTAGAGCCCATCAGCGTCATGTGTTCGAGGTAATGCGCCAGCCCCGGATGCGCCTCAGGATCTTCGAGCGATCCAACCGGCACCACTAACGCCGAGAGGGATTTCACCGCCTGCGGATCGGAAACCAGCAGCACGGTCATACCGTTATCAAGGCGGATAGCCTGATACTGACGGGTATCTTTTTCGCTCTTACGGATAGTTTCCTGAACGGGTTGCCAACCGGAGTCTGCCTGAGTGACGGGAGCCCAAAGGGCGACAAACAAAACAAACGCTTTGAACAAGGTGCTGCCTGGCATTACGACCTCTTTATCACGGCTATCCCGTCATACTTCAAGTTGCATGTGCGTCGGCTGCATGCGTTCCCCCCAGTCACTTACTCATGTAAGCTCCCGGAGATTCACGCCCTTGCCGCCTTCCTGCAACTCGAATTATTTAGGGTAAACATCATTAACAAACTGCGTGCTGGACACGCCAACATCTCTTTATTTAGGTACATCAGTCCGTGATAAGAAGTGCATCATAAATGAACACCCCATACTGCGCAATTTTTATACAGCACTCAGGACTGATTAAACTTAAACAACGGTAACAGGTAGCGCTGTGCCTCTTCCGTAATAGCCTCGAAGTATTCTGGTTCAAGCGTTCGCCATAAACGTTGATACCAGACATCCTCACCTTCACCGCGCACCATCATGTTTCCTTCATAGGCCTGCATAAATTTACTGCGTGCTTTCTGCAGCGAAGCCTCATCCGTTAACATCGCATCATTCTGCGCGTCATAACAGGCTTTTATCCACGCACCGCCACTTTCGGGCAGTAACAGGAGGGGTTTGTTCATTCCCTGAAGATAGCCCTCAATATACAAGGACAGATAGCGTAACGCCTGTTCTGATTCCATAGGTGGGAAGCGCCATTCGCCCTCTTTGCGCACGA
The DNA here is from genome assembly GCF_014896175.1 of Enterobacter cloacae complex sp. I3. Lineage (NCBI taxonomy): Bacteria > Pseudomonadati > Pseudomonadota > Gammaproteobacteria > Enterobacterales > Enterobacteriaceae > Enterobacter > Enterobacter cloacae complex sp. I3. The sequence continues at coordinate 206,070 of NZ_JADBQZ010000003.1, forward strand.
AGATCCGGCTTTCACCTTTATTCCCACCCGCACTGTAGACAAGATGTTCCAGCCAGAGTTGCAATCCTTGTGAAACGCTGAGCAGAGAAGGCCGCCAGCGCAGTAGCCCATCTGGCTGAACCTGGGTTAGCCAGCCCGTGAGCTGTATGCCCTTGCAGCTGAGATCGATTTCGATGCTGTGTCCGGGCTGGCGGTGCTCCCTGACGCGCTCCGCCAGAGCGGTCATCTCCTGGCACTGCGCCTCCCAGACGATTTCCCCAAACGCACCGTAAGGTAGTTGCCCTGCGGCACGGTAGCGGCGGTAAAGTTTGTCTGCATCTTCCTCTTCAACCAGCGCATTAAGCAGTTGAAGGTTTAGCTGATAGCGCTCCAGCCCTTCCAGAGTAAAGGGTTCTGCATCAGGAATTTCGCTCTCTTCAGAGCGGAAGTTGACCTGTAATCGCTGCTGGAAGAAGGCGCGCACCGGATGCGCCCAAAACCGCTGAAGCTGTTCGAAAGTCAGAGTGTTAATGGGCAGCGGATCAAGCGGCTGAATAAAATCCGTATGGGCTCTCCCCTCTTTTTTCGCTGCTGGCAGCCATTCGCGGGCATAGCTCTGCTGTTCGCTGACAATATAGTTTACCGGGTCAAACGGCATGCGGCTGTGGATACAGGTAATGTGCGCCTTCACCCGCTGCTCGCTTTCATCGCAGTTAAGCGCCTCATCCCCAGCCAGATAGTGGCTCTGGCCGATATAGTCCACCAGTTCCTGCACCAGAACGGAGGGGAAGCGCTCGCTGTTGTCCTGAATGGAACGACCGATATAGCTGATATAGAGCTTACTTTGAGCGGAGATGAGCGCTTCAAGGAAGAGATAGCGGTCATCATCACGACGGCTACGGTCACCCCGCTTTGGATCTGCGTTCATCAAATCGAACCCCAGCGGTGCCAGGGCCCGAGGATAAATACCGTCGTTCATGCCGAGCAGGCAGACCACCTTAAAGGGAATTGAGCGCATTGGCATCAGGGTACAGATATTGATGGGGCCTGCCAGGAAACGCTGGCTGATTCGCTCCTGGTCAAGGCGCTGCGTCAACTCATCTCTCAGCAGCGACAAAGGAATCGCTTCGCGATAGTGGGAATTCACGCCCTCGTCAACGATAGCCTGCCACTGCGTTTCAATGAGCGCCATCGCCGCTTCGGTGTCGTTGTCTGGCAGGAAGAAATCATTAAGTAACGCCCTGCACACCGGGAGCCACTCTTCAAGCGGACGCGGCTGCATTAGCTCACGGCGCCAGCGGTTAAGCTGCATCAGCAGAGAAGCTAAATGCCCTACCAGATCAGCAATCAAACCGCTGGACTCATCGTAAGGCAGCACTTCGTTCCACTCGCCCTGGCTGCTCTCCATGGCGTAGCCCAGCAGCATACGCGTCAGGCCAAACCGCCAGGTATGCTGGCCGGTTGGGGGAAGCTCGAACTCCTGAACGTTATCGTCATCGATGCCCCAGCGAACGCCTGATTCGTTTACCCACTGGCGAAGGTAGCGCAGCCCTTCTTCATTGATGTTGAAGCGGGCTGCCAGCACGGGAACATCCAGTAACGCCAGAACATCTTCGGAGATAAACCGGCTATCCGGCAGTGAAAGCAGGGTGATAAATGCCTGCAATGCCGGGTGCGACTGACGGGCACGACGGTCAGAGATGGCGTAAGGCAGATATCGCTCACCCGTCGCACTGCCGAAGACGGCCTGAATAAAGGGACTGTAGCTGTCGATGTCCGCCACCATCACCACGATATCGCGCGGCGTCAGTTCAGGGTCGTCCTGCAGCATCGCCAGCAGCCGATCGTGAAGCACTTCGACCTCACGCTGCGGGCTATGACAAACATGGATCGTGATACTGCGATCCTCAGCGTCCAGCTTCCGCTTGCTGTCGCTGCGCTCAAACTCTTTCGCCGTCACGCCCATGACGGCGCGGTTCTCCAGATCCAGAATATCTAACTGAATATTATGCAGCAGACTATCCGGGGCGATCTCGACAAAGGCGTCAACGTCACCTTCGCCTGATGACGTAATATCGGAGAGCATGTGAATGTAATCACGCCCCAGCTTCCCCCATGAGGCAAGCAGTGGATTTGGCAGGTTCTGGATGCCGTCTTCATCAAAAAGCTGCCCGGCAGTCGAGCCGTCTTTAAACAGCGGGACGGATCGTTCTTCAAAAAGGCGCTTTCGCTGGCGAGTCACCAGCCGCGCAAGCCAACGTTCGTCGAGGATATCCCCCCAATACTGTCGGCAAGGGTTGGTGAACAAAATATGAATATCGATATGTTTACCCAGCGCATTCAACGCTTTCAGATAAACAGGCGGTAATGCGGATATCCCACAGATAAAAACGCGTGACGGCAGTCGGGCTGGACGCGCCGACGCATTCTCGAGTATTGAGATAAACCGATCGTACAGGTTGGCACGGTGCCACTTAGGTTGCCCAAGTTTCTCCGTATGCTCGACCAGCGCTTTCCAAAGCGGTGCCTGCCATATTTGCGCCTCCGGTAACCCTTCAACCAGTTCGCCCGCTTCCCAGCGAATTAACCAGTCAGAACGGTAAACAAGGTATTGGTCGTAGAGATCGGCGGTGCGCGACGCCAGCTGGAACAGCTTGCGCTTATCGGTATCGTCATTAAGGTAGTGGCGCAGCATGGCGAATTCATCGTGCTGGAGCATTTCCGGCAGCAGCGCCATCAGCTTCCAGCTCATGCCCTGCTTGTTGAAGGCGCTCTGCTCGGGGATGTCCGGTAACACGCGAACAAACATCTCCCAGATAAAGCTCGCGGGCAGCGGGAAATCAATATTCGCGGCAATGCCAAACTTACGGGAAAGCGACATTTGCAGCCACTGTGCCATACCGGTGCTCTGCACCAGCACCATTTCAGGCTCAAAAGGATCGTCGAGCCGCTCGCGCTCAACGATAAATTCCATCAGTGCTTCCAGCACATCCAGACGATTTGAGTGGTAGACCCTTAACATAGACGCTCCCGACTACTGGCTAACCGGGCAATGCAGACGCGTGATTTCACCGCGTCGCCCCAGAGGAGAAATAAGTGTAACCGTGATGCTGACACATCCTGCGTGCGTTGTCTGCACCCGACTGGCCTGCCAGCCTGCGGGCAGAACATTTGTTGAGAGCTGAGCCTGATTCCAGGCGTGGTGCCAGAGCTGACGATACTGGTTAAACAGCGTAAACCGCGCCGCCAGCGCCCGATGATAGCCGGCCAGTGCCGTGACGATGATGACCAGCAGCATCATCGCCAGCAGAACCTCAACCATGCTAAATCCTTTTTCTTTGCTTACGGCAGCTGGCATAGCGAACGTTCCTTTAGCGGGCAAAAATCACTCCAGCCGTGAGGCGAAAAGCGAATATTACCGTCAATAATCTCTCCTGAACGCCAGAGCAGCAGGTCGTTGACTCCGGCAATCAGTAATACAGTGGTCTCACTCAGCCGCCGCAAACACACTTGCCAGGCGGGTGCCTTTTTGCACTGGACTTCAGGATCGGGTGACCAGCTCTGAACGCGTCCCCACTCAAGCGCTGACTGTACAGAAGCCTGCTGCTGCAGCGAACGGCTCTCACCGCCAACGAGCGCGCTGAATGTTGTCAGTTGCTGGTTAAGGCCGGTGAGGATCAGCGTACCAAGCACCAGTAAAAGTAGAACCAGCGCCAGCGAAGACATACCGCGTTGACGGTTCACAGGTTGTACCCCGTGACCGTATACAAAGCCTGATAAGGCTCTCCTTGATCGCCGTTGCGCAGGGCGGACAGTTCGATATTCAGCTCCGGCGCAAACCCGGTGTGTATTACTTTCCTCACCACAAAATGCGCGATGGCGAGCCTGTCCGGGTCCGTGAGCTTTTCCCATCCCTGACCTTCACACGAGGTTGCCCCACGAAGCGTTTCCAGCGCGCCCGATTCCAGACGAAAACCGGTGCTGTCGTTTTCTGATGCACTGCGATCCCAGCGACCATTACTGTTGGCATCCCACCGAACAATGACGCAACTGCCCTGCCTTGCGATCGCCAGCCCTTGCCCCTGGCAGTTCCCCGCACAGTAACCCGCACGCTGAAGCTGTTTGCCGAGAGCAAACAGGCGCTGCCAGACCTCTTCTTCCAGCTCTCTCTGGCCGGATTGCAGTAATACCGCCTGCTGCAATCCGGGTAGAAAGCGCGATGCGCCAATCAACAACAGGCTACTGATGGCCGTAGCAATCAGAACTTCTGTCAGCGAGAAACCGCGTTGTCTCATCGACATGAACCTCCTTGTGAGACCTTACACATTCTGATGCGCCCTCCGTCTGAGACCAGGATAAGCCATTCTCCGGCACGGCTTTGCAGGCGTATCCGCCCTGCCCATGCCGTATCCCTTAACCCATAGAACCCTAATGACGGTGTGACCTCGCTCACCGCGACCTCTGGCCAGAGTGGAATCAGAACAAAGGGGCTGCCCTTCTCACAGCCTTGTACGGCAGCGCTCACGAGACACTCCTGTCCCCCAACCCGCAATTGGGTTATGTGATGATCGCGGTTGTACCTGTTGGCATCATTTCGCAGAAATACCAGATAGTCGCGCACCTGGCTGGCGGTTTGCCACAGCCGCTGCTGCCGCTGCCAGCTGTCCCAGCCGTACAGACCTGAGGCGCTGAGTATGACAACCAGCGAGACTGCCACCAGCGTTTCGATAAGCGTAAAACCGTTCTCTTTTTTCATGCGGGAAGTGTGGCGATTCGCCGTGGGCGTGGCGAGCGGTGAATAATGGTTTTACGAGGCGTTATCCGAAGTATCAGGAGAGTTGCAGCGCGTTGCACGTTTTCTGGATAACGCCTCGGAAAAGGGGAAATAGATGAAAAAAAACCGGCGCTAAACAGCACCGGTTATGTCACGCTTTACCGCATCAGATAGCGACAGGCGCTTTGATGCCAGGGTACGGGTCGTAGCCCTCAATCTCAAAATCATCAAAGCGGTAATCAAAGATCGATTCCGGTTTGCGTTTGATAATCAGCTTCGGCAGCGCGCGCGGTTCACGAGTGAGCTGAAGATGCGTCTGTTCCATATGATTGCTGTAAAGATGGGTGTCTCCACCTGTCCAGACGAAATCACCCACTTCCAGGTCGCACTGCTGCGCCATCATGTGGACTAACAGCGCATAGCTGGCAATGTTAAACGGCAGGCCGAGGAACACGTCACAGGAGCGCTGGTAGAGCTGGCAGGAGAGCTTGCCGTCTGCGACATAGAACTGGAAGAACGCGTGGCACGGAGCCAGCGCCATTTTATCCAGCTCGCCCACGTTCCAGGCGGAAACGATGATTCGGCGCGAGTCCGGATCGTTTTTCAGCTGGTTCATCACGGTGGTGATCTGGTCAATATGGCGGCCATCAGGCGTTGGCCATGCGCGCCACTGCTTGCCGTAAACCGGGCCCAGGTTGCCGTTTTCATCTGCCCATTCGTCCCAGATGGAGACGTTATTTTCGTGCAGATACGCAACGTTGGTGTCACCTTGCAGGAACCAGAGCAGTTCATGAATGATCGAGCGCAGGTGGCAGCGCTTCGTCGTCACCAGAGGGAAGCCTTCTTGCAGATTGAAGCGCATCTGGTGGCCAAAAATGGAGAGCGTACCGGTACCGGTACGGTCGTTTTTCGGCGTGCCCTCATCGAGCACTTTTTTCATCAATTCAAGATACTGTTTCATGGTTCCTCAGGAAAGTTGTTGCTGTGGACGACGACGATACGCCCAAATCATCATAATGGCACCCGCGACAATCATCGGAATGGAGAGGATCTGCCCCATGCTGATGTACTGTACCCATTCGCCGGTAAACTGCGCATCCGGCTGGCGGAAGAATTCAACGATGATGCGGAACGCGCCATAGCCAATCAGGAACAGTCCGGAAACAGCTCCCATCGGGCGCGGCTTGCGAATAAACAGGTTGAGGATGATAAACAGCACCACGCCTTCCAGCGCCAGCTCATACAGCTGGGACATATGACGCGGCAGCACGCCGTAGGTATCGAAAATGGACTGCCACTCCGGGTGCGACGGCAGCAGCGCGATATCTTCCGCACGGGAGCCCGGGAAGAGCATCGTGTACGGTACGCTTGGGTCAACGCGGCCCCACAGCTCACCGTTAATAAAGTTGCCCAGACGACCCGCCCCCAGACCAAACGGGATCAGCGGTGCGATAAAATCAGACACCTGGAAGAAGTTACGTTTGGTGCGTTTGGCAAAAATCACCATCACCAGGATCACCCCAATCAGGCCGCCGTGGAAGGACATGCCGCCGTCCCAGACGCGGAACAGGTAGAGGGGATCGTTCAGGAACACCGGGAAGTTATAGAACAGTACATACCCAATACGGCCACCGAGGAACACGCCGAGGAAGCCCGCGTACAGCAGGTTTTCAACTTCGTTTTTGGTCCAGCCGCTGCCAGGACGGCTGGCGCGACGGCCCGCGAGCCACATGGCAAAAATAAAGCCCACCAGGTACATCAGACCGTACCAGTGAAGCGAAACAGGTCCTACTGAGAAAATGACCGGATCAAACTCCGGAAAATGCAGATAACCACTGTTCATCTGTCACCACAAGATGTTGTTATTCCGCTGAAAGTGGACAGCGGTAGACATGCGATTCTGCCTTAAGCAGAGGCTCCAAAGTTGCGAATCATAGCATAAGGTGGGCGCGGAGGATGCGCCAGAGATGTAAAAGATGTGTATAGGGTTTTGTGCGCACTGGCGCCCTCTCCACAAGGAGAGGACGAAAGACGATTAGCGACCACCGCGGATCAGGCCGCCCATACCGCGCCGTTCCATAAATGCCGCCACCTGGTGACGAACCTCTGCGGCCAGCTGCGCCCCAAGGCTGCGCTCAGCCAGCTCGCGGGCATCATTGATGTCGATATGCCGCAACAAATACTTCACGCGCGCTACTGCGCGGCCGTTCATTGACAGATGGCGATACCCCAGACCAATCAGGATCGCGACGCACATCGAGTCTCCGGCCATTTCACCGCACAGGCGGAGATCAATACCGTACTGTTCAGCCTCACGGGCAATCATCGCCAGCGCGCGAATGATCGCCGGGTGCAGGCTATCGTAGATACTGGCGACGCGGGTGTTGTTCCGGTCGACGGCCAGAATATATTGCGTCAGGTCGTTGGTACCGACAGAGATAAAATCAACGCGATTTGCCAGCTGCGGCAGCATAAAGACCATAGATGGCACTTCGAGCATGACGCCGATCCGTGGTTTCGGGATCGCATAGCCAATCATCTCTTCCACTTCACGACCAGCACGTTCGATCAGGCGCCGCGCTTCGTCGATTTCATCTATGCTGGTGACCATCGGCAGCAGGATACTGAGATTGCCCGTCGCGGCGTTGGCGCGCAGCATCGCGCGCACCTGAATCAGGAAGATCTCCGGCTGATCGAGCGTAATGCGGATCCCGCGCCAGCCCAGACACGGGTTCTCTTCGCTGATGGGCATATACGGCAGCTGTTTATCCGCCCCGACATCCAGGGTTCGCAGGGTGACAGGCTTGTCGTTGAACATCTGCAACATTCCCTGATACTGCGCCACCTGCTCCTCTTCGGAGGGGAAACCGCTCTGCAGCATGAAGGGGATTTCAGTGCGGTATAAACCGATTCCGTCGATGCGGCTGCCAAGCTTCTCTTCGTGCTCGGGGCTTAAGCCGGCGTTGAGCATGACTTTGATCCGCTCTCCGCTTTTCAGCTGCGCGGGCAGGTTAACGTCATCTTCCGCCAGCTTGCTTAATTCATTCTCTTCGCTGATGAGACGCTGATATTCCTGGAGCAGAACCGGCTCAGGATCGACCAGCAGTTCACCGCGGTAACCATCAACCACCAGCGTGCGGCGGTGCAGCACCGAGGGCTGAATATCCGCCCCCATAACGGTAGGGATACCGAGCGCGCGCACCATAATGGCGGCATGGGAGTTCGCTGCACCATCACGTACGACAACCCCGGCGAGTCTGTCCTGCGGCAGCTCGGCCAGCGTTGTTGCCGAAAGTTCATCGGCCACCAGCACAAACCGTTTTGGCCAGGCATTCGGCCCCTGAATGGTGTCATCGAGGTGGAACAGCAGGCGCTGTCCCAGCGCGCGCAGATCGCCAGCCCGCTCTTTCAGATAACCGTCGGTCAGGGCAGCGAACTGCTCGGCAAATTTTTCGATGACCTTTTTAACCGCCCACTCCGCGACGGCGCCTTTATCAACCTCAGCAAAAAGCTCACGGCGCAGACGCGCGTCGGAAAGCAGGTGCGAGTAGAGGTCGAAGATGGCCGCCGTCTCTTTTTGCGCACCAGCGGCAAAGCGCTTGCTGTAGCGACGGAACTCATTGGCCGCCTCTTCCAGCGCGGCGGTAAGACGCTCGCGCTCCAGCGCTTCATCAAGCGTAGAGGCTTCGTAGACCTGCTCCATCAACGGCAGCGTGGCGTCCATCCAGCCTTCCGCAATCGCCACCCCTGGCGAGGCCGGAAGGGCGCGAATGCGCGTATGGCGGTACTGACCAAAGAGCGCAGCAAGCTGAGACTGGGAGAGGATCGCCGCCATCTGTGTCGCCAGCGTGACGAGGAAGGACTCTTCGCTTTCATCATACTGACGCAGCTCGCGCTGCTGGACGACCAGCACACCGAGTAGCTGACGACGCTGAATAATCGGCACACCCAGAAACGCGCGGAAGCGTTCTTCTTTTACGGAAGGGATGTATTTAAAGCTGGGGTGTTTTTGCGCGTCGGCAAGGTTGATAGGTTCAGCCAGCCGCCCAACCAGACCAACGATACCTTCATCAAATGCGAGCGTTACGGTGCGCCCCCGCGGCTTTTTCAAACCGCGGGTCGCCATCAGGTAATAGCAGCGCCGATCGTGGTCGGCCAGATACACCGAACAGACCTCGGTCTCCATCGCAAGACAGATGTCAGTGACCAAAATATTCAGCGCCTCGTTGAGGCGCGGAGCGCTGGCCACCTTCTCGACTATTTCTCGCAAGCGGGTGAGCATGATTTGCGTAGCTTAACCTCTTTTACGTCGCCAGGCAGGTGCGCTCTGCGGCTTAGGCGGGATCTCCTGAAGCTGCATCACCACACTTGCAAACTCTTTCATCACCCTACGGTAAACATCGCGCTTAAATGACACGACCTGACGAACAGGATACCAATAGCTCACCCAGCGCCAGCCATCGAACTCCGGCGTACTGCTGGTTTGCATATTGATGTCCGAATCGTTGCCCACCAACTGCAGAAGAAACCACTTCTGTTTCTGGCCGATACAAACCGGCTTTGTGTCCCAACGCACCAAACGTTTCGGTAACTTGTAACGCAACCAGTTGCGGGTCGAGGCAAGGATGCGAACATCTTTTCGGCTTAAACCGACCTCTTCAAAAAGCTCCCGGTACATCGCTTGTTCTGGGGACTCTCCCGGATTGATCCCGCCTTGCGGGAACTGCCAGGAGTGCTGACCATATCGACGGGCCCACATGACCTGGCCCTGACGATTACAAATTACTATTCCTACGTTCGGGCGGTAGCCATCGTCATCAATCACCGGACTACCCCAAACTAAACCTTATATATGAATGATTGTTTCACACTACAGTGAGGCGGTAAACCACTCTCTTACAGGCCTGCAACCTAATAACATTTGAATAACTCACAAATAAGCGCAGAGTTATAAACAGATGTGCGTTCTCAAGGGCAATTTTATTCACCTTTTCTGTGGATATAGTTGTGAAGAAGTGTCTGATTACCGATGAACAACCTGAAATGGCCTCTGCCCTCCCGTTTCTCGCCTTCAACATAAGGCCATATTTTTCATTATCTTATATTCATATCGACAAACAAAATGCAGAATAGCGTGACGATCGTCACAGCAGGGATCGTCGTGCTGATGAAAGATCGAACAGCGTCGGTTTTATCCACAGATTGTGCCAATAAGTTAGGCACAATTTGTCTGAAATTTGGATTTTCGTCGCACGTCAAGGCTGTAAATTGAAACAGTAGTCAGGGTTATGCCCAGTTATCCCATTTTTCTGTGGATAACATGGTGTAAGATCCTGTTTATTGTCAGTGACCAGATTTGAACAACCCGTTTTGCGTCCCTGATGAAACCGTGAAAAATTCATAAAAAAACCTATAAATCATGCACATGGAATATTGGTACAGAAAAAGTTAAACTCTATCCACAGGGGACTGTTTCTTCGTTTATTTTTTAATCAAAAGGTTATCGTCATGCATCCGCTTTCACCCTTGCTCTCACCGCCTTCGAGCGAAAGCCAGTTGCTACAGCAGGCTCAGCGCCTTGCAGGCTTCTCGCTGGGCGAACTGGCGGCGATGGCAGGGCTACAGATCCCGAAGGATCTGAAACGAGATAAGGGCTGGATCGGCATGCTTCTGGAGCTGTGGCTGGGGGCAAGCGCCGGGAGCAAGCCAGAGCAAGATTTCGCGGCCCTTGGCGTAGAGTTAAAAACTATTCCTATCGACCGCCAGGGTCGGCCCCTGGAGACTACCTTTGTCTGCGTTGCGCCCTTAACCGGCAATACCGGCGTAACGTGGGAAACCAGCCACGTGCGCCATAAGCTGAATCGCGTGCTTTGGGTTCCGGTTGAAGGCGAACGGCAGATCCCGTTAGCTGAACGCCGCGTTGGCGCGCCGCTGCTCTGGAGCCCGGATGAAGAAGAGGAGCATCAGCTGCGCCTGGACTGGGAAGAACTGATGGACATGATTGTGCTCGGTCAGGTCGAGCGAATTACCGCCCGGCACGGAGAAGTGTTACAGCTGCGCCCGAAAGCGGCAAACAGCAAAGCGCTTACCGAGGCGATCGGCGCGATGGGCGAACCCATACTGACGCTGCCGCGCGGTTTTTATCTCAAAAAAAATTTCACCGGCGCGCTGCTTGCTCGTCATTTCTTACTTAAAACATAGTTTTTTACTTATTTTGCGAGCTCACAAACATAATCGCCTGGTTTTTAAGATTTTACCGCTTCACCCTGTAGCTATAACGGGTTAATACTACACTATGATTTGATACGAGCCAGATGAGGACGATAACGATGAAAAAATGGGCGGTGTTAATTTCAGCAGTCGGGTTGGCGTTTGCCGTTTCGGGCTGCAGCAGTGATTACGTCATGGCGACGAAAGACGGCCGGATGATCCTGACTGACGGTAAACCTGAAGTCGACGATGATACCGGTCTGGTCAGCTACCACGACCAGGCAGGCAATAAAATGCAGATCAATCGCGACGAAGTCTCGCAAATTATTGAGCGATAACAGTCGGAGGTCAGTAGCCTACTGGCCTTTTTGATTTTTTTCTTCCCCTTTTGCTTCCCCTCTGCCATGTTTATATTCCTTTGTCGGGAGGTTCCTGACGCGGTCTACATGTCTATTGAAGGAAGCCGGCTATGCATTATCACCGTATCCCCCACAGCGCTCTGGAGATAAGTCAACTGGGGTTGGGCACGATGACATTTGGTGAACAAAACAGCGAAGCCGATGCCCATGCACAACTCGATTATGCCGTCAGCCAGGGGATTAACCTGATTGATGTTGCAGAGATGTACCCTGTGCCTCCACGCCCTGAAACGCAGGGACTTACCGAAACCTATGTCGGTAACTGGCTGGCAAAACGCGGTAACCGAGAAAAGCTGGTTATCGCCTCGAAAGTGAGTGGCCCCGCGCGAAACAACGATGCCGGGATCCGCCCAAACCAAATCCTCGATCGCAAAAATATCCGCGCCGCGCTGGACGCGAGCCTGAAGCGCCTGCAAACCGACTATCTCGACCTTTACCAGGTCCACTGGCCGCAGCGTCCAACCAACTGTTTTGGCAAGCTCGGGTATAGCTGGAACGAGAGCGCCCCCGCCGTTACGCTGCTGGAAACGCTGGAGGCGCTGACCGAATGCCAACGCGCGGGAAAAATCCGCTACATTGGCGTGTCCAACGAAACGGCCTTTGGCGTAATGCGCTATCTGCACCTGGCGGATAAACACGATCTGCCGCGCATCGTCACCATCCAGAACCCGTACAGCCTGCTTAACCGCAGCTACGAGGTGGGGCTGGCTGAAGTGACGCAATATGAGGAAGTGGAACTGCTCGCCTATTCATGCCTCGGTTTCGGCACCCTGACGGGGAAATACCTGAACGGTGCGAAACCGGCCGGGGCGCGTAATACCCTCTTTAGCCGCTTTACCCGCTACAGCGGCGAGCAGACGCAGAAAGCCGTTGCAGCCTATGTGGATATCGCGAAGCGCCACGGCCTGGATCCGGCGCAGATGGCGCTGGCCTTCGTGCGCCGTCAGCCGTTTGTTGCCAGTACCCTGCTTGGCGCGACGACTATGGAACAGCTGAAAACTAACATTGAGAGTTTCCATCTGAACCTGAGTGAAGAGGTGTTAGCCGAGATTGAAGCGGTCCATCAGGTTTATACCTATCCTGCGCCGTAGCTGATGCTTTTGCCGGGTAAGGCGAAGCCGCCACCCGGCTACTTATTAACGGCGACGCTGCCAGATCCACAATCCCGCAATCGCCGCCGCGAACAGCCCACCAAATCCGACGCCAATCGCCACCACCGGGACACCCACTTTTACCGCCAGCGAGTAGAGCCCCAGCATTAACAGCATGGCCAGGTTTTCACCGAGATTTTGAACCGCAATGGCATTCCCCGCCCCGACGGTCTGCTTGCCACGCTCCTGGAGTAACGCATTCAGCGGTACCACGAAGAAGCCCCCCAGAATACCAATCAGGATCAGCAGAGCATAAGCGGGCAATAACGCATGTTGCAGCGAGAAAATAAGCACCACGAGGCCAATCAGGATCCCCGCTGGCATGCAGCGTGCAACCGTTTCAAGCGTCACCAGCTTCGCCGCCGCGCCCGCCCCAGCCACAATCCCGATCGCCACCATCGCATTCAGATAGGTCGGCGTCGCGTTGTCGGTGATCCCCAGCGCCACCGGTACCCACAGAACCAGCAGGAAGCGCAGCGTGACGCCCGCCCCCCAGAACATACTGGTTCCCATCAGGGAGAAACGCGTTTCCCCGTTACGCCACAGCACGCGGCACGCGTTAAAGAAACTGCCGGTCATCGGTTTAAAGCGCCAGGACTGGCCCGGGCGAGCCACCGGCAGCTTCGGAATAAACAGGTTAGCCACAACCGCCCCACCATACACCACTGCACACACGCCCAGGGCAGCCAGAACATGCCAGTCGGCCAGCACGCCGCCCGCGACGGAGCCGAGGAGGATAGCAGCGATAGTCGACGACTCCATCAGACCGTTGGCCTTCACCAGCTTATCGCCCGTAGTCAGTTCTCCGAGAATGCCATACTTCGCTGGGGAGTAGGCGGCAGCGCCGATGCCCACCAGCGTATAGCCAATAAACGGATTGAAGCCGAAGCAGATACTGGCAGCGCCCAGCAGCTTGAGACCGTTGGCAAACATCATCACCCGGCCTTTGGGGAAACTGTCCGCCACCTGCCCCACAAACGGGGCAAAGATAATGTAAGCGCCCACAAACACCATCTGCAGGATCGGCTGACTCCAGTCAGGGTAAAACTCGGCTTTCAGCAGCGCCAGCGTGGCAAACAGCAGCGCGTTATCACCGAACGCAGAGAGAAACTGCGCGGCGATGACGGCCATCATGCCTTTCGACCTGAGGGAGGTGTTAGTGTGTACTGACTCACGCATTTTGCTGTTCCGCCTCTTCAACCATACCTTTCAGGGTCACGAAATCGGGCTTGCCGCTACCCAGCACCGGAAGCTGCTTCAGGTAGCGAATATCGCGCGGCACGGCCAGCTCTGGAATGCCATGCTCACGCGCATAGCTCAGTAACCTGTCGCGCTTAAGCTCAGCATCAGTGGTAAACAGCACCAGCGCCTCGCCTTTGCTGGCATCGCTCTTCACGACCGTGGCGTGCATCTTCTCGGCGGACACGGCCGTCGCCAGCTGTTCAACCATTTCCAGAGAGACCATCTCACCGGCGATTTTGGCGAAGCGTTTTGCGCGCCCCTGAATCTGTACAAAGCCTTGCTCATCGAAACGAACGATGTCACCGGTGTCGTACCAGCCGGTTTCAATCTCGCCGTTGACGTTTTCCGCCGTTGGCGCTTCCAGCACGCCTGGGTTTTCCACGCGCAGGTAACCGTTCATCACGTTCGGCCCTTTCAGCTGCAGGCGGCCACCGTCCTCAATGCCCGGCACCGCCAGCAAGCGCGCATCCATCCCCGGCAGAATTCGCCCCACCGTTCCCGGTTTCGCCGCCATCGGCACGTTAATCGAGACCACGGGCGCGCACTCGGTAACGCCATAGCCTTCGAGGATGCGCAGGCCAAACTTGTCCTGCCAGATCTGACGCGTGCTCTCCTGCAGCTTTTCCGCACCGGCCACCACGTACCGAACGCGGAAGAAATCATACGGATTGGCGAAACGGGCATAGTTACCCAGGAAGGTTGAGGTCCCGAACAGGACGGTGCAGTTACGGTCATACACCAGCTCCGGCACAATGCGGTAGTGCAGCGGGCTGGGATAGAGGAACACCTCGGCACCGGTCAGCAGCGGCGTGAACAGCCCCACCGTCAGGCCAAAGGAGTGGAACAGAGGCAGCGCCGACATAAAACGGTCATTCGCGGTAAAGTCGGCAATGCTTTTGATCTGCTCAACGTTCGCCAGAATACTCTTGTGGCTGTGGACGACGCCTTTCGGGTTACCCTCCGAACCCGACGTGAAAAGGATAATCGCGTCATCTTCCGGCTGCTGTTTGACCTGAGCCAGATGCGGCACCAGCAGATGCGCAAAAATCCACAGCTTGTCGCCGGTGGTCACGTCCGCTTTTAGATCTTCCAGGAAGACCCAGCGTACCTGGGTCAGCTGTTCCGGCAGATGCCACAGCTTGCCTTTGTCCAGAAACTGTCGGGAGGTAAAGATGGTATTGATTTGGGCGGCGGTAATGGCGCTGGTCAGCCCTTTCACGCCCGCCGTGTAGTTCATCATCGCCGGTATACGGCCACGGGAAACCGCACCAAAAATCACCGCCGCGCTGATGCCCGCGTTTGGCAGCATCAGGCCGATCTTTTCGCCCTTTTTGCTGTACTTCTCAAGAATGCGGCCCACGAACAGCGTCTTGGTCAGCAGTTTACGATAGGTATCAGGGGTAAAGTTGATGTCTTCAATGCAGTTTTTCTTCGCGCCGTAGCGGTACTGCGCCGAAAGCAGGGATTCATACAGCGTTTCGCGCGGACGAACGGCCATGCGCGCTTCCATCATAATCTGGTGCAGCATTTCCCCGGCGATTTTACGGCGATCGCGGGCACGCGGCGCTTCCGGCATCGGTAACGACGTTGGCGGCATGATATGCAGCGTGATTTTGGGGAACAGACGCTGCTTCACCAGCCCCTTAAGGCGGCTGAAATGGGTCAACTCTGCGCCTTCAATGCGCAGCGGCACTACGGTCGCGTTTGATTTCGCCGCGACAAATCCCGCGCCGTCGTAGATTTTCATCAGCGAACCGGTCACTGAAATGCGCCCTTCCGGGAAAATGACCACCGGACGCCCCTGCTCTACCAGACGTACCAGGTGTTTAATCATCATCGGCTTTGTCGGGTCAAGCGGTACGAAATCGATCAGTGGGGTGAGCCAGCGCATATACCACTGCTGGCTGATGGAGGTATAGACCGCAAACACCGGACGCACGGGCAGAAACAGCGCAAGCAGGATGCCGTCTATAAAGGAAACATGATTGGGTGTGATAAGAACGCGCTCGCCACGAAGCGCCTGGGCATCGCCAGTGACGCGGATGCGAAAAAGAATACGGAACAGTGTACGGAAAAACCCAAATAGCATCTCAACTCCCTTTGCCAGACAGTGTGGTGGGTTGACAGTAAATGGTGGCAGATTACACGAGAAGTGATACGGGAGCGACAGCAAAAGTGGAGGCGAAAAAAAACCTGCGCATCCGCGCAGGTTGGTGCAAGAGATGAGTACGAAACCGTACTAAGAATTCTCACCAATCAATACCTCTGGGATCTTGATTGTGGCTGTTGAACCTGCGCTTCGCCAGCAGGAAAACGCAAGGGAATGAGCCGAAATGCAACCAGGTGTGAATATTCTCTTTTGCTGTTACAGGTTGAACGATCAGGCAAAAAAAAACCTGCGTAAGAACGCAGGCTGGTGTAAGTCGTGTTAATCAACCGGAGTTGATTCCACCTATCAATACCTCTGGGATCTCGACTCTACCAACCTCTTTAACGTCATCGCCACCGGACAATCGCAACAGCCTGAGGCAAAGTGTAACTAAAGGTTCAGAATGACATTCTTCTGACATGACCAGGCGTGTAACGATTACACTACCAGGGTTGGTCTGCGTCACGTTTGTGGCGCGCGGAAACCGGCTTCCCTTGAATGGACGTCACTTTTCCGCAACACTATTCAGTGTGTAAACGCTTACCCCAAATAAGAAGGTTATAAATGGCGACAATAAAGGATGTGGCTCGTCTGGCAGGTGTGTCGGTAGCCACCGTCTCCCGCGTGATTAATGATTCACCCAAAGCCAGTGACGCATCACGCCAGGCGGTACAAAGCGCCATGGAAACCCTGAACTACCATCCGAATGCCAACGCCCGCGCGCTCGCCCAGCAGTCAACAGAGACTATTGGGCTGGTGGTGGGAGACGTTTCCGACCCCTTTTTCGGTGCCATGGTAAAAGCGGTTGAACAGGTCTCTTATCAGACGGGTAATTTTTTGCTGATCGGCAATGGCTATCATAATGAACAAAAAGAACGCCAGGCCATCGAGCAGCTGATCCGCCACCGCTGCGCTGCGCTGGTGGTACACGCCAAAATGATCCCGGATGCCGAGCTAATACACCTGATGAAGCAAATGCCCGGCATGGTGATTATCAACCGTATTATCCCCGGCTTTGAAAAACGCTGTGTAGCCCTCGACGACCGCTACGGCGCCTGGCTTGCGACCCGTCATCTGATTCAACAGGGTCATACCCGGATTGGCTATCTCTGCTCCAATCACCCCATTTCTGATGCGGAAGACCGCCTGCAGGGCTACTACGACGCCCTGCGCGAAAACGGTCTGCCGTGCAATGACCGTCTGGTGGCCTACGGTGAACCGGATGAGAGCGGCGGCGAACAGGCCATGACGGAGCTGCTGGGTCGCGGACGGAATTTCACCGCGGTCGCCAGCTATAACGATTCGATGGCCGCCGGGGCAATGGGCGTCATGAATGACAACGGGATCGAGGTGCCGGCGGAAATCTCGCTAATTGGCTTCGACGATGTTTTGGTCTCCCGGTACGTGCGCCCGCGCCTGACCACCGTACGCTACCCCATCATCACGATGGCCACCCAGGCCGCAGAGCTGGCGCTGGCGCTGGCCGAACAACGCCAGCCGCCGGAGATTACCCATCTCTTCAGCCCAACGTTAGTGCGCCGTCACTCCGTTGCTGCGCCCGCTGACGCGCAGAGCGAATAGCGATACAGGTGTACCGTTTTATCCGGATACTCCAGCCCATCGCCAATATACTGCCAGCCGTAACGTTCATAGAAGTCACGGCAGGCAGACCAGAGATGAAGTTCCTCGTACCCGGCCCGTGCGGCGAAGCGTATAACATGCTGCTGTAACTTTCCTGCCAGCCCCTTGCCGCGCGCCGCGTCGTCAACGTAGAGCGCCGCCAGCCACGGACAGAGATCCTGACGGGTAATCAAATCACAGCGCCAGAGTCCCACCGTCCCGAGAAGCCGTTCATCCTCTACGGCGATAAAGGTCAGCGGCAGGGCACCCGGCGTCTGGCTGTGCTCGACGATGCTATGGAAAAAATCCCGCGCAAGCCCCTCGCCAAAGGCCTGCCAGAGCCAGTCGGTGACCTGCTCCGCATAGCGCGGTGCCTCGTAAAGCGGGAGAATGACGGTCTTTTTCACGTTTCACCTGCGTTTTTAATGAATATGCTGGCCTGACGCCTCCAGCCCGGTTTGGCGATTATTTTACCAGAGTCAGACTATTTAGTTTTACTTCCGGCAGGCCAGGCGAATCGTGACCAAAAAGCGTGATCGTGGCAGAAGTTTTGCGCTTCCCGCATCGCTTATACGCTGTCAGGTCTGTGTTAAACTGCAAACCATTACGTGGAAGCAGGAATGTAGAATGGCAACAATGCTGGATGTCTCACTGCGCGCGGGCGTGTCGAAGGCTACCGTCTCGCGCGTGCTGAACGGCACAGGTCAGGTTAAAGAGAGCACGCGTCAGCAGGTCTTTGCTGCGATGGAAGAGCTGGGCTACCGCCCAAACTTTCTCGCGCGTTCGCTGGCTAACCAGACCAGCAACAGCATTGGTCTGGTCGTCTCTACCTTCGACGGCTTTTACTTTGGTCGTCTTTTGCAGCAGGCGTCGCGGCAGACCGAAACCCACGGGAAACAGCTGATCGTCACCGACGGTCACGACGCGCCAGAGCAGGAAGAGCAGGCGGTGCAAATGCTGGCCGACCGCCAGTGCGATGCCATCGTGCTTTACACGCGCTATATGAGCGAAAAAGCGATCATCAAGCTGATTAATACCGTGCAAACGCCGCTGGTGGTCATCAACCGTGAAGTCAGCCAGGCACCGGAGCGCTGCGTGTTCTTCGAACAACAGGATGCCGCGTTTAAGGCGGTGAATTACCTGATCAATCAGGGCCACCGGGAGATCGCCTGCATTACCGTTCCGATCCACACCCCCACGGGTAAAGCGCGGCTGATGGGCTACCGTAAGGCGCTGGAAAAGCACGGCATTCGTCTGGACGAGCGTCGAATAAAGTACGGTGATGCGGGAATGACGCGGGGCTATGAGCTGTGTAAGGAGCTGATTGCTGAAGGGGTGTCGTTCAGCGCGCTGTTTGCCTGTAACGATGATATGGCGCTGGGCGCGTCCAAAGCGCTGCATCAGGCAGGGCTTAAGATCCCGCAGGATATCTCCCTGTTCGGCTTTGACGATGCCCCAAGCGCAAAGTGGCTGGAGCCTGCGCTGTCGTCGGTTTATCTGCCGATAGATAACATGATCGTCACGGCTATCGATCAGGCGATCCGGCTGGCGAAGAACCAGCCGGTCGATGCGATCCCGCCATTTACCGGCACGCTGGTATTACGCGATTCGGTCACAACGGGGCCGTACTTTAATCAAACGAGTTCCAGCGCCAGCAGTTCCTGAATGGTCTGGCGACGACGGATCAGCCGCGCCTTGCCGTTATCAAACAGCACTTCCGGCAGCAGCGGACGGCTGTTGTAGTTCGAGGACATAGACGCCCCGTACGCCCCGGTGTCGTGCAGCACCAGGTAATCGCCCGGCTTCACCTCGGGCAGCGCGCGGGTTTCAACTTTGCCACCTTCCTGCTGGGTAAACACATCACCGGATTCACACAGCGGGCCTGCGACCACCGTCTCGCGGCGCGGCGCGTGCGTTAAATCGCGGCCATCGGCAGCCAGGGCGGTAATGTGATGGTAGCTGCCGTACATGGACGGACGCATCAGGTCGTTAAAGCCCGCATCAATCAGCACGAAGTGGCGGGAGCCCATCTCTTTGACGCTGCGTACCTGCGCCACCAGCACGCCGGCTTCGGCTACCAGGAAACGACCCGGCTCAATTTCCAGCTTCACGGCATGGCCCAGATGCGCGGCAATTTGATCGCGCGCGGCGCTCCACAGGCCGTAATAGTGATCGGTGTCGATCGCCTCTTCCCCTTCACGATAAGGAATGGAAAGACCGCCACCGGCGGAGATCGCCTCCAGATCCTGACCGAAGTCGACAACCTGGCGCACCATCGCCCCGCACACCTGCTCCAGGTGGCCGTAATCGACGCCGGAGCCAATGTGCATATGAATACCGACCAGCTTCAGGCTGTAGCGCTGCAGTACCTCAAGCGCGGCAGGCATATCGGCATACCAGATCCCGTGCTTGCTGTTTTCGCCCCCGGTGTTGGTTTTTTGGCTATGGCCATGTCCAAAGCCCGGGTTGACGCGCAGCCAGACGCGATGGCCGGGTGAAACCTGCCCAAGCTGCTCCAGCATATCCACAGAACCGGCGTTCACCGGCACCTGCAGTTCATGCACGCGCGCAAGCGTGGCGTCGTCGATCACATCCGCGGTAAAGACGATCGCGTCAGGATCGGTTTTCGGATCAAAGCCTGCCGCCAGCGCACGCTCGATTTCACCCAGCGACACGGAGTCAACCTTCACGCCCTGCTCACGCATCAGGCGCAGAATATGAATATTGGAGCAGGCCTTCTGGGCAAAACGCACCACGTCAAACTGATGCAGGGCGGCGATCTTCTCGCGAACGATCTGCGCGTCGTAGACCCATACCGGGCAGCCAAACTCGGCGGGCAGGCGCAGCAGGTTTTCAGCGTTCAAATCGGTATCCGTCTGGTTGAGCGGGCGTGGCATGGTCTTCTCCGGTTCAATTCATTTTTAATGATTACGCCACAGCGGAAGCAGAATAAAAAATATCGTTTTATCGCGAGTCTATGCAAAAATGATATGGACAGTTCCTTGCCTTCAGGTGCCCTATGCCCGCCGTCAATTTACGCCACATCGAGATTTTTCACGCCGTGATGACCACCGGCAATCTCACCGAAGCCGCGCAGATGCTGCATACCTCGCAGCCGACGGTCAGCCGCGAGCTGGCGCGCTTCGAGAAAGTGCTGGGGCTGAAGCTGTTCGAACGCGCCCGGGGCAGGCTTCACCCGACGGTGCAGGGGTTGCGCCTGTTTGAGGAAGTGCAGCGCTCATGGTACGGGCTGGACAGAATCGTCAGCGCGGCGGAAAGCCTGCGCGAGTTTCGTCAGGGCGAGCTGTCGATTGTCTGCCTGCCCGTCTTCTCTCAGTCCTTCTTACCGACGCTGCTCCAGCCTTTTCTGGCCCGCTATCCTGAGGTCAATCTCACCATCGTCCCGCAGGAGTCGCCTCTGCTTGAAGAGTGGCTGTCGGCACAGCGGCACGATCTCGGGTTAACCGAAACCCTCTCGACACCCGCAGGAACGGCGCGCACGGAACTGCTCGCGCTGGATGAAGTGTGCGTTCTGCCCGCCGGGCATCGGCTTGCCCACAAAGCAGTGCTGACACCCGCGGATTTTCATGGTGAAAACTACATTAGCCTGTCGCAAACGGACAGCTACCGGCAGCTGCTGGATACGCTTTTTTCTGAGCATCAGGTGAAGCGGCGGATGGTCGTTGAAACCCACAGCGCGGCGTCAATATGCGCGATGGTGCGCGCGGGCGTTGGCGTTGCGGTCGTCAATCCGCTTACGGCGCTGGACTATGCAGGAAGCGGGATCGTCATCCGCCGTTTTAGCGTTTCCGTCCCGTTCACCGTAAGCCTTATCCGCCCGCTGCACCGTCCGGCTTCCGCGCTGGTGGACGCATTCACCGAACACTTAGTTGAGCATGCGCGTCAGGTGGCGCTTCGCTTACCTGACCTGCAAAACCCGTTATGACAGCATAAATTCCACGGCATCTGCCGCGTGAATGGCCGCGGTATCAAACACCGGGATGGGGCTTCGTTCGGCCGGCACCAGCAAACCGATCTCCGTGCAGCCGAAAATCACCCCTTCAGCCCCCTGCTGCGCCAGTTTATCTATTACGCTGACGTAATATGCGCGGGAGGTTTCGCTGAAGGTTCCGAGGCAGAGCTCGTCGAAGATAATCTGATTGATGCGCGCCCGGTCCCCCTCATCCGGGATCAGGCTTTCAATCCCAAACTCGCTGTGCAAGCGCCCGCGATAGAAATCCTGCTCCATGGTGTAACGTGTGCCCAGCAAGGCCACGCGCGACATTCCCGAAGCGCGAATGGCGCGTCCGGTGGCGTCCGCGATGTGCAGGAACGGCAGCGAACAGCGCGCTTCAATGTGCGAGGCCACTTTGTGCATCGTGTTGGTACACAGCAGAATGCCCTGCGCCCCCGCACGCTCCAGCCCCAGCGCGGCATAAGCCAGGATTTCTCCGGCTTTATCCCATTCGCCGCTCGACTGGCAGGCTTCGATTTCATGAAAATCAACGCTGTGCAGCAGCAGGCTCGCGGAGTGCAGGCCGCCCAGACGCTGCTTTACGCCTTCGTTAATCAGGCGGTAATAAGGGATTGTCGATTCCCAGCTCATCCCACCTATCAGGCCAATCGTTTTCATCATCGCTCCTTATCTGTTTAAGCCAGTGAAGCAAACTTGTGATCCTGTTTCCAGTTCTTTATTACGTCGTTTTCTTTTTAAGCTGGCCAATGTAAATTAAATAAAACACTGTTTTATTATGAAGGGCAAAGCCATGTTTATGTTCCACAAAGAGACCGCGTCTGAAGATCTGGGGAACGGCGTTAAGCGTCGCGTGCTGGCCCACGGCGGCAGGATGATGGCGGTTGAAGTACAGTTTGAGCAGGGCGCGATTGGCCCACTGCATAACCACCCGCACGAACAGTTAACCTATGTTCTCTCTGGTGAATTTGAGTTTACCATTGGTGAAGAGAAGCATGTCGTAACGGCGGGAGATACCCTCTACAAACAACCACATGTGATGCACGGCTGCGTCTGCCTCAGGGCCGGCACGCTGCTGGACACCTTTACGCCTGTGCGCGAGGATTTCCTGAAATAAAAAAGGCGCTGTAGCAGCGCCTTCAT
Source organism: Enterobacter cloacae complex sp. I3 (assembly GCF_014896175.1). Taxonomy (NCBI): domain Bacteria; kingdom Pseudomonadati; phylum Pseudomonadota; class Gammaproteobacteria; order Enterobacterales; family Enterobacteriaceae; genus Enterobacter; species Enterobacter cloacae complex sp. I3. The sequence continues at coordinate 228,730 of NZ_JADBQZ010000003.1, forward strand.
GTGTGCAGAATTTATTCCGTTACCGGCTCTGGCAATGGGTTTCGGCTGAGCATGGCCTCACGGAGTAATACGCTGCCGCAGGCAAACAGAGCGCCAAGGATCGCCGCCAGAATGACAATCATGCCTTTGCCCGGGCCGTCTTTTTTCACCGGCATCGATGGCGAAAGCTGATACCTGAATGGCTCAAGCTTAACGTCTGCGAAGGAGAGTTTTTTCAGCTGCGCCAGGTAATATTCCCGGTTCTGGAAGTCCGCGTTCAGCTCCGTCACATCCTTCAGATTTTTTTCAATCCTTAGCTTTTCCGCGATACCGTCAGCCCCGAGCGCAACGGAGTAATCCGGATCGTCTTTTATCCCTTGTCCGTTGCTATAAACAGGCTTCTTAATGCCCGCCGCATTCGCCACTTCCAGCGAATAGTTCAGCCGCTGCAGGTTGGTGTTATGCACATTGGTCAGACGAACGCGGTCGAGCGTCAGCTGCTGCTCTACCTCGTTCGTTTTGAGGGCGATTTGGTTGCGGATATTCTGCACCGTTTCTTTCTCAACAATTGCCGAGATATAGTTGATATACCCCTCCAGAACGGATTGGGCATCGGCTGCGGTCGGCGCGGTGAAGCTCAATGTCCAGGAGACGAAAGGCGCTTTATCCGCATCTTTTCCCTGAACATCATTCACCGCTTTCATTTTGTCTGCAATATTGACAACCGCACGGTGCAGTTCAAGCGGGTCTACTTGCGCATTCTTGAGCTGCGCCATCACATAAGGGGAAGAGGTCATATACTCTTCAAGCAATGACTGCGACTGGAATTTTTTAATAAACAGGTCAAAGACTTCCTGACGGGTAACCGGCACCTTCACATCAAGAACCTGCAGCGCAACCATCATCTGGCTCAGCGGGTTCCACTGTGTCTGTTCCGCCGGAGTGATCACCGCTTTACTGGTCCATTTTTGCGGCAGTAGAAGCGCAATTGCCAGACCTGCCAGCGCGAAAACAAAGATAATAGTGGCAATACGTTTTTTCGCGATAATCAGAATATCTAACAGGCCCAGAAGATCGATCTCTTTTGAACTGACTGCTGGAGGAGCATATGAGGGAAAATCGAGGTCCGTATTTTTTTTGAAATCCATTGCTGACATAGCCGTTCTTCTGTTTCGGGTGCAGTAAATTCCTGCCGGGTGAGTTCAGTTGCCCGATAATACAAGAAACTAAGAATAATCTGAACGCGAGAATGGACTATCTGAGGAATTGCTATCAAAGTTGGTAGTTATTCAGCATCACGCTAACAAAACGCCGGGTGGCGCTGCGCTTACCCGGCATTAACCCTTACACGCCGATATTTCGCAGTTTCTCCCCGCTCATCAGCTTGCGTTCAATATGTTCCAGCGTCACGCCTTTGGTTTCTGGAATTAGCCAGAATGTCACGCCAATAAATGCCACGTTCAGCACCGTATAGAGCCAGAAGGTTCCCGCCGCGCCAATCGCATCCAGCAGCGTCAGGAAGGTCGCGCCGATGATCATGTTCGACACCCAGTTGGTGGTGGTGGAACAGGTGATACCAAAATCGCGACATTTCAGCGGCTGAATTTCAGAGCACAGGATCCACACCACCGGCGCGGCGCTCATCGCGTAGCCAGCAATACACATCATGGTCATGCCCACGGAGAGCCAGGAGAGGCCGCTGGACGCCGTGCCGTTATCAAACTGCATCAGACAGTAGCCGAGGATCAGCGTACCGAGCGCCATCACGCTAAAGCCAATTTTCAGCGCCGGTTTACGTCCGGCTTTATCGACGGTGAACACCGCAATAAAGGTGGCGAACATAAAGGTCAGCCCCACCACCAGCGTGGCGATCATCTGCTGTTCGGTGGTGGTAAAACCGGCCATTTTGAAGATGCGCGGGGCGTAATACATGATGATGTTCATCCCCGTGAACTGCTGCATCGCCTGCAGCAACATGCCGAGGAACACCGCGCGGCGCACGTTGCGGTTAGCCTTAAACAGCGACCAGCCGCCCTGCTTCAGCTTCAGGCTTTCGCGGATCTCGTTCAGCTCTTCACGCGCTTTCTCAGACGTGTCGCGCAGCATGCGCAGCACCTCTTCCGCTTCCACGTGACGCCCTTTTTGTGCCAGCCAGCGCGGACTGTTGGGCAGGAAGATCACTAAAACAATCAGCACTACCGCAGGCAGCGCCAGCACGCCGAGCATCGCCCGCCAGTTACCGCTGTAGCTGAAGTACGTATCGGACAGGAACGCCAGCACGATGCCCAGCGTCACCATCAGCTGGTACATGCTAATCATCTTGCCGCGCACGTTCTCGCTCGCCATTTCGGAGAGATACAGCGGCGCGGTGTAGGAGGCAATCCCCACCGCCACGCCCAGCAGCACGCGGGAGAGCAGCAGCACTTCAACGTTAGTGGCAAACGCCGAACCTATGGACCCGGCAACAAACAGGACCGCCCCGACCATCAGGCTGTATTTACGCCCAAGGCGGAACGAAAGCCAGCCGTTAAACAGCGCGCCGATGGCCGCGCCGAGCATCATGCTGCTCACCACCCACTCCTGCAGGCGGTTACTCAGCGTAAAGTGATCGGTAATAAACGGCAGCGCCCCGGCGATCACGCCGATATCCAGGCCGAACAACAAACCGGCCACGGCTGCCGCAATGGAGACAAACTGGTTCATGCGGCGGGTATCGCGCAGCGCGGCGGGCATCAGGGTAGAGTCATTTATAGATGTCATATTTTTCCTGCCTCAACAGCAAAATTCGTTAAATGAAATTACGAGATAGCGGGAAAAAGTGTCAGGGCGGAATTCGTGAAGATATGGATTATTTCGCTATGGCATAGCGATCTGTGATGGACATTACAATTTCAACTAATGCTGGATAATCACCTGATTTTACTAACGCCTTAATTTTTCAATAATAAAAATGTGATGGCAGTCATCTATGATTTTTAAGTATGGATTTTTCGTGTTTATCAATATGGACTTTGACAAATTTTAAGCAAAAAAAACCTCCGCCGAAGAGCAGAGGTATTTGTCATAAGTTAGGTTATCGCGCCAGCCAGCCGCCATCAACCGCGACGGTATAACCATTGATATAGTCCGATGCCGGGGAAGCCAGGAACACTACCGGCCCCATCAGATCGCTCGGCAGCCCCCAGCGGCCCGCCGGAATACGCTCCAGGATCGCCGCACTGCGTTCTTCGTCCGCGCGAAGCTGCTGGGTGTTGTTGGTGGCCATGTAGCCCGGCGCAATCGCGTTGACGTTGATGTTGTGCTGCGCCCATTCGTTCGCCAGCAGGCGGGTCACGCCCATCACCGCGCTTTTCGACGCGGTGTAAGACGGCACGCGGATGCCGCCCTGGAAGGAGAGCATCGACGCGATGTTAATGATCTTGCCGCCCTTGCCCTGCGCGATGAAGTGCTTCGCCGCCGCCTGGGACATAAAGAATACGCTCTTGATGTTCAGGTTCATGACATCGTCCCAGTCGGTCTCGCTGAAGTTAATCGCGTCTTCACGGCGGATCAGCCCCGCGTTGTTGACCAGAATGTCGATATGGCCAAATTCCGCCACCGCGCGATCCAGCAGCTCCGGAATAGCGTCGATTTTACGCAGGTCGGCGGTCAGGCTGAGAAAACGGCGGCCCAGAGAGGTTACGCGTTCGATGGTTTCCGTGGGCTCAACGATGTTAATCCCGACGATATCACAGCCCGCTTCCGCCAGGCCTAACGCCATCCCCTGGCCCAGTCCGGTGTCACACCCGGAAACCACGGCCACTTTACCCTGCAGAGAAAATGCATCCAGAATCATGTTTGTTCCTTACTCTTTCAGCGCCTGTCATCAACAGGCAGATGTATGCTTAACTGCCCGCGACTAGCGCAGATCCTTAACCGCGACGTGGTCCATGTCATCGAAGACCTGGTTTTCTCCAACCATCCCCCAGATGAAGGTATAGGCTTTCGTCCCCACGCCGGAGTGAATAGACCAGCTGGGTGAAATCACCGCCTGCTCGTTATGCATGACGATATGGCGAGTTTCCTGAGGCTGTCCCATCATGTGGAACACGCAGGCGTCTTCATCCATGTTGAAGTAGAAGTAGACTTCCATGCGGCGTTCGTGGGTATGGCACGGCATGGTGTTCCACAGGTTGCCCGGGGCCAGTTCGGTCAGACCCATGCTGAGCTGGCAGGTTTCCAGCACATCCGGCACGAAGTATTTATTGATGGTGCGGCGGTTGCTGGTGAGGTTGTCGCCCAGCGTCACGGGCGCAACGTCCGCGGGCGTTACTTTTTGGGTTGGATAAGCGGTGTGCGCCGGGGCGCAGTTGTAGTAAAACTTTGCGGGTTTACCGCCGTCGATGCTGGCAAAGACCACCTCTTTCGCCCCTTTGCCGACGTACAGCCCGTCGCGGTGGCCAATCTCGTAGCACTGGCCGTCCACGGTAATCGTGCCCGGCCCGCCAATATTAATCACCCCCAGTTCACGACGCTCCAGGAAGTAGCTTACGCCCAGCTGCTTGCCTACTTCACCGCCCACGGAGACGGTTTTAGCCACCGGCATAATGCCACCCACGATAATGCGGTCGATGTGGCTATAGACCATGGTGTATTTATCGGCTTCGAACACCTGCTCAATTAAAAACTCGCTGCGCAGTCCCTGAGTATCCAGCGTTTTGGCGTGCGCGCTGTGGATGCTTTGTCTGACGTCCACGGTAACCTCCAGATGTGGTCATGCCCGAAGGCAGAAATTAAACGAAACGACGTTTCGTTTTATGATGAGCACATACTAGCGGCATAAAATAGGGTTTTCAATTGCAATTAAAACAACGTTTCATTTTTTATTTTTGTTTATAACAGAAATGACGCGCGGATCACGATTACTTCCCATGAAGAGAAGAACACAATAAAAAAAACCTCCCGAAGGAGGTTTTTTAAGTGAGGAGAAATTAGCGTTCGATGGCGAGCGCCACGCCCTGTCCGCCGCCTATACAGAGGGTAGCGATCCCTTTGCGCGCGTTTCGCTTTTTCATTTCGTGGACCAGCGAAACCAGGATTCGGCAGCCGGACGCGCCGATGGGATGCCCTAGCGCAATTGCACCGCCGTTCACGTTGACCCGCAGCGGATCCCACTCCAGCATTTTGCCGACCGAGATCGCCTGCGCGGCAAAGGCTTCGTTCACTTCGATCAGATCGACATCCGAAAGTTGCCACCCTGCGCGCTCCAGGCAGCGACGGGTAGCGTAGACCGGCGCAATCCCCATCAACGCAGGATCCACGCCCACGCTGGCAAACGCCTTAATGCGGGCCAGCACGGGGAGATCGAGCTCAAGGGCTTTACTTTCGCTCATCATCATCACGGCGGCGGCACCGTCGTTAATGGACGAGGCATTGCCCGCGGTGACCGAGCCCTGCGTTTCAAACGCGGGATTCAGTCTCGCCAGGCCTTCCGCACTGGCATCCGTGCGCGGCTGTTCATCGGTATCGACGACGATCGCCTCGCCGTTCTGACGCTGCGTGCTGACCGGGACAATCTCGTCGCGAAAGCGACCGGAATCAATCGCGGCACGCGCTTTTTGCTGCGAACTGAGCGCATAAGCGTCCTGCAATTCGCGGCTAATGCCGTACTCGCGCGCCAGGTTTTCTGCCGTCACGCCCATATGATAGTCGTTGAACGCATCCCACAGCCCGTCATGCACGAGGCTGTCGAGCAGCTGGCTGTTGCCCAGCTGCGCGCCGGTTCGGCTATCGGTGAGAACGTGCGGCGCGCGGCTCATGTTCTCTTGTCCGCCAGCGATAACCACATCCGCTTCACCGCACTGAATGGCCTGGGTGGCGAGATGCAGCGCTTTTAACCCTGAACCACAGACGTCGTTGATGGTAATGGCGGAGACGGTGTTGGGCAGCCCGCCCTTCAGCGCCGCCTGTCGCGCGGGGTTTTGCCCGGCACCGGCCGTGAGAACCTGCCCCAGGATCACCTCATCAACTTCATGGGCTGCGATCCCGCTACGTTCCACCAGAGCTTTAACGACCACGCTGCCCAGGTCAACCGCCGAGTGACGCGCAAGCGCTCCCTGAAAACAGCCGATAGCCGTACGCAACGCACCCACTATTACGACATCTTTCATCACGACCTCTGTGTTAAATGACATGACGATAGTAGAGGATTGTTACTGGCAATTATCTTAATTGTTTAAAAATAGTGAGTTTAATCACAAGGATTAGCGTGCATCCTGCAGATACTGCCGCAGCCAGCTTCCGGCCACGCCGGGAGGGGATCGTTTATTCCACAGTAGATCGATGCCGATCGCCCGTGGCCAGCCGGGAACATTGAGCTGTACCAGCGACTTCGCAGCGGCGAATTCATCCACCAGCGCGCACGGCAGCACGCACCAGCCGAACCCCTGGACGGCCATACTCAGCAGTAACAGGTAGTTCGGCGCTGACCAGATGGGCCCGCGCGCGATCTCAGCCTCGCGCTCAAGGTAGGTGCTGAGCCTCAGCTCCCGCCAGCCGTGCAGCTCGTCGCTCTGCACCTCGTGTTGTCCGGCGAGCGGATGCGTGGTCGCGGCATATATCGCCATTCGGGTCTGCACCGGCAGCCGGGTAGCGCCAATATCCGTAGGATAACCGTCTCGCGCTTCCGTCAGCCCCACCTGCGCGCGCTCCTTTTGCAGCAGATCGATCACGTCCTCTTCCTCGCCAATCAGGCATTCGAATTCCGTGTGGGGAAAGCGAGCGTCAAACTGCTTCATCAGATCTTCAAGCACGTCGGGGTTGAGGGTATCGGAGAGGACAAACGTCAGACGCGCCTCCGTTTGTGCCGTTAACGACACCGCCAGCTCATCCAGCCGCGTGCTGGCGGCAAGGATGGCCTGCACATAGCCCAGCACCTGTTCTCCCTGGACCGTTAACACCGGCTGGCGCGCCGAGCGGTCAAACAGTTCGAAACCCAGATCGGCTTCAAGATTGGCAATGGAGGTGCTGATCGTCGACTGGCTTTTACGCAGCCTGCGCGCGGCAGCAGAGAAAGAGCCTGCCGCAACGGTCTCAACAAACGCGGTAAGAGCTTCAGGTGAATAGCGCATAGACTATCTACTTTATCGATGGATACTATCTTTAATATATCAACTTTAGCGATAAAAATAGGCTACATCAACGCCCATACCGGTGAATAAATGAGGTCTACACTATGCAACATCAGGATGCACTCCAACGTAAGCTGCCGGAGCGGATCTTTCATGCTGTCTGTTTCGAAGGGATTGCCACGGCAATTCTCGCCCCCACGGCGGCATGGCTGATGCAGCGCTCGGTGGTGGAGATGGGTGGGTTAACCATTATCCTGGCTACCACCGCCATGCTCTGGAACATTATCTATAACTTCGGCTTCGACCGTTTCTGGCCTGTCCAGCGCGTAAAACGTACGGCAAAAGTGCGCGCGCTGCACGCCCTGGGGTTCGAATGCGGGTTTATTGTAATCGGCGTGTCGATTGTCGCCGCCGTGCTGGGCGTGACCCTGCTTGAGGCATTCACGTTAGAAATTGGTTTCTTCCTGTTCTTCCTGCCATACACCATGTTCTATAACTGGGCATACGATAACCTGCGTGAGAAATTCCTTAAGCGTCGCCAGCAACGACGCGCTCTGGCAGGCTAAACCCCCGCTGGCCGGACGCCTGTTCCGGCCAAACTCCGTCGAAGCAACTGCGCTCTTCAGGCATAACTATGGTAAATTGCACGCCATTCTGATGGTTTGTTAGTTGAAACGTTGCTCTAATGTCGAAAATTTGGTCAAAAGATGAGACTCTCTGGAGTTTCGCTCTCTACGGCACAGCCGTGGGCGCAGGAACGCTCTTCCTGCCCATTCAGCTGGGCTCCGCAGGCGCAATCGTCCTGTTTATCACCGCCCTCGTGGCCTACCCGTTAACCTACTGGCCGCACCGGGCGCTGGCGCAATTTATTCTCTCGTCCAACACAAAAGGTAATGAAGGGATCACCGGCGCCGTCTCCCACTACTATGGTAAGAAGATTGGCAATCTGATCACCACGCTCTATTTCATCGCCTTCTTTGTGGTGGTGCAGATTTATGCGGTGGCCATCACCAACTCGTTAACCGAGCAGCTGGCAAAACACCTGACGGTAGATACCACCGTTCGCGTGCTGGTCAGCCTGGGGGTGGTGCTGGTATTGAATCTGATTTTCCTGATGGGACGGCATATCACGATAAAAGTGATGGGCTTCCTGGTGTTTCCGCTGATTGCCTATTTCCTGTTTGTCTCGATCTATCTCACCGGAAGCTGGCAGCCCTCGTTGCTCACCAGCCAGATGGCCTTCGATCGCCATACGCTGCATCAGGTCTGGATTTCGATTCCGGTGATGGTGTTTGCCTTTAGCCATACCCCGATTATCTCAACGTTTGCCGTTGACCGCCGCGAGAAGTTTGCCGACGGTGCCATGGATAAATGCAAGAAGATCATGAAGGTGGCGTACCTGATTATCTGCCTGAGCGTGCTGTTCTTTGTCTTCAGCTGCCTGCTCTCTATCCCACCGTCCTATATTATGGCCGCCAAAGAGCAGGGGGTGACGATTCTGTCAGCGCTGTCGATGATGCCGTCTTCCCCAGCCTGGCTCGGCATTTCCGGGATTATCGTGGCGATCGTAGCGATGTCGAAATCGTTCCTCGGCACCTATTTTGGGGTGATTGAAGGGGCGACGGAGATCGTGAAGTCATCGCTAAATCAGGTGGGGATTAAAAAGAGCCGCGCCTTTAACCGCGCGATTTCCATTATGGGGGTGTCGTTAATCACCTTTGCGGTCTGCTGCATTAACCCGAACGCCATCTCAATGATTTACGCCATCAGCGGCCCGCTTATCGCCATGATCCTGTTTATCATGCCGACGCTGTCGACGTATCTGATCCCTTCCCTGAAACCATACCGCTCCATTGGCAGCCTGCTGACGCTGATCGTCGGCGTGCTGTGCGTGTCGGTGATGTTTGTTGGCTAGACGTACTCGTGCCCGGCGTGCTGCCGGGCGCGTTATTTACGCCCGAATATCGTCATATTCCCGCGTCTTATCAAACTCATGCTTCGCAAACGGGCACAGCGGAATAATTTTGCGGTTCTCACCGCGCATCTTCTCCACCACTTTCGCCACCAGCTGTTTACCGACGCCCTGCCCTTTCAGGCTCTCATCCACATCAGTGTGCTCGATAATGCTCAGGTGCTCGCCGGTCGGCACGAAGACAATCTCTGCGACCTGATTGCCGTCTGCATCATTCACGTAAAACTTATTATGGCCTTCCAGAATATCCATGGTTCCTCGCTTATTTTTGGCGATACTTCAGCGCACCGCTCGGGCAGGTATCAATCACGCGTACAACCGTTTCAACGTCCACTTCATCGGGAATGATCCACGGCTTACGTTTCAGATTAAACAGCTTTGCGCTCCCACGCACGCAGTTACCTGAGTGTTTGCAGATCCCGGTATTAAAGTAAACGTCAATTTTCTCGCCGGTATAGGCCCGGTACCCCTCATCCAGTAGTTCTTTATCCATGACATTGCCTCTGTAATTATTATCTTGCTGAATGAAGCATAGCCTTACGGGATCCTGATGGCTATAACGCCGAAAACGAAAAGCCAGGTCACAACTCTTTTCTCGCCAGATTGCGTCCGCTATTGGCACATGTCAGGCTCCGCAAATCTCTCACTTTCATAGGGCTAGCACAGGTTGAATGAAACGCAGACTCTCTTTTCAGGTAAAGCTGTTTTTAGCGCTGGTGTGCTTCTCCTGCCTGCTGTTAGTTCTGCTGGGAACGATCCTGTTTCATTTTATTGACCGACAGCTACACCACGATTTGGGCCAGCGCGCCCGGGTTCAGGCCAGTGAAATCGCCCTGATACCCGGTCTGGCGGAAATGGTGGCAGCCAGAGATATCCCCGGTATCGCCCGCTTAATACAGCCGCTGCGTGCCGAAAGCGATGCCAGCTATATTGTGATTGGCGATACCCGGGAACAGCACCTTTATCATTCGGAATCACCGGAGCGCATTAATTTACCGATGATTGGAGGGGATAATGCGGAGGTGTTAAAAGGCAAAACCATTATTTCCGTGCGTCAGGGCGGGATTGGGGTGTCCCTGCGCAGCAAAGCGCCAATCTTTAATGCGCAGCATCAGGTAATTGGCATCGTCTCGGTCGGCTATCTGACCTCGTATATCGCCAATATTAACGCCCGCATTCTCTGGCAGGCTGGACTGTACGGTATTGCCCTTCTGCTGTTGCTGTTTATTTTCTCCTGGCTGTTTACCCGCAATCTTAAAAAGCAGATGTTCCGCCTTGAGCCGAAAGATATCGCCCAGCTGGTTTTGCAGCAACGCGCGTTATTAGAAGCGATGTACGAGGGGGTATTTGCCATCAATGAAGAGAAGCGGCTGATTTTAATTAACCGGGCAGCCAGGGAGATGCTGGATATTCATCAAAGTGAGAAAGAACTTATCGGCAAACCGCTGGAAGATGTTCTGCAGACGTCGCCGGGCTTTTTATCCCAGCGCTACGCCTCGGTAAGCGCTGGTCGCCACGACCAGATCGCAGTGCTTAACCAGCGAGAGGTGATCGTTAACCGCGTGGCGATTGAGGTCGAACCCGGCGTTGAAAGCGGCTGGGTGTACAGCTTTCGCGACAAAAACGACATTAACACCCTCAGCAGCCAACTGAGCCAGATCAAGCGCTATGCGGACAACCTGCGCATTATGCGCCACGAGCAGTTGAACTGGACCGCGACTCTGGTGGGGCTGCTGCAGATGAAACACTATGACGAGGCGATCCGTTACATCCAGATGCAGTCAGAAGGCGCGCAGCGCGTGCTGGACTTCGTTTCGGCCCATTTTTCCTCTCCGGCCCTGTGCGGGCTGCTGTTAGGAAAATACGTCAGCGCACGCGAAAAAGGCGTTGAACTGCAGTTTGACCCGGCCTGCCAGCTCACCCGCATGCCCGGCACGCTCAACGAAACGGAGCTGATGTCCATTATTGGTAACCTGCTGGATAACGCGGTGGACGCGACCCTTAAGGCACCGGTCCCCGCGCCGGTGGAACTCTACATTTCTGACCGCAACCAGGAGTTGTTGATAGAGGTGGCAGACAGAGGCTGCGGTGTGGATGAGGCGATGAAGCCACACATTTTCCGCCAGGGGTTCAGCAGCAAACCGGAAAGTGAGAACGACATTGTGGGTACCGAGCACGGTATTGGCCTGTTTCTGGTGGCAGGCTATATCAGGAAAGCGGGCGGCAGCATAGAGATCGCCGACAACACGCCGCAGGGCACCATTTTTTCTGTGTTTATTCCCAATGGACAACAGCATGACCCGACCACTTGACGTTGTGATCGTTGAAGATGAACCGCACCTGGCGGAGCTGCATCGCGAGTATATCGAGCAGAATTTTCACTTGCACGTGGTGGGCATCGCCGCGTCGATTGAACAGGCATGCTGCCTGATTCGTCAGCACCAGCCGCGGCTTATCCTGCTGGACAACTATCTCCCGGACGGTAAAGGCGTGGAGCTCATCGATAACCCGCTGCTGAAAAGCTATGAATGCTCGGTGATCTTTATCACCGCCGCCAGCGATATGCAGACCTGCAGCCATGCCATGCGCAGCGGCGCGTTTGACTACCTGATCAAGCCCGTCTTTTTCCAGCGCCTGCACGCCTCGCTGGAGCGGTTTATGCGCTTCGTCCACACCGTGCAGCAGGTGAAAGTGGTCGACCAGCACGCGCTGGATCGTCTGTTTAATCTGCCTGCCGCGGAAGCCTCCATTACGCCGTCGACGAAGGGCATTGAACCCCAAACGCTGGAAAGGATTAAACGCCTGTTCGCCGAACATCCCGACAGCGCGATGTCGGTTGAAGAGGTAGTGGATAACGTGGGGATCAGCAAAACCACGGGGCGTCGCTACCTGGAATACTGCGTGGAGAGCGGGTTAATCATCGTCGAAATGCTGTATGGCAATATTGGTCATCCACGGCGGCTATACCGCAAAGCCGACGATAAACCGTAATCCGAAACCGTTCGCAGGCAAACGTTCGCGGATTTTATGGTGTTAATTGCTGAAACGATGGTGACAGTCACACTTCGGAATCATTGCCCGCGCCTCCCTATTGTCGGAGGCGCGCTTTACGCTATGTTGACAATTAGTTCCTCAAATGTAACTAAAAGGTTAACTATAATGTCGAACACGTTCCGAATTTCTCTGCTTACCGCTACCGTCCTGTTCTCTGCTTCTGCACTCTCTGCCCTGCCGCAGGGCTATCCTGCTGAGTATCAAAAAGTTGTCGATGCCGCCACCAAAGAGGGCAAGGTGGTGATTTACTCCACCACCGACACCAAAGCCGCCGGGCCGCTGATTGCGGGCTTCGAAAAAACCTACCCGGGCATCAAAGTTGAATACAACGACATGAACAGCACCGAGCTGTACAACCGTTTTATCAGCGAACAGGCCTCCGGTGGCGGTAGCGGCGACGTGGTCTGGAGCTCCTCAATGGACACCGGGCTGAAACTCGCCACCGACTACGCCATGGAGTACAAATCGCCGGAGCAAAGTCAGCTGCCGAAATGGGCAGTCTGGAAAGATAAAGCATACGGCACCACCTATGAGCCAGTGGTATTTATCTACAACAAGCGCCTGATCCCGGCTGGCGACGTGCCGGATTCTCACGCCGCGCTGGCGAAGCTGATTGCCAGCCAGACGGACAAATTCAAGAGCAAAGTCACCACCTACGACATCGAAAAATCGGGTCTTGGCTTTATGCTTTCCGTGCAGGATCACAAGGCCGATCCAAACTACTTTAAAACCCTGGCCGACGTCGCCAAAGGCGGCTTAGCGGTGCAGTCATCAACGGGCACCATGATGGAGAGGGTTTCCTCCGGTGAAAACCTGATCGGCTTTAACATCCTCGGATCCTATGCTGAAGCCCGTGCGAAGAACGATCCTTCTCTCGGCATTTCGTACCCGAAAGATTACACGCTGGTGCTCTCGCGCGTGTCGTTCATCAGCCAGCAGGCGCAAAACAGCAATGCGGCAAAACTGTGGCTGGACTATGTGCTGTCTGAAAAAGGGCAAAGCATTCTGGCCAGTCAGGCGGATATTCCCTCCATCCGTAACGATATCGAAGGCAAAAATGATATTGACGGCCTGACCAAAATCCTCGGTAACGCGCTGAAGCCGATCCCGGTTGATGAAACGCTGCTGGAGTACCTGCAGCCGAAAAAACGCCTGGAGTACATCAAAGAGTGGCGTGCAGCCGCCGCCAAATAAGCGTTCGGGCGCGGCGCACGCCGTCGCGCTCCCTGTCGACTGAGTTCGTTTTATTGGGCTGCAACACCAGGGATACCCCATGAATACATTACGCAGAAAGTGGCAAAGCCTGCCGCGCGGCATCGTCGTGCTGATAACCGCTCTGGTTATCTACACGCCGCTGTCATTTATCGTGATACAGAGCTTCCTGTCCGCTCCGTTCTTTTCTCCGGCAAAAGAGTGGAGCCTTGAATCATTTGGCTTTATCTTCACCGACCCTGATTTCTATAAGGCCCTGAGAAGCGGTTTTATTCTCGCCTTCGGGCTGGTCATCATCGCCATTCCGCTGGGTGGCGTGCTGGCGTTTCTGATGGTTCGCACCGACCTGCCCGGCCGCCGCCTGATTGAACCGCTGATCCTGGTCCCCATTTTCGTATCGCCGATGGTGCTCGGCTTTGGCTATGTGGTGGCTGCTGGTCCCGTGGGCTTTCTGTCCCTGTGGGCGCAGGCGCTGATCGGCTTTGTGCCGTGGAACATCTACGATATGTCGAGCATCGTGGTCATTGCTGGCCTGACGCACGTGCCGCATGCCTATCTCTATATTTCATCCGCGCTGCGCAGCGTCGGCTCTGATGTTGAAGAAGCCGCGCGCATTGCGGGTGCCTCTCCGCTGCAGGTGATGACCTCGGTCAGTCTGCCAATGGTGCGCCCGTCGATCCTGTACGCCATCGTGCTGCTGTTCTTCCTCGGGCTGGAAGTATTTGGCCTGATGCTGGTGCTCGGCGATCCGGAAGGCAATATGGTGCTGGCAACCTACCTGTACCAGCTGACGAACAAGCTCGGCACGCCTTCCTATCACCTGATGGCGGCGGTTGCCGTGGTGCTGATCTGCATCACCATCCCGCTGGTGATGCTCCAGCGTCGTCTGATGCGCACCGCCAACCGCTTCGTCACGATGAAAGGGAAAGCCTCACAGGCTCGCGCGTTACCGCTGGGCAAATGGCGCTGGGTTGCCGGGGCGGTGGTTGCCTTCTGGCTCACCGTCACCATCGGCGTGCCGCTGCTCGGCGTGGTGCTGCGCGCGTTTATCTCCAACTGGGGTGTGGGCGTTTCGCTGTGGGATGAGCTTTCGCTGAGCACTTTCCGCACCATCTGGACACAGCCCAACCTGCTGCGCGCCATCGTCAACTCCATGGCAATTGGGGTGATTGGCGGCGCGCTGGCCGTGGCGTGCTACCTGTTCGTCGGGATTGCGATGCACCGTAAACCGGATAACACCACGCGCTTCCTGGACTACAGCGTGCTGGTGCCGCGCGCCGTGCCTGGCCTGCTTGCCGGTCTGGCGTTCCTGTGGGTGTTCCTGTTCCTGCCGATGTGGCTGGACAACTCGCTGAAATCCGGCTGGCTTTCCGGGTTCGCCTGGACCGACTGGATGCGCGAGAACGTCATCGTCTGGCTGCGTTCGCTGCGCAGCACCATTTTCAGCGTCTGGCTGGCCTATACCGTGGTGTGGATGGCTTACGGGCTGAGGCTTATCTCTTCCACGCTGCTGCAGGTGGGGCCAGAGCTTGAAGAAGCCGCGCGCAGCACCGGGGCGACGCGCGGGCAGATCACCCGCCATGTGACCATTCCCCTCTCCCGCTACGGTCTTATTGGTTCGTGGCTGCTGATGTTTCTGATCTTTGAGCGCGAATACTCAACGGGTGTGTATCTGCTTTCCCCCGGCACGGAGACCATCGGTTCAATGCTGGTTTCCCTCTGGGCCGCGGGTGCCATTGATATCGTGGCGGCGCTCTCTTTCATTAACATCCTGCTGGTCGTGGTAGGTCTGGGCATTGCCCTTCGTTTCGGAGTGAAAATACATGATTGAATTAGCGGTTGACGATCTGCACTTAACCTACGGCGACAATCCTGTTTTAAAAGGTGTCTCCATGAACCTGAAGCGCGGCGAAGTGGTCTCACTGTTAGGCCCCTCCGGCAGTGGTAAAACCACCCTGCTGCGTGCCGTCGCGGGTCTGGAAAAACCGACGCAGGGGTCGATTGTCATTGGCAACAATAAAGTTTACGACGGCACGCCGCGCAGTGAGATCCCGGCAGAAGAGCGTAACCTGGGGCTGGTGTTCCAGTCCTATGCCCTGTGGCCGCACAAAACCGTGTTTGAGAACGTGGCCTATCCGCTCAAGCTGCGTAAAGTTCCGGCCAAAGAGATCCAGCAGCGCGTACAGGACGTGCTGGACCAGCTGGGTCTGGGCCATCTTGGCAAACGTCACCCGCACCAGCTCTCCGGTGGACAGCAGCAGCGCGTGGCGATTGGCCGCGCGCTGGTGTACAACCCACCGGTGATTTTGCTGGACGAGCCGCTTTCCAACCTCGACGCCAAGCTGCGCGAAGAGGCCCGCGTGTTCCTGCGCGAGCTGATTATCAAGCTCGGGTTATCCGCGCTGATGGTGACGCATGACCAGAACGAAGCGATGTCCATATCCGACCGCATCCTGCTGCTTAACAACGGCAAAATTGAGCAACAGGGCACGCCGCAGGAGATGTACGGCTCGCCAAAAACGCTGTTTACCGCCGAGTTTATGGGCAGCAACAACCGCCTGCACGGCAAGGTCACCGAAGTGCGCGACGGCAGAGCGCGTATCGAAGGGAAAGGCTGGGTGCTGTGGGGCCAGGCGGGCGAAGGGGTACAGAGCGGTAATGACGCTACGGCGGTGATCCGGGTCGAGCGCGTGGCGGTGGTTGAGGAGCCAGGGGAAAATCAGCTTGAACTGCCGCTGCTCACCAGCATGTATCTTGGTGACCACTGGGAGTACCTGTTCCGCACGCCGGGAGATGATTTTGTCATTCGCGCGTATGGGCATGAGGTTCGGGATCCGCAGCACTGCCATCTTTCGCTGCCGGAGAAGCATGTTTGGGTGTTCCCGAAAAACTGATAAAAAAGGCTGCGTACTGCAGCCTGTTTTACTTTAACAGCGTGAACAACCGTTTATGTCTACGCCGTTGTTAAACATACCCGCTAAGTTATTTAAAATTAAACAAGTTTACTCTGAAGATCTTCCTGTTGTTTACGATAATGTCCGTTCCGCTTATTAACCCTGAGTTGTCCAATGAAGACACGGTCATTATTACTGGCGCTGTTCAGCCTCAATTTAGTTACCGCCTGCAGCGCATCTCATCCGGATAAGGTTGAACAGATACATCATCTGCAGGTTCCGCTAGTTCTACCGGGAGATAAACCGCCTTCCATTCCGGCCTCGCATATTGCAGCGCTTTATCAGGAGAATAAAGTACAGATAGACAGATTATCGGCACAACTGAAATCAGAGTATTTACAGCACGCTACCGCGAAGGATATTTTTACCAAAGATAGCCCCGTTCAGCCAGTCTACGCCTCGCTGACAAAACTAGAACAGCTTGAAATGATTAATCAGCAATACCTGAAAGACAAAAACGTTACCGGCCTGCAAAAGATTAAACTTGCTCTTGATCCTTTAGTTACTTAAATACCAAAAAGCCCAACTGCTAAGCAGTCGGGCTTTTATCATTGAGAGGCTAACAACGATCAATCGTGCTGTCCAAATCGCCATGTCAGGCCTGCTGTTACGGAGCTTACGTCGCTGCTGACGCCAATCTGGTTGGCATTACCCACATTGCTTACCCATTGATATTCGAGGCGACCAGCCAAATTTTTGTTGAACGCATACTCTGTCCCCACCGCGGCAAGCGGGCGAACGCCTGTATCGAAACGATTGTGACCACTTACATCAGATTCTGCCCGATATGCCATCGCACCGGCGCGCCCATAGATATCCCAGCTGTCGGTCACGGCATAGCTGGCTTTTAAGGACATCTGCAGCCCCTGGCTTTTCATTTGTGCGCCCGCACTATGATTGCCTTTAATCTGCATATTTCCTAAATAATCGTAACCACCTTCTACTGCCAGCCAGGGTGTCATCTGATAGCCAGCGTAAACCCCGCCACCGACGTTATCATGATCGATATTATACTGGCTGGAGCCACTGTTATTATCGCTCGCTTTTGAACCGGTGCTGGCGTCAAAATAGTGTGACCAGCCGAATTTAGCCCCGCTGTACCATGTACCTGTATCTGCAGCTGCAAATGCAGTTGTGGCAGTGAATGCGTTAGCAATAATTAATGCAAAAAGTGTCTTCTTCATACAAATCCCGTTTACTCCGTTGAATAGTTTCAGTGAGCAAACGATATCGACAAACGAGAACAACGTGAAATACTTTTCTGTTTAATTTTAAATTTAGAACGACTCCGGTAAATCTCCCAATTCCATTAAATACCCGCCGCGCTTAAATGCGATATATTGACCTTGCTTAAGGGCTGATAATACGTTGAGAATACTGCTGCGTGAAAGAAGCGTACGATCCTGAATATATTCCAGAATGCTGATTCGCATACGCGCCTCTTCGGGCAATAATACCATTTCCTGCAAATAACTGCGAATCACGGAATAGGTACGTTGCTGCACGACCTGCGCATCACGATAAATGAGATACGCCGTATGATACGACAGCAAGGCCGCAACATCTTCCCAGACGCCCTGTTGACGAAATAGCGTAGCTGCTTCATCTGCATCAGCACGTAAAATGATAGACTCTCTTTCTGCACGTAAAATATGCCCCTGTGTCGGCTGAATCATCTCGGCAATGCCGAACAGATGAGGCTCAAAAACGGTCACCAGGAGCAGACCATCAGATGCCCGCAGCAAAGAAAGCTCACCCTCCTGAAAAAGATACATTTGCTGGTGGCCTTTGTGTTTCCAGGTGATCCGTTTACGCGGCACGAGCTTCACTTTTTCCGCGATCGGCTCAAGGATGGCAGTAAGACGTTCAATAGATTGTTCAGGCCGAACGGGAGGTAAAATATTCATGACACCACCTTTTAGCGTTGGGTAATAGCCATTATAGACTACAGCGGTCATGGCTCAGACAAGTATGAGGGAGAAGTGATATCAGATGGAAAAGGATGAGTAAAAAGAAATTTTGTTTATTTTTGGATTTCCCCTCAGAACATTAGTGATATATAACTGATATTTATTGGTGCTTGCTTTAAAACCCATGAAAAGCCACGGAGAAAAGACCATTAAAACCTGAATAACCTTGCCTTTTTACGCATCATTTCATTAATGATTATTCTTAACACAGCAATAAACACTTATTATTTCTAAAT
>NZ_JADBQZ010000004.1:0-232830 GCF_014896175.1 Enterobacter cloacae complex sp. I3
CTATGAAATATATGAGATGAACATTATTAGTAGAATTTATTATGACAGGTAAGCTTTTCAACTTTATTTATATGATTTGCTGATATTGATACAAAAAAAACGGCGCCGAAGCGCCGTTCTTTCGTTTGAAATATCAATGTAACAAGCCGGGGAAAATGCTTTTAATACCCGTGACAATGAATTCGATCCCGAGTGCCATTAACAGCAGCCCCATGATACGCGTAATAACGTTGATGCCGGTCTGCCCCAGCAGGCGCACCAGCCACGGCGCCATGCGGAATACGCCCCAGCAACAGAGTGCGAAAACGGCAATCGCGACAGAAAAACCAATCAAATGCATGAGGCTATGGTAACGCGTGCCCCAGACAATGGTTGAACTGATGGCACCCGGCCCGGCCATGAGGGGCAATGCCAACGGAACCACGCCGATACTTTCGCGGATGGCGGTTTCTGACTTTTCCTGCTTGTTCTGCTTATCCTCACCCAGCTTACCGCTGATCATGGACATGGCAATGGTCACCACCAGGATCCCGCCCGCAATGCGGAAGGAGTCAATCGAGATGCCAAAGAGCTGGAGAATGGCATCACCCAGGAAAAGCGAGGTGAGCAAAATGATTGCCACAGACAGGTTAGCGGTAAGATTGGTTTTGTTCCGGGCCGCCGCCGTCTGGTAACTGGTCATACTAATGAAGACAGGAATGATCCCCACCGGGTTGACCAGGGCAAACAGACCAATAAAAAATTTGAAATACGTTGGAAAATCAAAGAGCGTTTGGATCACGTTTTGCTCCGCTTTTGCGCATGCCCGGGACAGTTACATTGTTAGGAAAAATCGCGCTGAAGATACGCTTTTTATTAGCATACTTCACCAGAAATCTGTGCCAAAACGTTAGCATTTCAGAATGTTAAACATATGTTGAGACAATGATAGCGTCACTTCCAATAGTTACTTAATTAATTAACAGTGGAAATATATCCATTAAATAACCCTGCTGAAAGGTATCAGCTTGGTGGAAAATTGACGCAGATCATGATTTCCGTACTCAGAAGTGAGTAATCTTGATTACGCCCCCAGGGAGGTCACCTGACAAAAAGGGATGATGCTAAGGTAAGGCTCTTTTAGTAAATTAGTGTACTGGAGCATAAAGTAACCCTTTGTTTTACTTTATGTAACGCAAGTCGTATTGGCACTGTCTATACTGTCTGACGTATCGAGCGCTGGTTTACTAAAAGAGTTTAAACATTATCAGGAGAGCATTATGGCTGTTACTAATATCGCTGAACTGAACGCCCTCGTCGAGCGCGTTAAAAAAGCCCAGCGTGAATATGCCAATTTCACCCAAGAACAGGTTGATAAAATCTTCCGCGCGGCCGCTCTGGCTGCTGCAGATGCTCGAATCCCTCTCGCTAAAATGGCCGTTGCCGAATCTGGCATGGGTATTGTTGAAGATAAAGTGATCAAAAACCACTTTGCTTCTGAGTATATCTACAACGCCTATAAAGATGAGAAAACCTGTGGCGTTCTGTCTGAAGACGACACCTTCGGGACGATCACCATCGCCGAACCTATCGGCATCATTTGCGGTATTGTTCCAACGACTAACCCTACTTCAACGGCTATCTTCAAATCGCTGATCAGCCTGAAGACCCGTAACGCAATCATCTTCTCTCCACATCCACGTGCTAAAGACGCGACAAATAAAGCAGCAGACATCGTTCTGCAGGCAGCAATTGCTGCGGGCGCACCAAAAGATCTGATTGGCTGGATCGACCAACCTTCTGTTGAACTGTCTAACGCGCTGATGCATCACCCGGACATTAACCTGATTCTGGCGACCGGTGGTCCTGGTATGGTTAAAGCAGCATACAGCTCCGGTAAACCAGCAATCGGTGTAGGCGCAGGTAACACCCCCGTTGTTATCGATGAAACCGCTGACATCAAACGTGCTGTTGCGTCTGTGCTGATGTCTAAAACCTTCGATAACGGCGTTATCTGTGCATCAGAACAGTCTGTAGTTGTTGTTGATTCCGTGTACGACGCAGTACGCGAGCGTTTCGCCAGCCACGGCGGCTACCTGCTGCAGGGCAAAGAGCTGAAAGCGGTTCAGGACATCATCCTCAAAAATGGCGCGCTGAACGCTGCCATCGTAGGTCAGCCAGCCTATAAAATCGCTGAACTCGCGGGCTTTACCGTTCCGGCGACCACCAAGATCCTGATCGGTGAAGTTAAAGTTGTCGACGAAAGCGAGCCGTTTGCTCACGAAAAACTGTCTCCTACGCTTGCTATGTACCGTGCGAAAGATTTCGAAGACGCGGTAGAAAAAGCCGAGAAGCTGGTTGCCATGGGCGGTATCGGTCATACCTCATGTCTGTACACCGACCAGGATAACCAGCCAGAGCGTGTCGCCCACTTCGGTCAGATGATGAAAACTGCCCGTATCCTGATTAACACCCCTGCTTCTCAGGGTGGTATCGGTGACCTGTATAACTTCAAACTCGCACCTTCCCTGACTCTGGGTTGTGGTTCCTGGGGTGGTAACTCCATCTCTGAAAACGTTGGTCCAAAACACCTGATCAACAAGAAAACCGTTGCTAAGCGAGCTGAAAACATGTTGTGGCACAAACTTCCGAAATCTATCTACTTCCGCCGTGGCTCTCTGCCAATCGCGCTGGATGAAGTGATTACTGATGGCCACAAACGTGCGCTCATCGTGACTGACCGTTTCCTGTTCAACAACGGCTACGCTGACCAGATCACCTCTGTGCTGAAAGCGGCTGGCGTCGAAACTGAAGTGTTCTTCGAAGTTGAAGCTGACCCAACCCTGAGCGTTGTACGCAAAGGTGCTGAACTGGCGAACTCCTTCAAACCAGATGTGATTATCGCACTGGGTGGTGGTTCCCCAATGGACGCCGCGAAAATCATGTGGGTTATGTACGAACATCCGGAGACCCACTTCGAAGAGCTGGCGCTGCGCTTTATGGACATCCGTAAACGTATCTACAAGTTCCCGAAAATGGGCGTGAAAGCGAAAATGATCGCCGTCACCACCACTTCCGGTACCGGCTCAGAAGTGACGCCATTCGCTGTAGTAACAGATGACGCAACAGGTCAGAAATATCCGCTGGCTGACTACGCGCTGACGCCAGATATGGCTATCGTTGATGCCAACCTGGTAATGGAAATGCCGAAGTCTCTGTGTGCGTTCGGTGGTCTGGATGCCGTGACTCACGCGCTGGAAGCCTACGTTTCTGTACTGGCGTCTGAGTTCTCTGACGGTCAGGCTCTGCAGGCTCTGAAACTGCTGAAAGAAAACCTGCCAGCGTCCTACAACGAAGGTTCTAAAAACCCTGTAGCACGTGAACGTGTCCACAGTGCAGCAACCATCGCCGGTATCGCGTTTGCGAACGCCTTCCTGGGTGTTTGCCACTCTATGGCGCACAAACTGGGTTCACAGTTCCACATTCCTCACGGTCTGGCGAACGCCCTGTTGATCAGCAACGTTATCCGCTATAACGCCAACGACAACCCAACCAAGCAGACTGCGTTCAGCCAGTATGACCGTCCGCAAGCGCGCCGTCGTTATGCTGAAATCGCTGACCACCTTGGTCTGAGCGCACCGGGCGACCGTACTGCTGCGAAGATTGAGAAACTGCTGGCATGGCTGGAAAGCCTGAAAGCTGAACTGGGTATTCCTAAATCTATCCGTGAAGCAGGCGTTCAGGAAGCTGACTTCCTCGCTCACGTAGACAAGCTGTCTGAAGATGCCTTCGATGACCAGTGTACTGGTGCTAACCCGCGCTACCCACTGATCTCCGAGCTGAAACAGATTCTGCTGGATACCTACTACGGTCGTGAGTTCAAAGAAGGTGACGTTGCTGCTGTGAAAACAGAAGCTCCGGTTATTAAAGCTGACAAGAAAGCGAAGAAAAGCGCTTAACTGACAGTCTGATGAAAAAAACCCGCCTGTATGGCGGGTTTTTTTATGTCTGAATAACGGCGGATATTATTTTCTGTTGTCGTGCTGGATCGCCGTCAGCGAGCCTACGGACAACGCTTCCTTATAATGCTTACGACAGACCGACACATAGCGTTCATTGCCACCAATCACCACCTGCTCACCGTCCGCATAAGGTTTTCCAGCCTGGTCGAGACGAAGCACCATGCTGGCCTTGCGTCCGCAGAAACAGATAGTTTTCAGTTCAACCAGCTTATCTGACCAGGCAAGCAAATACTGGCTTCCGGCAAACAACTCCCCGCGGAAATCCGTACGCAGCCCGTAGCACAGAACGGGGATATCGAGCTCATCAACCACTTCAGAGAGCGCGTGCACCTGTTCACGTGTCAGGAACTGGCTCTCATCAACCAGCACGCAGTGAATGGGCTCTGACGCATGCGCAGCGCGGATATCCTCCAGCAGGTCAGTTTGCGGGTTAAACAGCCTGGCTGGCGAAGAGAGGCCTATTCTGGAACTCACCTTACCTGCACCGAAGCGATCGTCGATTTCAGCGGTATAAACAACGGTACGCATTCCTCGTTCCTGGTAATTGTATGAGGATTGCAGCAGTGCGGTGGATTTCCCGGCATTCATTGCCGAATAGTAGAAATAAAGTTGTGCCATTGGCCGTAAAACCCTAATCAATGTGTAATATTCCCGATGATTCATTGTACCATATTTTGTCTGGTCATCAGCGACACGCCGCACAAACGATGCCGTGCTGAAAGGTGTAAAACGCCCTCTTTTCGCAAAAATAATCCGCTAAAACAGAGAGTAATGACGGTCATGCTGGTGAACAGGTTATATGATTAGCCAAACATAACACTTCTTTTTATTGTGGAATCTACGTTCATTAAAATTCACTATTTATTAACTATTCCTGCCTTAACACCGTCGCCTGGAACTAATACAAAAGGCTGATATTTATCCGCCGAAACTATAATTCCTGCGGCAAATGTCACAAAAAAAAGATGCAAGCGGCGGGGTTAAGCAGGTTATCGTGATAACAAGCGAGACTGCCAAAGAGGAAATTTAAGTTAGCGTAATTAATAATAGCGGCTTTATTTAGTATTTTTTGAATTCCTTACATTCCTGGCTATTGCACATCTGAATTTATGGCTCTATTATTAGGTCAACAAACCACCCCCCATTATAAGTTTGAGATTACTACAATGAGCGAAGCACTTAAAATTCTGAACAACATCCGTACTCTTCGTGCGCAGGCAAGAGAATGTACCCTTGAAACGCTCGAAGAAATGCTGGAAAAATTAGAAGTTGTAGTTAATGAACGTCGCGAAGAAGAAAGCGCTGCTGCAGCTGAAATCGAAGAGCGTACGCGTAAACTGCAGCAATATCGTGAAATGCTGATTGCTGATGGTATCGATCCAAATGAATTGCTGAACAGCATTGCTGCTGCAAAAACCGGTACCAAAGCAAAACGCGCTGCCCGTCCTGCTAAATATAGCTATGTTGATGAGAACGGCGAAACTAAAACCTGGACCGGCCAAGGCCGTACTCCTGCTGTAATCAAGAAAGCTATGGATGAGCAAGGTAAACAGCTGGATGACTTCCTGATCAAGGATTAATCAAGCCGAATTCAGAAAAATCCCGCCTCTGGTGGGATTTTTTTTGCCCGCAATTTATCACTAACATCCTCTTACACTCCGTCATAAAGCGTTATTTGGCTATTTAGTTTCGCTTACAAACAGGCTGGTCATGGCGTTTTATGGGCATAAAAAAACCGGTGGGCGGCGCCACACCGGTTTCATAGATTTACGCCTGTATTATTTCTTAATACCCATACTCTCTTTGAGCCAGCCTTTAAATTCTTCACCCAGCGTATTATGGCGAATGCCGTATTCAACGAACGCCTGCATATAACCGAGCTTATTACCGCAGTCATGGCTCTTACCTTTCATGTGGTAAGCCTCAACGGTCTCTTTCTCGATCAGCATATCAATGGCATCCGTCAGCTGGATTTCATCCCCTGCTCCTGGAGGCGTTTTCGCCAGCAGTGGCCAGATTTCAGCACTCAGGACATAGCGACCCACCACTGCCAGATTAGACGGCGCTACGTCGGCTTTAGGCTTCTCTACGACACCAACCATTGGCACGCTTTCGCCTGGCTCAAGGTTCACGCCCTTGCAGTCAACCACACCGTAAGCGGTCACGTCTTCAACTGGCTCAACCATGATCTGGCTGCAGCCCGTTTCGTCGAAGCGGTGGATCATCTCAGCCAGGTTGTCCTGGGAAAGATCGGATTCGTATTCATCCAGAATCACGTCAGGCAGAATAACCGCGACGGGCTCATCACCCACAACCGGGTGTGCACACATAACCGCGTGGCCCAGACCTTTAGCCAGCCCCTGACGAACCTGCATAATGGTGACGTGCGGAGGGCAAATAGACTGAACTTCTTCTAACAGCTGACGCTTAACGCGTTTTTCCAGCATGGCTTCGAGTTCAAAACTTGTATCGAAGTGGTTTTCGATAGAGTTTTTAGATGAATGCGTAACCAGCACAATTTCAGTAATGCCGGCCGCGATACACTCATTAACGACATACTGGATTAATGGCTTATCAACCAGAGGCAGCATCTCTTTAGGAATCGCCTTAGTTGCTGGTAACATCCTGGTCCCCAATCCCGCTACCGGGATGACGGCCTTTCTGACTTTCGAATTTAGGGCAGCCATTCAAATTCTCCTGAGCTGTTCAAGTTTTGAACTTTTATGCAATAAATAACGCGTTGAGTATATCAGCCTCGCCCCGCAGTCCGGGTCTGAAAAGAACGCGTTGCCGATGAATTAGGACAAATACGCATGAATCTGGGCAGCGATAGTAGCACTCCCGAGAAAACACAGGTAAAGCAATCTTAAAATTAAGATCCAATTGCTTATTCCGTGGACAACATTAAGCGAAGCCTTCCCCCGGCACCCCAAATTTGGCACTGCCAGGAAGAACAGCGATGGCTAATTTGATTTAGATACGCCGTTCCCAGTGTTCCAAGCGGCACCCCGTTACTCACCTGAATATGGTGTTCCCCGGTATTCAGTGACGCGTTGAGACCTGCAGAAACGAGGATAAGATTCTTTAAACCGCTATGGTAATAACCAACCAGCAGCGGGAACTGTCCGGGTAAATTGGCCTGACGAAAAAGCTGGTTTACCTGTTTGAGTAAACTGCCTAACTCAGGGAGCCGTTGTCCCTGATGTGATAACTGTTCCTGCAATAATCCATTAAAGAGCGCGCGAAGTAACAATGCAGCTAATACGCCATTATCCCCTGCACGGGTTACGTCCAGAGAATAAAATGCGAGGTCGGAATCAGACAGAGGTGCAATATCCAGCACCAGCCCAGGCTGATCGGCCGCCACCAGCTGGCGATAGTTTACGCGGCAGTGGGAAATAGTTTGCTGAACGGGAGGCTGAAGTTCTTGCAACAATTTCGCCGCCGCTGGCGGATTACTCACCAGCGCGTCCCAGTCCTGAAAAAGGCGTTCCTCTTCCTCTACGCGTGAATTAAACATATTTGGATAAAGGCACGCTAATACCGTCTCACGTAACCGGTTCAGATCTTTGACGGGTTTCAGCAGAATATCCTGAACGCCAAGACGTAATGCTTTGGCAATATCCGCCATATTTTCTGTCGCGGAGATCACCAGAATGGGCATCTGGTCCCCCTCGTTGCGCAGATGTTCAACCAGTTTAAGCCCATTCATTCGCGGCATCGCGATGTCGCAAATCATCAGATCGGGCGTAATACCGGTCATTTTTTCCAGCGCGTCGACACCATCTTCAGCCAGTAAAGTGTTTGCTCCCAGCGAGGATAACCACGAATCCAGTAGCGATCGGAAAACGGGCTCGTCTTCAACAATCAAAATGTGTTTTCCGGCCAATGGCTGCGTCATGGTTCCTCCCCTGGCTGACAGTTACTAAATAGTGGCATGCTATCGGCACTATCGCCTGTCAGATTTTGCTGAAGTAGTCAAAAAAAGGTGCTTAACGTGCTGTTCGCACAAACGGCAGCAACTCGTCTATTTTCTTTTCGACGGCTAGCGAGCCCGCTGCGATGGCGGCCTCAGCCCGATGGAAATCAAGGGTAGAGATTTGCGGACAGTAAGGCTGAATAAGAATATCCGGAGGATCGCCAGCCATACGGTTACGTTTAAGGCGATTCTCAAGAACCTGAATTGAGGTGGTCATGATCTCCATGGCCGTCGGTGCGGCAACCGAGCGTCGTGCGGCCAGGCGACCAATTCTTCCGCGCAGGCGTTCATGCCAGGCAAGCTTTTCGACGTCGACATCTTCGCTCTGCAGATTGACCGGCATAAGGTCTTGCTGCATCAGATGAGCGTCGTGCTGCAAATCAACGGCGATGACGATGTCCGCCCCCATGGCGCGCGTCAGAGAGATGGGAACCGGGTTCACGACGCCACCATCGACAAGCCAGTAACCGTTATGGGGCACGGGCGCCATAAGCCCAGGAATACTGCATGAAGCACGCACCGCAAGGTGAATATCCCCTTCGGTCAGCCAGAGTTCACGGCCTGTGCTGAGATTAGTTGCGACGGCGCCGAAAGGCATCCGGCAGTCAGTAAAGTCTTCTAGAGGCATCACCCGGCGGAACTGGTTAAAGACGCGTTCACCGCGCAACAGCCCACCGCGCTGCCAGGAGAGATCCATCAGACGCAGCACGTCCCAATAGCTGAAGGAGCGCACCCAGGTTTCGAGATCCGGGAGCTTGCCGCACGCGTAGGCAGAGCCGACAAGCGATCCGATTGAACATCCTGCTACGATATCAACGTCAACGCCCATCTTGTTTAAGGCATTAATCACGCCGATATGAGACCATCCCCGGGCTGCACCTGATCCCAGCGCCAGTCCAATTTTAACCTTTCTCATTAGCCCTGTTTTACTTCCCCTGGATTCCTGACATAGCGTCAACGCAACTGCTCAGTTAACATAGTGCTACCCGAGGCGTTTTACGCCCTTATTTTTTGTTCCAGGAAGAGAATCGTGTCTCAACTCTGCCCCTGTGGTAGCGCTCTGGAGTATAGCCTATGTTGCCAGCGATATCTTTCTGGCAATCAGGTTGCACCGGATCCGTCACACCTCATGCGTTCACGGTATACTGCTTTTGTGATCAAAGACGCAGACTACCTGATAAAAACCTGGCACCCGTCCTGCCACGCCGCCGATTTCCGACAGGAGATCGAAGCCGGGTTCGCCAACACCCACTGGCTTGGGCTTACCGTGTTTGAATCGTCACCCGGTAGCCACCACGACGAAGGGTTTGTCAGCTTTGTTGCCCGTTTTACCGAGAACGCCAGGCCTGGCGCCATTATCGAGCGTTCCCGGTTCTTAAAGGAAAGCGGGCAGTGGTATTATATTGACGGTACGCGTCCACAGTTTGGTCGTAACGATACCTGCCCTTGTGGTTCAGGAAAAAAATTCAAAAAGTGTTGCGGGCAGTAACGCCTGACAACCCAGACTTCGCAAATACAAACAGGATTTCCCGGCGATGCAATCATTACAACGTAAAGTTCTGCGCACTATCTGTCCCGATCAAAAAGGGCTGATCGCACGAATCACCAATATTTGCTACAAGCATGAACTGAATATCGTGCAGAACAACGAGTTCGTTGACCACCGTACCGGTCGCTTCTTCATGCGTACCGAACTGGAAGGCATTTTCAACGACACCACCCTGCTGGCCGATCTGGACAGCGCGCTGCCGGACGGTTCCGTGCGTGAGCTGAATCCTGCGGGCCGTCGTCGCATTGTGATTCTGGTGACGAAAGAAGCTCACTGCCTGGGCGATCTGTTGATGAAGGCCAATTACGGCGGCCTGGACGTAGAAATTGCCGCTGTTATTGGCAACCACGAAACCCTGCGCACGCTGGTTGAGCGTTTTGATATTCCGTTTGAGCTGGTGAGCCATGAAGGCCATACCCGTGAAGAGCACGACAACCTGATGGCTGCTGCCATTGAAGCGCATAACCCGGACTACGTGGTGCTGGCGAAATATATGCGCGTGCTGACGCCTTCCTTCGTCGCCCGCTTCCCGAACAAGATTATCAACATTCACCACTCGTTCCTGCCGGCCTTTATTGGCGCGCGGCCTTATCACCAGGCGTACGAGCGCGGCGTGAAGATCATCGGCGCAACCGCGCACTACGTGAATGACAATCTGGACGAAGGTCCCATCATCATGCAGGACGTGATTCACGTGGATCACACCTACACCGCAGAAGATATGATGCGCGCCGGACGTGACGTTGAGAAGAACGTGTTGAGTCGTGCCCTGTATCAGGTGCTGGCGCAGCGTGTCTTTGTCTACGGTAACAGAACCATCATTCTTTAATCTTTCGGAAAATGAATTGATTAGCTTTGCGCCTTTACGGATAAAAAGCAGGCAAACAGCTTCTTTTCCCTAAAGGAAAGCTTTACAGGGGCGTCTCATTTGATATGATGCGCCCCGCTTCCAGCAGGAAGCAGGCCAGTAAAAAAGCATTACCCCGTGGTGGGGTTCCCGAGCGGCCAAAGGGAGCAGACTGTAAATCTGCCGTCATCGACTTCGAAGGTTCGAATCCTTCCCCCACCACCATCACTTCAAAAAACCCGAACAAAATCGAACCGAGTCCGCCTTCGTAGGCCTGGTAAGGCGCAGCCGCCACCCTGCGACAGACGACTACATTGGCGGCAAACGACGCTTCACCGGGGAACTTTTCACAATCGACGTATTACATTGGGCATGCTCCGCCAGCCCGTCCAGCAGCGCATCCAGTTGTTCTATCGATCGCACCACCAGCCTAATCACAAAGCAGTCTTCCCCGGTCACCTTGTCGCTCTCAATACACTCCGGCATCGCCTGTATGTATTTATCCACCTTATGCAACAGCCCCGGCAAAGGCCGCACCCGTACCAGCGCCTGCAGCGTATACCCCAGCGCCGCGAGATTCACCCGTGCGCCATACCCCTGAATCACACCGCGCTCTTCCAGCCTCTTCAGACGCTCCGCCGTGCTGGGTGAGGTCAGGCCAATGCGGCCGCTGAGCACCTTCAACGACATGCGCGCATCCTCAACCAGGCAGGCTAAAATTTGCCGATCGATATCATCAATAAGGTATTCCACTCGTTTCACCTAATTTAAAAAAGCAGTTAATACCTTCAACCTTATCTCACCCCTGTAAAACCCAACAGCGATTTTCGACAATAGCGTTATTAATCAGGAGGTGAATGATGCGTGATTTACATAAAGGCGTCTGGCAGATGAGTCTGGCGATGTTAATTTCCGGCTCTATCGGCGCGTTTGTTTTGCTCAGCGGTCTGCCAGTGACGGAAGTGGTTTTCTGGCGCTGCCTTATTGGGGCAATAGCACTTTTCATTTTTATCCGGGTAAGTCAAAAGCCCTTTAGCCCCCTCACCCGCACCACGCTGCTGCTGGTGATTCTCGGCGGTGTGGCATTAGTGGTGAACTGGCTGCTGCTCTTCGCAGCCTATGAGCGGATCTCTATTGGTCTTTCGACCGTGGTCTATAACACTCAGCCGTTTATGCTGGTCCTGATGGGGATGTTTTTAGGCGAGCGCGTCAGCGTGGTGAAATGGGGCTGGCTGTTCCTCGCCTTCGGCGGCGTGGTGATACTGCTCTCCAGCGAGCTGACCGGCACCCACGACACTGAATGGCTGGCGGGTATCGGTCTGGCAATGGCCGCGGCTTTCTTCTACGCGCTGACGGCAATCATTGCGCGCAAACTGAAAACAATCGCACCGCAGCATATTGCCTTTATTCAGGTGCTGACGGGCGTCGTGATGCTTATTCCGTTTGCCAGCCGGCCGTCATTTTCCGGTGATTTTCCCTGGCCGATCCTGCTGACGCTCGGCATCGTCCATACCGGCATTATGTATCAGCTGCTCTACAGCGCGATTCAGAAGCTACCTACCCCCATTACCGGCTCCCTGTCGTTTATCTATCCGGTGGTGGCGATCGTTGTCGATAACCTGGTGTTCGGACACTCGCTGAACCTGACGCAGCTGGCGGGCGGCGCGTTGATCCTGTTTGCTGCAGCGGGCAACAACCTGGGCTGGGGCGAAAAAAAACCCCGCGATTGCGGGGTTGGTATCAAGACGCTGAATTAGCGACGGGCACGCACAATCTGGTATTTGCGCGTCAGGTACTCCACCGGCGCGCTCCAGATATGCACCAGTCGGGAGAACGGGAACAGCACAAACAGCGTCATCCCCAGCACAAGGTGAACACGGAAGATAAACGCCACGCCGTCCAGGTGCTCAGACGCTCCGCCGTGGAAGGTCACGACGGACTGCGCCCACCCCACCAGCTTCATCATTTCACTGCCGTCCATATGCTGCGCAGAGAATGGAATAGTCAGCAGACCCAGCGCGCACTGCACCATCAGCAGGGAGAGGATCAGGATGTCCGCTGCAGTGGTGGTTGCACGCACGCGCGGGCTGAACAGACGACGTTTCAGCAGCAGCAGGCCACCCACCAGGGTCATCACACCGCAGGCACCACCGGCGATCATCGCCATCTTCTGCTTCACTTCAATCGGCAGCCACGCTTCGTACATCCAGTGCGGCGTCAGCATCCCAAGGAAGTGACCGGCGAAAATCCCCAAAATACCGATGTGGAACAGGTTAGACGCGACGTGCATCCCTTTGCGGTCCAGCATCTGGCTGGAGGCAGCACGCCAGGTGTACTGACCATAGTCATAGCGTAGCCAGCTTCCCACCAGGAACACGGTGCCCGCGATATACGGGTAAATGTCAAAGAAGAACATATTCAGGAAGTGCATTAGTGCCGTCCTCCGTTAGAGATATTCAAATATTGCGGGGCAACCGCGCCGGCAAAACGACGCTGGTGAGCGGAGATTTCAGACTCGCCGCAGTTCTGGTCAGCAAAGAATTTCACCTGCTCTTCTTCCCAGACCGCATCCAGCGCTTGCGGGGTATCGTCCCGGGCTTCATCCGCGATTTTCTCCGCCACTTTTTCACTGTCTACAGAGGCGTTCGCCAGCTTCACCAGCAGATCGAACAGCACCGCATAGCGGCTCTCGCGCTGCTGTAGACGCGCGCCGAGCAGCGCCAGAATCGGGGCGATATCCTGCAGACCGCCCAGCGCATCTTCTTTCGGCAACTGCGCCAGATACTCCAGGTACAGCGGCAGATGATCCGGCAACTCGCGGCTGTCGAGCTGCAGGCCGTGCTGCTCGTACTGGGCCATCAGGTCCACCATCGCCTGACCGCGGTCGCGGGATTCCCCGTGAACGTGTTCAAACAGCAGCAGAGACGTCGCGCGCCCGCGGTCAAACAGCTGGCTGTAGTCCGCCTGCGCGTCGAGCAGATCGCGTGCCAGCAGATCGCGGAGGAAAACGCCCAGCTTCTGGGCATCCTCTTTATCCAGGTTTTCAGATGACGCGAGTGCATCAAAGAGTTCCTGTTGATGCTGCGCAAGCGCAGCATCAGGGTACTCGAGCAGACGCGAAACAATGACGAGTTCAATCATTGGTGCGGCTCCGTTTTGCTGGTCACATCCATCGCGTCGATGCGGCGGCTGTTGAACAGGTTGAATTTACTGTCTGACCCGTGGCAACCGTCGCCAAAGGTAAAGCCACACCCGCTTTTCTCCGGGAAGGCCTCGCGCGCCAGCTCGCGGTGGCTGCTTGGCACCACGAAACGATCTTCGTAGTTAGCGATTGCCAGATAGCGGTACATCTCCTGCGCCTGCGCTTCGGTCAGGCCGACCTCTTCCAGCGCGCGGGTATCGTTAACACCGTCAACGGTTTCCGCACGTTTGAAGTGACGCATTGCCAGCATACGTTTCAGCGCCAGCAGCACCGGCTGGGTATCACCGGCGGTCAGCAGGTTGGCCAGGTACTGAACCGGGATACGCAGGCTTTCCACGTCAGGCAGAATACCGTTGCTGCCCAGCTCGCCCGCGTCCGCCGCAGACTGAATCGGAGACAGAGGCGGCACGTACCAGACCATCGGCAGGGTGCGGTATTCCGGGTGCAGCGGCAGAGCCAGCTTCCAGTCCATCGCCATTTTGTACACCGGCGACTGCTGTGCGGCGTCAATCACGCTCTGCGGAATGCCGTCTTTCAGGGCCTGCTCAATCACCTTCGGATCGTTCGGATCGAGGAAGACGTCCAGTTGACGCTGATAGAGATCTTTCTCATTCTCGGTGCTTGCGGCATTCTCAATCGCGTCCGCGTCGTACAACAGCACGCCGAGGTAACGAATACGACCTACGCAGCTCTCGGAGCAGACGGTCGGCATACCGGCTTCGATACGCGGATAGCAGAAGATGCACTTCTCAGACTTACCGCTCTTCCAGTTGAAGTAGATTTTTTTGTACGGGCAGCCGGTGATGCACATGCGCCAGCCGCGGCACTTGTCCTGGTCGATCAGTACGATGCCGTCTTCTTCACGCTTGTAGATGGCACCGCTCGGGCAGGTCGCGACGCACGCCGGGTTCAGGCAATGTTCGCACAGGCGCGGCAGATACATCATAAAGGTGTTTTCGAACTGGCCGTACATCGCCTTCTGCATGTTCTCGAAGTTCTGGTCTTTGGCGCGCTTTTCGAACTCGCCGCCCAGAATTTCTTCCCAGTTTGGACCGCTGGTAATTTTGTCCATGCGCTGACCAGTGATCAGCGAGCGAGGACGGGCGATCGGCTGGTGTTTGCTTTCCGGCGCGTTGTGCAGGTTCTGGTAGTCGTAATCAAACGGCTCGTAATAGTCCTCAATGCCCGGCAGGTGCGGGTTAGCGAAGATTTTACCCAGCAGCATTGCGCGGTTACCCATGCGCGGCTGCAGCTTGCCGTTGATTTTGCGGATCCAGCCGCCCTTCCACTTCTCCTGGTTTTCCCAGTCGGTCGGGAAGCCGGTGCCCGGCTTGCTTTCCACGTTGTTGAACCAGGCGTACTCCATACCTTCGCGGCTGGTCCAGACGTTTTTACAGGTCACTGAACAGGTGTGGCAGCCGATGCACTTATCCAGATTCAGCACCATGCCGACTTGTGAACGAATTTTCATTTTACGCTCTCCTGTACCTGGTCATTACCTTCGCCGTCTAACCAGTTAATATTCTTCATCTTACGTACCACCACGAACTCATCGCGGTTCGATCCTACGGTGCCGTAGTAGTTAAAGCCGTAGGCCAGCTGCGCATAGCCACCGATCATGTGGGTCGGCTTCGGCGTAATACGGGTCACGGAGTTGTGAATACCGCCGCGCTGCTCGGTGATCTCTGAACCCGGCAGGTTCACGATACGTTCCTGCGCGTGGTACATCATGGTCATCCCGGCCGGCACGCGCTGGCTCACCACCGCACGCGCCGTCAGGGCGCCGTTGCTGTTGAACACTTCAATCCAGTCGTTATCTTCGATACCCAGATCTTTGGCATCCGCTTCGCTCATCCAGACAATCGGACCACCGCGCGACAGGGTCAGCATCAGCAGGTTGTCGCTGTAGGTGGAGTGGATACCCCACTTCTGGTGCGGCGTCAGGAAGTTCAGCGCCTTCTCAGGGTTACCGTTCGATTTCGCGCCCATCACCGCTTTCACGGAGCGGGTGTCGATTGGCGGACGGTACACCAGCAGGCTTTCACCGAAGTCGCGCATCCACTGGTGGTCCTGATACAGTGACTGACGACCAGAAAGCGTGCGCCATGGGATCAGCTCGTGAACGTTGGTATAACCAGCGTTATAGGACACATGCTCATCTTCCAGACCAGACCAGGTCGGGCTGGAGATAATTTTTCGCGGCTGGGCCTGAATATCGCGGAAGCGGATTTTCTCTTCCTCTTTATTCTTCGCCAGATGCGTGTGGTCGCGACCGGTAAATTCACTCAGGGCCGCCCACGCTTTCACCGCCACGTGGCCGTTGGTTTCCGGTGCCAGGGTCAAGATCATCTCCGCAGCATCAATCGCCGTGTTCAGCATTGGCTGGCCTTTGGCCGGGCCGTCTGCTTTGGTGTAATTGAGCTTGCGCAGCAGGTCCATTTCGCTCTGGGTATTCCAGGCGATGCCTTTGCCGCCGTTACCGATTTTCTCCATCAGCGGGCCGATGGAGGTAAAGCGCTCGTAGGTTGCCGGGTAATCACGTTCAACCGGAATGATGTGCGGCGCGGTCACGCCCGGGATCAGGTCGCATTCGCCTTTTTTCCAGTCCTTCACGTCAAGCGGCTGCGCCAGTTCGGCAGCGGAGTCGTGCTGAATTGGTAGCGTCACCACGTCGGTCTCTTTGCCCAGGTGACCTACGCAGACTTCGGAGAATTTCTTCGCGATGTCTTTGTAAATATCCCAGTCGCTTTTCGATTCCCACGCTGGGTCAACGGCGGCAGACAGCGGATGAATAAACGGATGCATGTCCGAGGTATTCATGTCGTCTTTTTCGTACCAGGTGGCGGTTGGCAGCACGATATCGGAGTACAGGCAGGTGCTGGACAGACGGAAGTCCAGTGTCACCACCAGATCCAGCTTGCCGTCCAGACCGTTGTCTTTCCACTCCACTTCTTCTGGCTTCACGCCGCCCTGCTTGCCGAGGTCTTTACCCTGAATACCGTTCTCGGTGCCCAGCAGGTATTTCAGCATGTACTCGTGGCCTTTACCGGACGAGCCCAGCAGGTTGGAGCGCCAGATGAACAGGTTGCGCGGATGGTTTTTGCCGTTCTCAGGCTGTTCTGCCGCGAAGCGGATGGAGCCTTCCTTGAGCGATTTCACGGTGTAATCCACCGGCGACATGCCCGCTTGCTTCGCCTCTTGTGCAATGCGCAGCGGGTTAGTGCCCAGCTGCGGCGCAGACGGCAGCCAGCCCATGCGTTCAGCGCGCACGTTGAAATCAATCAGGTGGCCGCTGTAGCGGGATTTATCCGCCATCGGCGACAGCAGTTCCTGCGCAGTAACCGTCTCGTAGCGCCACTGGCTGGAGTGATTATAGAAGTAGGAGGTGCTGTTCATGTGACGTGCCGGACGCTGCCAGTCAAGGGCAAACGCCAGCGGCTGCCAGCCGGTCTGCGGACGCAGTTTTTCCTGGCCCACGTAGTGCGCCCAGCCGCCGCCGCTCTGACCGACGCAGCCGCAGAAGATCAGCATGTTGATCAGACCGCGATAGTTCATATCGAGGTGATACCAGTGGTTCAGACCGGCACCCACGATGATCATCGAGCGACCGTGGGTCTTGTCGGCGTTTTCCGCAAACTCGCGGGCGATACGAACGATCTGCGCGCGCGGTACGCCGGTGATCTGCTCCGCCCAGGCCGGGGTGTAGGCCTTCACGTCGTCATAGCTGGTTGCGCAGTTTTCGTCGTTCAGACCGCGCTCCAGGCCGTAGTTCGCCATGGTCAGGTCATAGACGGTGGTGACCAGCGCGGTAGAACCGTCGGCCAGCTGCAGGCGTTTAACCGGCAGCTTGTGCATCAGCACGTTTTTCAGTTCAACCTTGTTGAAGTGCTCGGAACCTTCACCGCCAAAGTACGGGAAGCCAACCTCGGCGATCTCGTCCTGGCTGCCCAGCATGCTGAGGCGCAGCTCCGTCTCTTCACCGGTGGTGCCGTTGCGCTGCTCAAGGTTCCACTTGCCCTTCTCGCCCCAGCGGAAGCCGATAGAGCCGTTTGGTGCCACCAGCTCGCCGTTGCTGTTATAGGCAACGGTTTTCCACTCAGGGTTGTTTTCCTGGCCCAGCGCGTCCACCAGATCGGCGGCGCGCAGCGTGCGGCCCGCGGCATAGTAGCCCTCACGCTCTTCCAGCATCACCAGCATCGGCATGTCGGTGTAGCGACGCACGTAGTCGGTGAAGTACTGGCTCGGTTTGTCGAGGTGGAATTCGCGCAGCATGACGTGGCCCATCGCCATCGCCATCGCGGCATCGGTACCCTGTTTCGGTGCCAGCCACAGGTCGCACAGCTTGGCGATTTCCGCGTAGTCCGGGGTGACCGCAACGGTTTTGGTCCCTTTGTAGCGGACTTCGGTAAAGAAGTGCGCGTCCGGGGTACGGGTCTGCGGCACGTTAGAGCCCCAGGCGATAATGTAGCTGGAGTTGTACCAGTCGGCGGATTCCGGCACGTCGGTCTGCTCACCCCAGGTCTGCGGTGACGCTGGCGGCAGGTCACAGTACCAGTCGTAGAAGCTCAGGCAGGTCCCGCCGATAAGCGACAGGTAGCGCGCGCCGGAAGCGTAAGAGACCATCGACATCGCCGGGATTGGCGAGAAGCCCGCCACGCGGTCAGGACCGTAGGTTTTTACGGTATAGACGTTAGAGGCGGCAATCAGCTCGTTCACCTCTTTCCAGGAAGAACGAACGAAACCACCGCGACCGCGCGCCTGCTTGAAGCTTTTCGCTTTGTCGGCATCTTCAATGATAGAGGCCCACGCATCAACCGGGTCGCTGTGCTGCACTTTCGCTTCACGCCACATTTTCATCAGGCGTTTGCGCATCAGCGGGTATTTCAGACGGTTGGCGCTGTAGAGATACCAGGAGTAGCTGGCCCCGCGCGGGCAGCCGCGCGGTTCATGGTTCGGCATATCCGGACGGGTGCGCGGATAGTCGGTCTGCTGCATTTCCCAGGTCACCAGACCGTTTTTAACGAAAATCTTCCAGCTACATGAGCCAGTGCAGTTTACGCCGTGGGTAGAACGGACGACTTTGTCATGCTGCCAGCGCTGGCGGTAACCGTCTTCCCAGTCCCGGTTGGTATCCAGAACCTGGCCGTGCCCATCGGCAAAAGTTTCACCCTTCTGTTTGAAGTAGCGAAACCGGTCCAAAAATTTGCTCATCGGGTATCTCCTGTATGGAGCCTGTGGCTCTCTAAATCGACATTGCTGATTTGCAGCGAAGGTAACGCCCTGAAAGAGGGGGAGAATTGATAACGATCAAGACGAAGAGGGACTGTAAAAGGAGGGGTTAGACCAAATACCACCAAAGCGGTATATTTTTAAAGCGAATAAATAAATGATTTATAAAGATATTTATTATTCATCGTACAATAACCCCGGCAAAATTTAACATCTCAGGTATTAAGGGGTAGACATCCCTGCAAAGCGATGGCGATCACGGTGTTACCCGCAGATGATTGCTGTAAAAGCTTTCAGTATGTTGTAACTATTATTCAGTCGAAAAAAAACGCGGCCCGAAGGCCGCGTTAACGGATAATCACACTTACTTGTTTTTCTTGGTATTACGGCCATATACCAGCCACGTAATCACGACGCAGGCGATATAGAAGACGAGGAAGACTTTCATGGCACCAGCCGGAGAGCCGGTCAGGTCAAGCGAGATGCCGAACGCTTTCGGAATAAAGAAGCCGCCAATTGCGCCAATAGCCGAGATAAAGCCCAGGGCCGCAGCCGTATCCGTCGCCGCTTCACGCATGGCCTGCTCTTCGCTTCCGCCCTGCGCTTTCACGCGATCCATCGTCAGCTTGCGGAAGATCACGGAGATCATCTGGAAGGTGGAAGCACTCCCCAACCCGGCCGTCAAGAACAGCACCATAAACACGCCGAAGAAGGCAAAGAAGTTACCGCCCTGCCCGTCAGAAGGCAGCGTCAGGAACAGCAGCGCGCAGAAGACTGCCATCACAATAAAGTTCACCAGCGTAACGCGAGTCCCGCCCAGACGGTCGGAGATCATGCCGCCCAGCGAACGCGCCAGTGCGCCAATGAACGGACCGAAGAAGGCGAATTGCAGGATCTGCACGTCCGGGAACTGGGTTTTCGACAGCATGGCAAAGCCCGCTGAGAAGCCGATAAACGAACCGAAGGTAGCCAGATACAGCAGCGCCATCACCCACAGGTGTCCACGTTTCAGCACCGGAAGCTGCTCGCTCAGGGATGCTTTCGACGCGCTCAGATCGTTCATAAAGAACCACGCAGCGAGGGTGAACACCACCAGGAACGGAACCCAAATCCAGGCCGCGTTCTGCAGGTAGAGGGAAGAACCATCCGCCTGCTCAACGCCGCCGCCACCGAAGGCGGCAAAAATAGAAACAGAGATCGCCAGCGGCGCAATCAACTGCATCACGCTTACGCCCATGTTGCCCAGACCGCCGTTAATACCCAGCGCGCCGCCCTGCTTCGCTTTCGGGAAGAAGAAGCTGATGTTCGCCATGCTGGAGGCGAAGTTAGCGCCGGCGAAACCGCACAGCAGGGAGATAATCACGAACACGCTGAACGGTGTGGAGGTATCCTGCACCGCGAAGCCTAGCCACACGCAAGGGACGATCATGATGCCCGTACTGAACGCCGTCCAGCGACGTCCACCGAATACCGGGACCATAAACGCGTAAGGGACACGCAGCAGCGCGCCAGACAGCGACGGCAATGCGGTAAGCATAAACAGCTGATCGGTCGTGAACGTAAACCCTACTTTCGGCAGGTTTACCGCGACCGCGCTAAACAACATCCATACGCAAAACGCTAAAAGCAGACACGGAACGGAAATCCACAGATTCCGGCTTGCTATACGATGGCCGCGCTGTTGCCAGAACGCCGGATCCTCTGGACGCCAGTCTGTAATAACGGCACCATTTTCCCTTTCGGGAGCGGATGAGTGACTCATAGACACCTCTGATTCTCGAATGATGCTGCAAACATTAGGGTTTTAGGGCGGCGGTAAGTTGATATAAATCAAAGGAAAAGTGCGGGGATTTGCGGCGCAAAAAAAGGGGTTATCCTTAGTGAGTAGGATAATTCGGTAAAAAAGACGTGGTTTTTCACTGCACTGAAGGTTCCTTGCTACCACCACTTCTTCACCTATACTCCGTTGGCAATTTAGGGGTAATCCTTTATTGGTATGGGTATACTCCAGGGTATGCACCAGAATAGCGCCATTCCTGCAAGCAGGCCACGTCAGAAGCCCGGCAACTCTATGTTAAAAAGATGTTTATCACCGCTGACTCTCGTCAATCAGCTAGCCCTGATTGTTTTGCTGTCTACCGCCCTTGGCGTGGCCGGCATGGCGATTTCCGGCTGGCTGGTA
Organism: Enterobacter cloacae complex sp. I3; assembly: GCF_014896175.1. Lineage (NCBI taxonomy): Bacteria > Pseudomonadati > Pseudomonadota > Gammaproteobacteria > Enterobacterales > Enterobacteriaceae > Enterobacter > Enterobacter cloacae complex sp. I3. The sequence continues at coordinate 20,990 of NZ_JADBQZ010000004.1, forward strand.
CAAGGGGTACAGGGTAATGCGCATGCCATCAACGAGGCAGGTTCTCTACGCATGCAGAGTTATCGTCTGCTGGCGTCGGTCCCCCTGACGCAGGACGATCGGCCCTTAATTGATGAAATGGAGCGCACGGCCTTCAGCCCCGAACTGGAAAACGCCGCCATCCGCGCCGGCCAGCAGTCCCAGCTTAAAGCCCTGCAGGGCTACTGGCACACCCAGCTGGAACCCGGTCTCAAACAGGCGCGCAGCACCGAAACCGTTGCGCAGGACGTAGCGGGTTTCGTCTCCCGCATTGACGCGCTGGTCTCCTCTTTCGACCAAACCACCGAATTACGCATCGACCGGGTGGTAATGGTACACCGTGCCATGGCGCTGTTTATGGGCCTGCTGCTGATCTTCACCATTATCTGGCTCCGGGCGCGGCTGCTGAATCCCTGGAAACAGCTGCTGGCGATGGCGCGCGCCGTAACGAACAGAGATTTTACCCAGCGCACGCACATCAGCGGCCGCAACGAGATGGCCATGCTCGGCCAGGCGCTGAACACCATGTCGGCGGAGCTCTCCGAAAGCTACGCGGTGCTGGAACAACGCGTGCAGGAAAAAACCGCCGGGCTGGAGCAGAAAAATGAGATCCTCTCCTTCCTGTGGCAAGCCAACCGTCGGCTGCACATGCAGGTGCCGCTATGTGAACGCCTTTCGCCGGTGCTGAACGGCCTGCAAAATCTGACCCTGCTGCATGACCTGGAGCTGCGGGTTTACGATGTGGAAGATGAAGATAACCATCAGGAGTTTACCTGTCAGTCCGACATGTCCTGCGATGATAAAGGCTGTCACCTGTGCCCGCGCGGCCTGCCGCTGCAGGCTTCTGGCGGCACTACCCTGAAGTGGCGGCTGACGGACAGCCACACCCAGTACGGTATTCTGCTGGCCACCCTGCCAGCCGGACGTCATCTGAGCCACGACCAGCAGCAGCTGGTGGACACTCTGGTTGAACAGCTAACGGCCACGCTGGCGCTCGACAGGCACCAGGAAAAACAGCAGCAGCTGATCGTCATGGAAGAGCGCGCGACCATCGCCCGCGAGCTCCACGACTCTATCGCCCAGTCGCTCTCCTGTATGAAAATGCAGGTGAGCTGCCTGCAGATGCAGGACGCGGAAATGCCGGAAAGCAACAAACAGCTGCTGAGCCAGATCCGCAACGAGCTGAACACCTCCTGGGTACAGCTGCGCGAGCTGCTGACCACCTTCCGCCTGCAGCTGACCGAGCCGGGGCTGCGCCCGGCGCTGGAATCCAGCTGCCAGGAATTTAGCGCCCGGCTTGGCTTCCCGGTGAAGCTGGATTACCAGCTGCCGCCGCGGTTTGTCCCTTCCCATCAGGCGATTCATCTGCTGCAGATCGCCCGCGAAGCGCTGAGCAACGTGCTCAAACACGCTGAAGCAACGGCGGTTACGGTTACCGTCAGCCAGCACGCTAATCAGGTCAGGCTGACGGTTCACGACAACGGTCGCGGCGTGCCGGAAAATGCCGAACGCACTAACCACTATGGTTTAATCATTATGCGAGACCGCGCCCAAAGCCTGCGCGGTGATTGCCAGGTTCGACGGAGAGAGACGGGTGGCACGGAAGTTGTGGTCACCTTTATTCCCGAAAAACCGCTTACAACTGCTCAAGGAGAAACCCATGACTAATCAGGAACCGGCATCCATCCTGTTGATCGACGACCATCCGATGCTGCGTACTGGCGTAAAACAGCTGGTCAGCATGGCACCCGACATTACCGTGGTGGGCGAAGCCAGCAACGGTGAACAGGGTATTGAGCTGGCCGAATCCCTCGATCCGGATCTGATCCTGCTCGATCTCAACATGCCCGGCATGAACGGTCTGGAAACCCTCGACAAGTTGCGCGAGAAATCCCTTTCCGGTCGCGTGGTAGTCTTTAGCGTCTCCAACCACGAAGAGGATGTGGTCACGGCGCTGAAGCGCGGCGCGGATGGCTATCTGCTGAAGGATATGGAGCCGGAAGACCTGCTCAAGGCGCTGCAGCAGGCCGCCGCAGGCGAGATGGTGCTGAGCGAGGCCCTGACGCCGGTGCTGGCCGCCAGTCTGCGGGCGAACCGCGCCACCTCTGACCGCGACGTCAGCCAGTTAACGCCGCGCGAACGCGATATTCTGAAGCTGATTGCCCAGGGCCTGCCGAACAAAATGATCGCCCGCCGCCTGGATATCACCGAAAGCACGGTTAAAGTGCACGTGAAGCATATGCTTAAGAAAATGAAGCTAAAATCCCGCGTTGAAGCCGCGGTGTGGGTCCATCAGGAACGTATTTTTTAAGCATTACTCATCCGGCAGCAGCTTCCAGCGCGGGTCGTCGTCAGGTAATGCGACCAGCGGCTGCACCACAGCGAGCGTGATCTCATTGGATGAGACGCGCTGGCCCTTCGCATCTTCCACCACCGCCGAGAGATGCCAGCGGTTTGTCGCCCCTTCAGCGTCATTCCAGGCAGGCATGATCACGCTCCAGCCGTCGGTGCTGTCACTTTTCCCCGGGGACGTCAGGCTCAATGCCTGGGTATCACCCTGCCAGTGGATCTGACGAATACCGTGAGTGCTGCGAACCTGCAGCTTCAGCATGACGGTTTCGCCCCCTTTGAGATCCCACGGCGGGGTTGCCAGCCAGACGGAGAGCGTTTTTCGCTGGCGGAACTCCATCACCGGCAGGCTGTTACGCTCCGGCGAGTCATAGCGGCTTCCGCGCAGGGATCGCGTGGCCGCGACCTCTCCGGCGGAGAGCTGCTTAACCAGCGGCACGCCGAAGCGATAGTTGAGCTTCAGCCCGAGGTTATTCTGGCTCTCTCCGCTTTCGCCCTGCTTATGCCCGGCGGTCAGCGTCACCAGCGGCACGGGGGTATAGTTAAGCCCGAGATTGACCGCCACCGGGTTGTGATACCCGGTTCCGCTGTTGAAGAGGTCAACGTTGTCGCCAAAATATTGCTCAAAGCTGACGCTGGTGTTCAGGTGATGAAACCACGGCAGCCAGGCTTTGGCGGTCACGTCATATCCCCGCGCCATGCGCTGCTCCAGGACGTCAGAGCTGTCGCGCCAGCCGGCAAAAGGCTGATAATAGTTAGCCGACAGGTGCAGATTTTCTCCCCACACCTCCGCACCCAGCCCGGCACGCTGCAGGTTCTCATCCAGCAGGTTGTCGTAAAAGGTGTTGTAGCCCAGCAGCCATTTTCCGGCCACCCAGCGCTGGCCGATTCCGGCGTTACTGACCAGGCCATCCGTCTGCTGCGTCAGGCCGAGCTGGCTCCAGCTCAGGTAACGGTTGTTATCGTTCCAGGGAATAAACCAGCTCCCGCTGCTGCCGTTGAATTTCCCGTCGTTATCCACCAGCAAATTGACGCTGGCATTCCCCCAGGGCGACAGCAAGGATTCAATCTGCTGGTTCACCTCGCCGCTCACCGCGTCGCGTACCTGACCAAAGGCAAACTGCCGCGCCTGCTCGCCCGTAGTCAGGCCGTTGTCGGTCATACTGGCTTCACCAAAGGCTTTCGCCATTTCGGCGAGATGCTTTTCCCCCTCCCCGGTGGGGGCTGCCATACCGAGATCGGGGAGATTATCCCCGTTATTATCAAAGGGATTTTGTGCCTGCTGGATAAAGGAATTCGGCGCACCGTGAACGGCTCCGGCAGTAACAAGGGAGAGTAAAACCAGCGTTCGGAAAGGGGGAGAAACAGTCATCAATGTCGTAAGAATTACCCGGTGCTTACGTAAGAACACCAGGTACCTTAACGTGATTTCTCCCTCTTTGCAGCTTTACGGGGAATTTTCCGGAATTTCCTGAAACATTGTTTTGAGCTCAGGCACGCACGAACCGCAGTTCGTGCCGCACCGTAGCGTCGCCCCCAGCGCGGTAACGGAACCGCAGCCTCCGGCAATCGCCTCCCGTATCGCGTTTTCTCCAACGCTGAAACAGCTGCAGATGATGCGCCCCGGATCTGTAACCTTCCCCACGCCCTGCCCGTTCAGCAGCGCATGGCGCTCAGCGGGTGTCGAGGGTGGTGACTGAAAAGCGGCTTCTATCACCGGGTGCGCCAGATCGGGCAAGGCGGTGCCTTCCCAAAAACCCAGCATCAGATGGCCGTTATGCCAGGCCAGTACGCTGCTGCGTTCCCCGGTTTGCGCAACCTGCAGCTGCCAGCCCCGGCCGCTGGCATAGTCCATGACCCACGACAGCAGCGGCTTTTCACCCGCTATCGTCATTCGCGGGGCTTTACGCCACCAGTGAACCGAAGAGGGGATTTCCGGCCATTCCCGGGCATAGAGCTCCCCCTGCCAGGCGGGCTGCCAGGGCATGATTCTGACGGCGGTTTGCTTACTCTCCGGCTGCCCGGAAGCCGAATCGACGCGCCCTTCCACCAGCGCGTTAACCTTTCCCTGGCGGGCAAACTCAGCGTTCCAGTGCATCGGGGCAAACGCTTCGCCTTCCCGTATTCCGTCGTTGATTCGTACTCTGGCCACCATCACGCCGCGCGGCGAGCCGATCCGCGCCAGCTGGCCGTCGCACAGTGAAAACCGAATGGCGTCTGCGGCGCAGACCTCAACAAACGGCTCCGCGATATGCTGCATCAGCCGGGGCACGTATCCCGTACGGGTCATGGTGTGCCACTGGTCGCGGATACGGCCAGTGTTGAGGATCGCCGGGTATAGCGCGGTAGCCGTCGCGCCATGCGGCAGCGGATCGACAGGCACTACGTTTCGGCGCGGTAAATTCCCCGTCGGCCACTGGTACGGTTCAAGCGTCTCCCACGCTTCACGGGTTAACCCCGCCAGTTCCTGAAGGTTCAACGCCCGCGCGCCGTCATTTTCAAACGCCGTCAGCGCCGCATGTTCGCAAAAAATCTCCTGCGGATGTTGCCAGGCAAAGGCCTCGCCGTAGCCCAGCCGTTTTGCAATCTGAGCCACGATCCACCAGTCCGGCTTCGCCTCACCCGGCGCGGGCAGAAACGCGCGCTGGCGCGAAATGCGCCGCTCGGAATTGGTCACCGTGCCGTCCTTCTCCCCCCAACCCAGCGCCGGAAAACGGATATGGGCGAACCGGCTGGTGTCGGTATCTTTCATCACCTCAGAGACAATCACCAGCGGACAGGCCGCCAGCGCCTGACACACCGCGTGGCTGTCCGGCAGCGACACGGCAGGATTGGTGCCCATGATCCACACCGCCTTCACCTCGCCGCGGGCGATGGCGTCAAACAGTTCCACCGCCATCAGCCCCGGCGTCTGCGCCAGCCGTTCCGTTCCCCAGAAACGCGCCACCCGCGAAAGATCGTCCGGCTCGAAACTCATATGCGCCGCCAGCTGGTTCGCCAGCCCGCCTACTTCGCGGCCGCCCATGGCGTTTGGCTGTCCGGTCAGCGAAAATGGGCCGCAGCCCGGACGGTTGAACTTCCCGCTGGCAAGATGCACGTTAATGATGGCGCTGCACTTGTCGCTGCCGCTGGAGGACTGGTTGATCCCCATGGTGTAGAGCGTAATGGCGCGAGGCACGGTAACAAACCAGTCGTAAAAGGTACCAATATCCTCTGCCGGAAGGTCGCAAAACGCCGCCACGCGGGCAATCGGCCACTCATCGGTGCCCTGGATCAGATTGAGCAATCCCACAAACAGCCCGGCGTCGCTGCCGGGTTTAAGCGCCAGATGCAGGTCGGCAATATCGCAGGTAGCGGTTTTACGCGGGTCAATCACCACCACCTTCATCTGCGGGTTGTTGTGCTTTGCCTGCACCAGACGCTGATAGAGCACCGGATGCGTCCAGGCCGCGTTCGAGCCGGCCAGCACCACCAGATCGCTGTTTTCCACATCCTCGTAGCTGCACGGCACCACGTCTTCGCCAAAGGCGCGCCTGTAGCCCACCACCGCCGAGGACATGCAGAGCCGGGAGTTGGTATCGATATTCGCCGCGCCGATAAACCCTTTCATCAGCTTGTTGGCGGCATAGTAGTCCTCGGTTAACAGCTGGCCGGAGGCGTAAAACGCCACCGCCCGTGGCCCCCATGTGTCGATGATCTCCCGCAGTCGCTCGCCCGCCGCGTTCAGCGCCTGGGACCAGTCCATCTCAAGTCCATCGACAACGGGGTACAGCAATCGCCCCTGCAAGCCCGTCGTCTCCCCCAGGGCCGATCCTTTCACGCACAGGCGGCCAAAGTTTGCAGGGTGGGTGTCGTCCCCCCGAACGCTGACCGCTCCATCCTCCACGCTGGCGATCACGCCGCAGCCGACACCGCAGTAGGGGCACGTTGTCCTGGTTTCCGTCATGAGGCCTCCGCGCGCATCACCAGCTCTTCGTTGCCGACCCACACCTTGCCATTTTCAATTTTGACCGGCCAGGCGCGCACAGCGGGTTCGCCACTCTCCACCTGACAGCCGTCGCGCAGGCGAATGCGCTGCTTGTAGAGCGGAGAAATAACCACCGGTTCGCCCGCCGCATCGCCGAGGATGCCGCGTGACAGCACGTTCGCGCGGCTGCCCGGCTCCAGGTCGTCCAGGGCATAAACGGACGTGCCAAAGCGGAACAGCGCGATCGGTTTACGGCCAAGACGCGCGCCAATGCCCGCCTGCTCCGGGATATCGTCAATGCCGCAGATTTCCTGCCAGCGCTTGCTTTCGTCCGACGGCGCGACGTTCACCGCGGTGCGGAACAGCGCCAGACGGTCAGGATCGTTGAGCGTGGTTTGCCATTCGCACTGGTACGTCTCTACTACCCGGACCATCTCCTGCTCCAGCTCGTGGGCGATGCCGAGACTGTCGTTGAGGATCACCTCACGCAGATAGTCGAGGCCGCCCTCCAGGTTGTCCATCCAGGTGCTGGTGCGCTGCAGGCGATCCGCCGTGCGGATGTAGAACATCAGGAAACGGTCGACGGTGCGGATCAGCGTTTCGTCATCCAGATCGCTGGCGAAGAGATCCGCATGGCGAGGCTTCATCCCGCCGTTGCCGCACAGATAGAGGTTCCAGCCTTTGTCCGTGGCAATTACCCCCACGTCCTTGCTCTGCGCCTCCGCGCACTCGCGGGTGCAGCCGGAAACGGCCATTTTGATTTTGTGCGGGGCGCGCAGGCCCTTGTAGCGGTGCTCCAGCCTGACCGCGAGACCAGTGGAATCCTGCACGCCGTAGCGGCACCAGGTCGACCCGACGCAGGATTTCACCGTGCGCAGGGATTTCCCGTAAGCGTGCCCGGTTTCAAACCCGGCCTCCACCAGCGCCTGCCAGATCTCCGGCAGCTGTTCCAGGGTGGCGCCAAACAGGTCGATACGCTGCCCGCCGGTGATTTTGCTGTACAGGCCGTAGCGTTTCGCAATCTGGCCGATGGCGATCAGCCCGTCGGCGGTCACTTCTCCTGCGGGCATGCGCGGCACGATGGAATACGTCCCGTCCTTCTGGATATTGGCGAAGTAGCGGTCGTTGGTATCCTGCAATGGCAGATGCGCCGGCTTCAGCAGGTATTCGTTCCAGCAGGAGGCCAGCACTGACCCCACCAGCGGCTTACATATTTCGCACCCGTGCCCCTGACCGTAGCGGCTGATGAGCTGCTCAAAGGTGCGGATATGGTTGACTCGCACCAGGTGATAAATTTCCTGGCGCGAGTACGGGAAGTGTTCGCAGATGTCCTTTTTCACCTCCACGCCCTGCTCGGCAAGCTGGAACTCCATCACCTGCTTCACCAGCGCGCTGCAGCCCCCGCAGCCGGTCGCCGCTTTGGTGCACTGCTTAACGGCGCCGATATCCGCTGCGCCCGCGCTCACCGCCCGGCAGATATCGCCTTTGCTGACGTTATGACACGAACAGATCTGCGCGCTTTCCGGCAGCGCCGCCACGCCCAGCGCTTTTGGCGCGCTGCCTGACAACGTGGGTAGTATCAGCGTTTCCGGCTCTTTCGGCAGGCTGATGCCGTTAAGCATCATCTGCACCAGCGTGGCGTATTCGCTGGCATCGCCCACCAGCACGCCGCCGAGCAGCGTTTTTCCGTCGTGGCTGACCACGATTTTCTTGTAGATTTGCTGCGGGCCGTGCGTCCACTGGTAGCTTAGCGCCCCCGGCGTGCGCCCGTGAGCATCGCCAAACGACGCCACGTCCACGCCGAGCAGCTTGAGCTTAGTGCTCATATCTGCCCCGGTGAAGGTTTTATCTTCGCCCGCGAGCGCGGCGGCGGCGACGCGCGCCATCTGGTAGCCCGGCGCCACAAGGCCAAAGATTTTCCCCTCCCACAGGGCGCATTCACCGATGGCAAGCACGTTCGAATCGGAGGTCCGGCAGGCGTCATCAATGCAGATCCCGCCGCGCTCGCCGACAGCCAGCCCGCTGCTGCGCGCCAGCGCGTCCTGAGGACGAATACCGGCAGAGAAGACCACCATGTCCGTTTCCAGCTGTTCACCGTCGGCGAAGCGCAGCACCAGCCCGTCGTCCGTCGCAGCAATTTCCGTGGTGGCTTTACTGGTGTGAACGCCAACGCCCAGCGCCTCGATTTTCCTGCGCAGCATCGCCGCACCGTCATTATCAAGCTGCACCGCCATCAGATTGGGCGCAAACTCCACCACGTGCGTTTCCAGCCCGAGTTGCTTGAGGGCATTCGCCGCCTCCAGCCCGAGCAGGCCGCCGCCAATCACCACGCCACGACGCGAGCCCGCCGCGTGGGCCGCTATGTTGTCCAGGTCGTCAAGGGTGCGGTAGACAAAGCAGCCCGGCAGATCGTTGCCCGGTACCGGCGGTACGAACGGGTATGAGCCGGTCGCCAGCACCAGCTTGTCCCAGTGGGTCTCATGCCCGCTGGCGGTACGCACCACGCGCGCGTCGCGATCGATAGCGACGATCTGCTGCGAGAGGCGCAGCTCAATGCCGTTATCGGCAAAGAATTCCCCCTCCACCAGCGAGAGCGACGCCGCGCTTCGGCCGCCAAAGTATTCCGACAGATGCACGCGGTCATAGGCGGCATAGCACTCCTCACCAAAGACAACGATCTGATACTGCTGATGCAGATTGCGGTTAACGCAGTCTTCGAGAAAATGATGGCCGACCATACCGTGCCCAACCACCACCAGAGTAGGTTTTGTCATAGCATTCTGTCCTGCAACCTGCGGTTGCGTAGTGAAACGATCGAACAGCCAGTCCGCGCGTGCGGGCGCAGCCGTTGCCAGTAAATCGGTAAATGTTGCCGCGCTGCGGCAGTCGCCCATCAGCAGCACGCCAGCCAGCGCACCCTGATGGATCAGTAACCGACGATAGTGAAGGGTTAGCGGATCCCAGGAACTCCAGACCACATCATCCTCCTGCACCGCCGTGCGCCCGAGGCTGAACAGCTCCACGCCGGTCACCTTGAGGCGCACGCCGTTGTCGGTGAGTGCAAACGGCGCGGCTGTGTCACCCGCCAGCCGCGCGGCGAGAATATCCGCCTGCGTCATACAGGGGGCGACCAGGCCAAAGGTCTGGCCGTCAATTTCGCAGCACTCGCCAATGGCGTAGACGTCCGGTGCGGAGGTCCGCATCTGGCTATCCACCACGATGCCGCGCGCGCAGCGAACACCGCTGGCCTGCGCCAGTGCGACGTTGGGCTGCACGCCTGTCGCCAGCACCACGCGCGCGGCGGCGACGCGGCGTCCGTTGAGCAGCGTCACGCTATTCCCGTTAATCGCCGCGATGCCGGAGGCGAGTTCAGAGCGCACGCCCCGCGCCGCCAGCGCCTCTTCAAGCAGTACGCCCGCCTGCTGGTCCAGCTGCTGCTCCATCAGCCACGGGCCGCGATGAACGAGCGTGACGTTGTCACCTGAACGAGCCAGCGCTGCCGCCGTCTCTACGCCGAGCACGCCGCCCCCCAGCACCACCGCCGGACCGGCTATCGCCTGAATGGCGCGGATATCCTCCAGGGTACGGAACGTGAAGACGTGCGGCGCATCGCCCCCAGGAATCGGCGGCACAAACGGCGTTGACCCGGTGGCAAATACCAGCGCATCCCAGCCCAGCGTGCGGGCGGTGGTTTGCACTTCCCCCGCGTCCACGTTCACGGCGAGTGCCTTTTCGCCCCGCAGCACCGTCACGCCGCGCTCCCGGTACCATTGGTCATCCTGAAGGCAGATGCCCGCAGCCGTTTTTTCACCCCCCAGCACCGGCGAAAGCTGGATGCGGTTATAGGCATGCTCCGGCTCGTCACCGATGACGGTGATAGCGAACCGACCGGAAGCTCGCCCGGTGAGCGAAGCAATCAGCCGGGTTGCCGCCATGCCATTCCCGATAATGACCAGTCGCATCAACGCCCCCTCGTTACGCCGCTTTCGGCTGTTTTTCGTAGAGGAAATGGAGGATCTGCTGGCGCATGTGGTGATAGCGGCTGTCGTCCGCCAGCTGCACCCGGTTGCGCGGGCGCGGCAGGTCAACGCGCAGGATCTCCCCGACGGTGGCCGCCGGGCCGTTGGTCATCATCAGCACGCGATCGGAGAGCAGCACCGCCTCGTCCACGTCGTGGGTAATGAGCACGATGGTGGTGTTCAGCGCCTGCTGGATCTGCATCACCGAGTCCTGCAGATGGGCGCGCGTCAGCGCATCCAGCGCGCCGAACGGCTCATCCATCAGCAATACTTTCGGCTTCATCGCCAGCGCGCGGGCAATCCCGACGCGCTGCTTCATGCCGCCGGAGATCTCCCCCGGACGCTTGTGCAGCGCGTGTCCCATCTGCACGCGGTCGAGGTTGTGCTCGATCCACTCTTTGCGCTCGGCCTTGCTCATGGTGTGACGGAACACCTGATCCACCGCCAGCGCCACGTTGTCGAAGCAGGTCAGCCACGGCAGCAGCGAATGGTTCTGGAACACCACCGCGCGCTCGGGCCCCGGCCCGGCGATTTCGCGGTTGTCGCAAATCAGCCCGCCTTCCGTCGGCAGCGCGATCCCGGCGATAAGGTTAAGCAGCGTCGACTTGCCGCAGCCGGAGTGGCCGATAAGACTCACGGTTTCGCCCTCGTGGATATCAAAAGAGACGTTCTGCAGCGCCAGAAACTCGCCGCTGGCGGTGGAAAAACGCTGGCTCACGGCCTGGACCTGAATTAATGGTTTCATGTTCGCTCCTTATTTTTCCTGCCAGCTAAAGCGACGGGCGATCAGCATCAGCCCCTGCTCCAGCAGCAACCCGACCACGCCGATGATGACGATGGCGATCAGAATGTTTTCGACGTTGAGGTTGTTCCACTCGTTCCAGATCCAGAAGCCGATACCCAGCCCCCCGGTCAGCATCTCGGCGGCGACAATCACCAGCCAGGCGATGCCGATGGAGAGGCGCACCCCGGTCAGCACGGCGGGTAGCACAGCCGGGAAGAGTATGCGGCGCATGATCGTCCACTCGGAAAGCTGCAATACGCGGGCGACGTTGAGGTAGTCCTGCGGAATGCGGCGCACTCCTTCGGCGGTGTTGATCACCATCGGCCAGATAGAGCAGATGAAAATGGTCCAGCTCGACGCGGGCTCCGCTTTCTGGAACAGCAGCAGGCCGATGGGCAGCCAGGCGAGCGGGCTGACCGGGCGCAGAAGCGCAATCAGCGGGTTGAACATGCGCGAGAAAAAGGTGAAGCGGCCAATCAAAAAGCCCAGCGGAATACCCGCCAGCGCTGCCAGGCCAAAGCCGATGGCGACGCGCTGCAGTGAAGCAAGCACGTTCCAGCCAATTCCCATATCGTTAGGCCCGTCGCGATAAAACGGGTCGGCAAACAGGGTAATGGCAGAATCAAGCGTGCTGAGCGGCGTCGGGAAGCCTTTGCTGTTTATCGCCGCCAGTTGCCAGAGCACCACCAGCAGCCCGAGGCCGAGCAGCGCCGGAATAACGCGTTGGAAAAAGTCGTTCATCCGGCGCGCTAACGCGGGCGGACGGCGGCGAACCTGTACCGGAGGCAGGACAATCACTTCCCCGCTCTCTGGCGTCTCTTGTGGTTTCGTGTTTTGCAGATGCGGCATAATCAGGCCCCTTTACGGTGAATGGCGAAACGGCTGGCGTACCCTTCCGGATCGGTGCCGTTCCAGACGGTGCCGTCCATCAGCGTGCTGCTGCGGAACGGTGATGACGGCGTGGACATGCCGCCGACGGCGGTGGCGGCATCCTGCCAGACCGAGGTCTGGTTGATGCGCTGCGCGATGCCCGCATAGTCCGGCGCGGCTTTGAGCAAGCCCCAGCGGCGGAACTGGGTTAAGAACCACATGCCGTCGGAGAGATACGGGTAGCTCACAGCCCCCTCGTTGAAGAAGCGGATCGGGTGCGCGTCCTGCCAGCGCTGGCCCAGACCGTTGTCGTACTCGCCGAGCATGCGCCCGGTGAGATACTGTTCTTTGCAGTTGAGCCACGCCCGGCGGGAGAGGATCTGCGCGGTTTCGCGTTTGTTTTCCGGGGACGCCTCGATCCAGCGCGCGGCCTCCAGCACCGCGCTCACCAGCGCCCGGGCGGTGTGCGGGTTTTTCTCCACCCAGTCGCGACGCGTGCCGAGGATCTTTTCCGGATGATCGGCCCAGATGGACTGCGACGTGGCGGCGGTAAAGCCGATACGGTCGTTAATCGCCCGCGCGTTCCACGGCTCGCCGACGCAGAAGCCCACCATGTTGCCGATGCGCATGTTCATCACCATCTGCGGGGGCGGCACCACCACCGTGCGCACGTCGTCAAAAGGGTTAATGCCCGCGCTGGCCAGCCAGTAGTAAAGCCACATGGCATGCGTCCCGGTCGGGAAGGTGTGCGCGAAGGTGTAGGTTCCCGGCGCCTGCTGCCCGATCAGCGTTTTCAGCCCGTCGAGATCGCGAACGCCCTTCTCCGCCAGATCGCTTGAAAGCGTGATGGCCTGGCCGTTCTGATTGAGCGTCATCAGGTTCGCCATCTGCTGCGGCTTGCCGGCGATGCCCAGCTCCAGCCCGTACAGCAGACCGTAAAGAATGTGTGCGGCGTCCAGTTCTCCCGCCACCAGCTTGTCGCGCACCGCCGCCCAGCTCGCCTCTTTGGTGGGAACGATGGTGATACCGTATTTTTTATCAAAGCCTTTTAACGCTGCGATAACCACCGGCGCGCAGTCGGTCAGCGGGATAAACCCGACTCGCACCGTCTCCTGTTCCGGTTTATCTGAGCCAGCCGCCCAGGCAGCCTGCATAACACCCGGTAACAGCACTGCACCACTCGCCAGCATGCTGGCCTGCAAAAATCGCCGTCTCGACAAATCCGCCATAACCGCTCCCGAAAAAAAGCCAAAAAAAAGCGCCCGCCGTGCCGAAGCACCGCTGGACGCCTTTATCCCGAAGACAAATGCACCGCCGTTGGCGCACCGTCAAAAATGGTTAATTAAATAATGCAAAGCCAGTGCCAGGTTTAAAGACCCTCTTTCAGGGCCGAAAACCGGGTTTTGCCCGCGTTCGCGCACCTCAATCAGGCATAAAATGCCCGCTGATTGTGCAGCTACTCCTTTGGTGTTACCTGCCAGACGCTCTTCACCGTAAGCAGCGCGCGGGCGATATCGACCATGCGCTGGTTCTTGTCCATCGCCATTTTGCGCAGCGTTGTCCAGGCCTGTTCTTCACTCATGTTCTGGTGGGTCATCAGCACGCTTTTGGCTTTATCAATGGTTTTGCGCTCCTCAAGCGTATCGCGCAGCGACGCGAGCTGGCGGGAAAGCTGCTCTATCTCTCGTGCCTGCTGGCGAACCAGGGTCAGCAGCGGTTTATCCGGGTAGTGCGCCAGCGGATCATCCTGTTCATCCCCGGGAAGCGGGTATGCCTCGTCGCGCTGAATACGCTCATCCACCGCGACCATCAGATCGGCGATGATCGTCTCCTCCAGCGCGCGCAAATGCTCCAGCCGCGCCGTTTGCAGCGCAAACCAGACGAGTGCGGTATGGCCATTGTCTGCAGCAGGCTGGCGGGTACAGGCCACGCGCCGGAGCTGCTCCGTCTCACGATCGGGCTGACAATTAAGGGAGAACGAAGTCTGCACGTCGGCCTGGCTGTGGGAGAGAAAGATCTCAAAACAGGCCTGCTGCCCGTCAATGCGGTCAACCAGCCGCTGGCGGGTCACATCATCGAAAAAGCCCTGCGTGAAGCCAATTGCCCCCAGGGCCCGCTCTTGTCCCGCCAGCTCTTTCCCCTGCATCAGGCTATATAGCGCGACGAAACGGCCCGCGATTTGCGGGTCGTCAATGCTGTCATTAAGCTGCGGTACGATACTGAGCAGGTGGCGCAGCATGCGGGAGTAGTGCTCCATTGCCTGCGGAGCCGTCAGCGTTTGCCGATTTACACCGTCGCGCAGCGCGGGAAGCGTCTCCAGCGTGAGCAGCGCATTGCCGATACGTTCGCAAACGGCGCTTCCCGGAAAGGCGGACTGTTTTCCAAGAATGGCGTTCAGTGCAGCAAGGTTTTCGTCCACCAGCGCCCGGCTGGCTTTGCATTCAGGCGCATAGAGCTTACCCTGTGAGCAGAGCCAGACGTTAGATGCGCCGCGCTCGCACTGGAGCATATGCACCAGTTGGCTAATGCCGCGCACCAGCACGTTCAGCTGCGCCAGCCTGCTGAGCTGCTCCCGGCGCATCCGCCTTGCGCGCTGGAGCCATTCGGTTGCACCTGGCGAAATGCCGGCCATTAATGTCATGCTTACTCTCCCGGACAGCGAAACTCCGGGGAAATTAAGCAATATTCGTGCCTTTATAAGAACAGGAGTCAACATGCAGAAGATTGTGATCGTCGCCAACGGTGCGGCCTACGGCAGCGAATCCCTTTTCAACAGCCTGCGCCTGGCGATCGCGCTACGCGAAAAAGAGAGCGACCTGGTACTGCGGATATTTTTAATGTCCGACGCCGTCACCGCCGGGCTGAAGGGTCAAAAACCGGCGGAAGGCTACAACATTCAGCAGATGCTGGAGATCCTGACCGCGCAGGACGTGCCGGTAAAACTCTGTAAGACCTGCACCGACGGGCGGGGCGTTACCGGGCTGCCGCTGATCGAGGGCGTAGAAATCGGTACGCTGGTTGAACTGGCCGGATGGACGCTGACCGCGGATAAAGTATTAACTTTTTAATAATAAACTCGTAAAAATATTATTTTCTTATGGACGCGGTTTCAGCATCAAGTTTACCTGCGGGGTTGCCGATAGGCATGGAAACAACACAGCAGGTATTTCACTTATGTTCAGATCCATTCGCGCACGCATTATCGCCGCGACGACAGGCTGCCTCGTCGTCGCCCTTCTTCTCAATACCGTAATTAACTTCCAGGTCACGCGCCAGGATAACCAGCACTCCCAGCGCGATATTCTGACCAGCACCCGCGCCAGCCACAACATGGCGATTGCCGACTGGGTCAAAAGCAAAATGACGGTGATTTCCTCCGCGCAGAGCATCGCGCTGGCTGACGATCCGGTTCCGGTGTTTAAGCAGCTTGCCCAGGCGGGCGGTTTCACCAACGTTTACGTGGGCTACGCCAGCAAGACGGCGAAATTCTCCGACCCGACAGGCGTCCCGGCGGATTATGACCCCACCGTTCGTCCCTGGTATCAACAGGTGGTGAGCACGGACGGCCCGGTGGTAACGGCACCCTACGTTGATGCCGGGACCGGGAAGCTGGTGGTCACGTTTGCCCTGCCGGTCAAGGAGAATGGCGCTCTGAAAGCGGTGGTGGCGGGCGATGTCGCCATGGATAGCGTGGTGGCGAACGTGCGCGGGATCCACCCCACGCCGGCCAGCAGCGGGTTGCTTCTGAACAGCGACGGGACGGTGATTGCCGCCAACGAGCCGGCCCTGACGCTGAAGCCGTTTGCCGAGACGATCAAAGGCATCGACCTTGCGGCGCTGAAGAGCGGTAACCCGGTCGACGGAACGCTGAATGACGAGGAAAAAACCTTTATCGCCTCAGCCGTGCCGGGCACGAACTGGCTCCTGGTCGTCGCCCTCGACAGCAGCGATGCCACCTCCGGCATGCGTTCCCTGCTGAAAGCGTCGGCGATTTCGCTGGTGATCCTCGCACTCCTGAGCGGCGCCATTGTTCACGTCCTGATTGCCCGCCTGCTGAAGCGCCTGTCCGACATTCGCGACGCGATGCACAACATTGCCAACGGCACTAACGATCTGTCCCAGCGCCTGCCGGACAGCGGCGATGACGAAGTGGCGCAAATTGCGCAGGCGTTTAACGCCTTCAGCGATAAGCTCTCGGTGGTAATGGTTCAGCTCCGCGACGCCAGCGCCTCGGTGAAAAACGCCGCGCAGGAGATTGCGGCAGGTAACCAGGATCTTTCAGGCCGTACCGAGCAGGCGGCGTCCAGCCTTCGCGAAACCGCCAGCGCCGTGGAAGAGATCACCGCCTCTGTCACCCAGTCGAATGAATCGGCAGCAGAAGCCAACGACCAGGCCAGCAAGGCCTCTGCGGCCGCAGCGCGCGGCGGTGAAGTGGTTTCGCAGGCCATCAGCACCATGCAGTCTATCGAAGTGGCGTCCGCTAAGATTGGCGATATCACCAGCGTGATCGACGGCATCGCCTTCCAGACCAACATTCTGGCGCTGAACGCCTCCGTCGAGGCGGCGCGTGCCGGTGAGCAGGGCCGCGGGTTCGCCGTGGTTGCCGGTGAAGTGCGGAACCTCGCCAGCCGCAGCGCCCAGGCGGCGAAAGAGATCAAATCGCTTATCGACTCCACCACCGACAGCGTGGCCACCGGCTCGCGCTACGTGCATCTGGCCGGGGAAAGCATGGATGAGATCCGCTCCAGCATCGGCAGCGTCTCCGGCATCATGCGCGAGATCTCGATTGCCACCAGCGAGCAGATGAAAGGCATTCACGAGATCAACCACGCGGTGACCCATCTCGACAGAATGGTGCAGCAGAATGCCGAGCTGGTGGTGCAGTCCGCCGCGGCCGCCAGCGCATTGCAAAGCCAGGCGGGCGACCTTGCTGAAACCGCCGGCCATTTCCGCATTTAATTTTCTTCAGGCGCGCGTTAAACAGGGTAAACGCGCGTCAGCTGAAAGGTTTCAGGAATTTTGTCATTTTTGTTTAATCGTTATGCCATTTTTTGATCAAAATCAGCATCCCTCGCTCCCCGCTTTGGTGTTATGCAATGAGTATTTTGTGAACAACATCACGCTCGGGATGGGCAAAATCGACGGGGTAGAAAATGGCACTGGTGAAAACAAGTTTGAAACTGTTTGGCGGGGATACGGTGGTGGTGCGTTGCTCAGAGCGCTGTCGTATTCATCTGATGAGTGCGAAAGCACAGAAGCAATCCCAGGCGGATATTCTGACCGTGCAGGATGACAAGGCCTGGCTTACCGTGCCGTATACCGGCACGTGGGATGTGCTGATCGACAGCCACAGCCAGTCGCTGGAGCATTCGGTCAGCTACGTGGCAGCGTAATTTAAACGCCCGGCTCGCCGGGCGTATTCTCAGGCAAAACCCGGTCGCAGCGTGCTGTTGAGCGGGTTCCCTTCCAGCAGCGCCTTCACTTTCACCACCAGCTCATTCAGACAATCGTCCTGCATGCCGAGGCGGGTCAGCTCCTGATCGAGGGAGAAGAGATATTGCGCGTTGGTGCCCAGCGGCCCGCTGGCGGCGGCAATTAACGGGGCAATCACCTGCGTGCGGGTGTCCGCTTCATACAGCGGGTGGCGCGGATCCATAATAAATACCAGCGCGTTAACGGTGCGCCCGTCGTCGAGCTCCAGCTTGCACCAGCTCGGCATATAGCAGCCGGTGATCATCTCGCGCTTCCAGAGCAGCGTCAGCTCCTCTTCGAGCGTGGCATCCGGAAGGCGATACGCGACGCCCGTAGTGCGTCCGCCCTTTTTTAGTGCAAGCATGCGCCCTGGCTGACAGGCGCTGCCGCGTCCGGCCGTCAGGCGCAGGCAAAATGCGCGATGCCAGCCGGGCAGCGTGCCGGTTGCCGATTCAACAAATTCGAGAGCCGGGTTCCACATCAGTGAACCGTAGCCAAAAATCCATACCGGGCCATCATCCGGGCGGCAGGCAAGCGTGGCAGCGAGCGACGCCGCACGTTGTTCAGCTGACCAGAGAAGCGATTCCTCAATAGCACCAAATGCCGTCTTACAATCTGCCTTCATTAAGAAATCACGCGTTAACACTTTCTACCTCCGCCACTGCATGCTTCCTTGCGACATCTGTAATTCGCCTTCCCGGCATTCTGTGCTGGTCATTTTGCCAGCAGTCAAATTACGATAAGCAATTAGCGGACCAGTTGCAATACAACGGCAGTTCAACCGCCTGAAAAGTCAAAATGAAGGCAGCGAATAATTTCACGGCTATTTCTTCTTATGCCATTTATCATCGTCTCCTTTCTCATAGTCATGTTTTACTGCGGCCCAGGCGACCTTGTGCGCCGTCTCTTCCCGGCTGGCATCATCCCGCCGATCGTCTTTATCTTTGTACTGATCCCAGGCGCTGTTAAACGCTTCTTTGTAGATATCCTGCGCGTGTTCGGGCAGGACGTTTTTCACGTTATCGGGTAATTCGCGTTTCGTTTTATATGGCATCACTAACCTCTCTTTTGCCTAAAGAGTTAAGTGTGGACGACGATACGCCGGTGTGCCAGCCGGTCATAAACAATGAACGGATGAATTTCATAATTCATTGTTATTAAATATATATTTAAAAGAAATATCTTATTATAGGCATTAAACATGAAAACCATAACAAAGGGTAAAATTAAGTAAAAAATAAAGGTTATTTAACAGATTTCTGTTAATTTAATGCCCTTAAAATCTATCTATAATTACAAGCACCTGCATTGATGGAGAAGCACATGACAGCAACACACGAGGCGGTAAAGACCCGCCACAAGGAGACGTCTCTCATTTTCCCGGTTCTGGCACTGGCTGTGCTGCTCTTCTGGGGAAGCAGCCAGTCACTGCCAGTGGTGGTTGGTATCAATATTCTTGCCCTGGTCGGTATCTTAACCAGCGCGTTTAGCGTCGTTCGCCATGCGGACGTATTAGCCCACCGCCTGGGCGAGCCTTACGGCTCTTTAATTCTCAGCCTTTCCGTCGTTATTCTCGAAGTCAGCCTGATTTCCGCGTTGATGGCAACCGGCGATGCCGCCCCGACCCTGATGCGCGATACGCTTTACTCCATCATTATGATTGTGACGGGCGGCCTGGTAGGCTTCTCTCTGTTACTGGGCGGACGCAAATTTGCGACCCAGTACATGAATCTTTTCGGCATTAAACAGTATCTGATCGCCCTCTTCCCGCTGGTAATTATCGTGCTGGTCTTCCCGATGGCGCTGCCGGGCGCAAACTTCTCCACCGGCCAGTCGCTGCTGGTCGCGCTGATTTCCGCCGCCATGTACGGCGTGTTCCTGCTCATTCAGACCAAAACGCACCAGAGCCTGTTTGTGTATGAGCATGAAGACGACAGCGACGACGATGACCCGCACCACGGTAAACCGTCGGCCCACAGCAGCGCGTGGCACACGGTTTGGCTGATCGTGCATCTGATTGCGGTGATTGCCGTCACCAAGATGAACGCCAACCCGCTGGAGACGCTGTTAACCGAGCTGAACGCGCCGGTGGCCTTTACCGGTTTCCTGGTGGCGCTGCTGATCCTCTCCCCTGAGGGTTTAGGTGCGCTGAAGGCGGTGCTGAACAATCAGGTGCAGCGTGCGATGAATCTGTTCTTCGGCTCCGTGCTGGCGACCATTTCACTCACCGTACCGGTGGTGACGCTGATCGCCTTTATGACCGGTAACGAGCTGCAGTTTGCGCTGGGCGCACCGGAGATGATTGTGATGGTGGCCTCGCTGCTGCTGTGCCAGATTTCATTCTCCACTGGCCGCACCAATGTACTGAACGGCGCGGCGCATATGGCGCTGTTTGCAGCGTATTTGATGACGATCTTTGCATAGTCTTTTTGCCCAGCGGCGCTGCGCTTACCCGGCAATATGTCCCATAAAAAAACCCGCCGAAGCGGGTTTTTTTATTAGTTGCTGGTATCCAGCTCGTCGAAGCTTTTCACCAGATCGTCAATCGCTTTGATCTGCTTCAGGAACGGCTCCAGCTTATCCAGAGGCAGCGCGGATGGGCCATCGCATTTCGCGTTAGCCGGATCCGGGTGCGCTTCAATGAACAGACCTGCCAGGCCGGTCGCCATACCGGCGCGCGCCAGCTCGGTCACCTGAGCACGACGGCCGCCAGAGGCTGCACCAAACGGGTCGCGGCACTGCAGCGCGTGGGTCACGTCAAAGATCACCGGCGACTGGTTAGAGACGTTCTTCATCACGCTGAAGCCCAGCATGTCCACAACCAGGTTGTCGTAACCAAAGTTAGCGCCACGGTCGCACAGAATAATCTTGTCGTTACCGCCTTCGATAAACTTATCAACGATGTTACCCATCTGGCCAGGGCTCACGAACTGCGGTTTTTTCACGTTGATCACGGCACCGGTTTTCGCCATCGCGGCAACCAGGTCGGTCTGACGCGCCAGGAACGCCGGAAGCTGGATTACGTCTACCACGTCTGCCACAGGCTGCGCCTGCCAGGACTCATGCACGTCGGTGATCACTTTCACGCCAAACGTCTGCTTCAGCTCCTGGAAAATTTTCATCCCCTCTTCCAGGCCAGGGCCACGGTAAGAGTTGATGGAGGAGCGGTTGGCTTTGTCAAAAGAGGCTTTAAACACGTACGGAATGCCCAGCTTCTGGGTCACGGTCACGTAGTGCTCGCAGATACGCATGGCGAGATCGCGGGACTCCAGCACGTTCATACCGCCAAACAGCACGAACGGCAGGTCGTTTGCTACCTTGATATCACCAATGCTAACCACTTTTTGTTTCATAGGATCGCCTTATTCAGGTGTGAATCGGAATTAAGATTAATGCAGTGTAATTTGTTTGTGCGAAATCGCGTTGATCTGCGCGCGAATCATTTCGCTAATCGGATCTTCCGGGCACTGCTCGACGAAATAGCTCAGATCGTTCAGCGCCACGTGCTCGCAGTCGAGCTGGGCATAGATAAGCCCGCGGTCGCGAATTTCGTACGGATCTTCCGGATTAAACTGCAGCAGTACTTCACTGGCACGCAAGGCCAGCTCCATCTGACGCTCTTCCATCAGTGCTGACTTCAGCGTATCCAGCAGCTTGCGAATGACTTCGGCGTTGTCGGCTTCGTCGAGATCTTCGTTAAAGAGCTCGGCCACCGGGCTGATGTTGCCCTTCAGCCAGACGTCCAGCGTATGCTCATCCAGCGTATCGCCGTTAAACGGATTAATGAGCCACATCTCACCGTCCAGCCACTCCGCACGCAGGATCATCTGCGTCGGGAAAATAACCGGCACCAGCGGAATATCCAGGCGGTGCGCAACCCACAGCAAAATAGAGCCCAGCGCAACGGCGCTGCCCTGACGATTTTTTAAGACCTGGTCCAGCCATAATGCGTCAGACAGGCGATACACGCCACGCGTGTCGCAGAAACCCCATTCGCCGTAGAAAAGCTCCAGAAGCTTCTCTAATTGCCAGTCCTGCGGGCGCGCCTGATTGATCTCTTCACGCGCCAGGCTGACCAGATTCTCCAGCTCATCGTAGACGTACTGCGACGTAAAATCGTCGCGTATCATCTCAGAAATCAGGATCATGCCATCGCAAAGCGGCACTTTATTAAATTCGAAATCGGCTAAGGACCTCATGACTTACCCCAGTAACGACTGAGCGAACAATGACGCTCAGGCGCGATAAAACTCAAAACGATGTAGATGATAACGCCAAACTGCCTTTCAGTCAGCCTTACGCCTTTATCAGTAAATGGCAGATACCCGGATCTCAAGACCACTGCCCCAGCGTCAGGCGTTCGTTGCCGCCGTAGTCGCGGCAGGTTTCGACAGCGGCGTAGCCTGCCTGGGTAAACAGTGCCCGCACGGATTCTCCCTGCGTCCAGCCATGCTCCACGAGCAGCCAGCCGCCGGGAAGCAAATGCTCCCGTGACGTTGTCACAATGTGATCAAGATCGGCTAATCCCGCGTTGGCGGCCACAAGCGCCGTCAGCGGTTCGAAGCGAACATCTCCCTGCGCAAGATGCGGATCATGTTCGTCAATGTAAGGAGGATTGCTGACAATCATCGCAAATGAGCGGTTCTCCAGCGCGGCAAACCAGCTGCTTTGCAGCACCGTTACGTTGCTGAGCCCGAGACGTTCCACATTACGCAGCGCCAGCGCCACCGCGTCGGGCATCACATCCACTGCCGTCACATCGCAGTCAGGCCGCTCGCTGGCCAGCGCCAGCGCGATAGCACCGGTGCCAGTACCGAGATCGAGAATGCGGCAGGCCGCTGCGGGTAAACGTGCCAGCGCCTGCTCCACCAGACACTCGGTATCCGGACGCGGAATCAGCGTTGCCGACGAGACGTAAAGCGGTAGCGACCAGAACTCGCGCTCACCGACAAGGTGCGCCACCGGCTCGCCGTTTTTACGGCGGGCAAGCAGCGCGGCGAGCCGTGCTTCCTGCTCTGCAGTTAGCTCAGTTTCGCCGAATGCCAGCAGGTACGTGCGGGCTTTACCCGTCACATGCTCAAGCAAAATTTCGGCGTCGCGCTTCGGGCTTTCGCTTTTGCAAAGCTCACCGGCCGCCTCGCGTAACCAGCGCTGAAAATCCATTATTCCTGCTCGGACAGCGCCGCCAGCTGGTCGGCCTGGTATTCCTGCACGATAGGCTCAATCAGCATATCCAGCTTCCCTTCCATCACCTCGTCCAGACGGTACAGGGTCAGGTTGATGCGGTGGTCGGTCACGCGCCCCTGAGGGAAGTTGTAGGTGCGGTTACGGTCGCTGCGATCGCCGCTGCCCAGCAGGTTACGACGCGTAGAGGCTTCCGCCTGCTGACGTTTCGCCATTTCCGCCGCGTGGATGCGCGCGCCCAGCACGGACAACGCTTTGGCTTTGTTTTTGTGCTGCGAACGTTCGTCCTGACACTCCACCACGATGCCGGTCGGCAGGTGGGTAATACGGATGGCGGAGTCGGTGGTGTTAACGTGCTGACCGCCCGCCCCGGAGGAGCGGAAGGTATCAATACGCAGGTCCGCCGGGTTGATGTCCGGCAGTTCCGCTTCCGGCAGCTCCGGCATCACCGCCACCGTACAGGCGGAGGTATGAATACGGCCCTGAGATTCGGTGGCCGGAACGCGCTGCACGCGGTGACCGCCGGATTCAAACTTGAGACGACCGTATACGCCGTCGCCGCTGATCTTGGCGATAACCTCTTTGTAGCCGCCATGTTCGCCTTCGTTGGCGCTCATGATCTCCACGCGCCAGCGGCGCGATTCGGCGTAGCGGCTGTACATGCGGAACAGATCCCCGGCAAAGAGCGCCGCTTCGTCACCGCCGGTACCGGCGCGCACTTCGACAAACGCGTTACGTTCATCGTCCGGATCTTTCGGCAGGAGCAGCACCTGAAGCTGCTGCTCCATCTCTTCGGAACGCGCTTTTGCATCCTGCAGCTCTTCCTGCGCCATCTCGCGCATCTCAGGATCGTCGAGCATCATCTGCGCGGTTTCAATATCTTCCTGAACCTGTCGCCAGTCGGTAAAGCATTTTGATACATCACTCAACTGCGCATATTCACGCGAAAGCGCGCGAAAACGTTCCTGGTCTGCGATAGTCCCGGCATCGCCGAGCAGCGCCTGTACTTCTTCATGGCGCTCGTGCAGAGCTTCCAGTTTAGCGACGATAGAAGGCTTCATAGGCGTAAGTGCACCTTGTCTTAGAAAATGGGTATAGGGCGCTATTCCAGCCCGAGGCTGTTGCGCAGAATAGTCAGGCGTTCATCATCCCCGTCACGGGCAGCCTGTTGAAGAGATTTGGTTGGCGCATGGATCAGGCGGTTGGTCAGCTTCCACGCCAGATCCTGCATAATCGCCTGCGCGTCGCCGCCCTGTTCCAGGGCCGCTAACGCTTTGGCAGTCAGGTCATCACGCACCTGCTCCGCCTGTCCGCGATACTCGCGGATGGTCTCGCTGACGCTTTGCGCGCGCAGCCAGGCCATAAATTCGCTGGTTTCCTGCTCAACAATGGTTTCCGCCTGCACCGCCGCCGCTTTACGCTGGGCGAGGTTGTGCGAAATGATGCTTTGCAGGTCATCCACGCTGTAAAGATAGGCGTTAGCCAGCTTGCCAACCTCTGGCTCAACATCGCGCGGGACGGCGATATCCACCAGCAGCATCGGCTGATTACGGCGGGACTTCAGCGCACGCTCCACCATCCCTTTGCCGATAATCGGCAGCGGGCTGGCGGTAGAGCTGATAATAATGTCCGCCTCTTTCAGACGTTCATCAATATCGCTCAGCGCAACCACCTCGGCACCCACTTCGTCCGCCAGCACCTGCGCGCGTTCGCGGGTGCGGTTCGCGATAATCATCTTTTTCACTTTATGCTCGCGCAGATGGCGCGCCACAAGCTCGATGGTTTCGCCCGCGCCTACCAGCATCACGGTGACGGTCGACAGGGATTCAAAGATTTGCCGTGCAAGGGTACATGCCGCGAAAGCAACAGAAACCGCACTGGCACCAATGTCGGTTTCGGTTCGCACACGCTTCGCCACGGAGAAGGACTTCTGGAACATACGCTCCAGCTCGCTGGCCTTGAGATGCCCTTTCTGGGAATCTGCGAAGGCTTTTTTTACCTGGCCGAGGATCTGCGGTTCGCCCAGCACCAGCGAATCCAGACCGCTGGCGACGCGCATCAGATGGCTGACCGCATCGTTATCCTGATGCCAGTACAGGCTGTTGCGCAGCTCGTCTTCGTTGAGATTGTGGTAGTCACATAGCCAGCGGATCAGCGCGTCGTGCAGGTTATCCTGCTCTTCCACGCTCAAATACAGCTCGGTACGGTTGCACGTCGAAAGCACCACGCCACCCTGCACCATCGGCTGTGCAAGCAGGCTGTCCAGCGCCAGGTCAAGCGTATCCGGCGAAAACGTAACGCGTTCTCGCAGCGAAACCGGGGCCGTTTTGTGGTTGATGCCGAGTGCTAATAGGGTCATGTTGAGCGGGAGTAGTACCAGCGTTAATAAGGTTAGCAGGACGCATCATACAGGATGCGCGAGATCAATAAAAGAGACCGCCTCCTTTCGGAGTAATAGGTTACTCAACGCTTTGAGATAATTTGAACGTAGACGGTAGCACTGCGGGGCGCTAGCATTAACAGTTATAACTGCAACGTATCTCAAGGATTTGTCCTCATTATGACCCGACTGATTCGCCTGCTGCCGCTGGCAGCACTGGTTCTGACCGCCTGTACTGTCACCCAACCAAAAGGCCCGGGCAAAAGCCCTGATTCACCGCAGTGGCGTCAGCACCAGCAGGACGTCCTTAATTTGAAGCAGTACCAGACGCGCGGCGCCTTCGCGTATCTCTCTGACGAACAAAAGGTTTATGCCCGCTTCTTCTGGCAGCAAACGGGGCAGGACAACTATCGCCTGCTGCTGCTGAACCCGCTTGGCAGCACCGAGCTGGAGCTTATCGCCAAACCGGGCGAAGCGCAGATCACCGATAACAAAGGCCAGCACTATACGGCGACCGATGCTGAAGAGATGATTGGCAAGCTGACCGGGATGCCAATTCCGCTGAACAGCCTGCGCCAGTGGATCCTCGGCCTGCCGGGCGAAGCGACCGACTATACGCTTGACGATCAATACCGTCTGAGCCAGGTCAACTACACCCAGAACGGCAAAACCTGGAAAGTGGTGTACAGCGCCTATGACAGCAAAAGTAAACCGTCGCTGCCATCAAACATGGAGCTGACCCAGGGCAGCCAGCGCATCAAGCTGAAAATGGACAACTGGATCGTTAAATGATGACCCACTGGCCTTCTCCGGCAAAACTGAACCTGTTTTTATACATCACCGGCCAGCGTGCTGACGGCTATCACACTCTGCAGACGCTGTTTCAGTTTATTGACTATGGCGACACGATTGCCATCGAGCCGCGTCAGGATGGGCAGATTTGCCTGCTGACGCCGGTCGACGGCGTGGCGCATGAGGACAACCTGATCGTCCGCGCCGCGCGCCTGCTGATGAAAGCCGCCGCAGAATCGGGCCGTCTGCCGGCGGGAAGCGGTGCGGATATCCGCATTGAGAAGCGTCTGCCGATGGGTGGCGGTCTCGGCGGGGGCTCATCCAACGCCGCCACCGTGCTGGTTGCGCTGAACCACCTCTGGGGCTGCGGGCTGTCGACGGATGAACTGGCTGGTTTGGGCTTAACGCTGGGCGCAGATGTCCCTGTGTTTGTTCGCGGCCACGCGGCCTTTGCTGAGGGCGTGGGCGAGATCCTTTCCCCGGTCAACCCGCCGGAAAAATGGTATCTGGTTGCCCACCCCGGCGTGAGCATTCCGACCCCGGTCATCTTTAAAGATCCTGACCTGAAAAGAAATACCCCGGTACGGTCAATAGAAACGTTATTAAATTGTGAATTCAGCAACGATTGCGAGGATATCGCAAGAAAACGTTTTCGCGAGGTTGATGCGGTGCTTTCCTGGCTGTTAGAATACGCGCCGTCGCGCCTGACCGGTACAGGGGCCTGTGTCTTTGCTGAATTTGACACCGAATCCGCCGCCCGTCAGGTGCTTGAGCAAGCGCCGGATTGGCTGCATGGTTTTGTAGCGCGCGGGATGAACACCTCCCCCCTACAGCAGGCCATTCTGGCGCAGACTGAGTTTCGGTGACAACGTCACCCTGTTCCAGACGTTGCATCGCGCTCTTTAATACACCGCCTGGATAGCCTTCGCTTAGGCCCCGCAGTTTGCGGCGAACGCTATCCACCACTGGACGCATGCCTGAGGTTCTTCTCGTGCCTGATATGAAGCTTTTTGCTGGTAACGCCACCCCGGAACTAGCACAACGTATTGCCAACCGCCTGTACACTTCCCTCGGCGACGCCGCCGTAGGTCGCTTTAGCGACGGCGAAGTCAGCGTACAAATCAACGAAAATGTACGCGGTGGTGATATTTTCATCATCCAGTCCACCTGTGCTCCAACAAACGACAACCTGATGGAACTGGTTGTTATGGTCGACGCTCTGCGTCGCGCTTCCGCAGGCCGTATCACTGCTGTTATCCCTTACTTTGGTTATGCCCGCCAGGACCGTCGCGTCCGTTCCGCGCGTGTGCCAATCACCGCAAAAGTTGTCGCTGACTTCCTGTCCAGCGTCGGCGTTGACCGCGTACTGACCGTTGACCTGCACGCAGAGCAGATCCAGGGCTTCTTCGACGTCCCGGTTGATAACGTATTCGGCAGCCCAATCCTGCTGGAAGACATGCTGCAGCTGAACCTGGACAACCCAATCGTGGTTTCTCCGGACATCGGCGGCGTGGTCCGTGCCCGTGCTATTGCCAAGCTGCTGAACGATACCGACATGGCGATCATCGACAAGCGTCGTCCGCGCGCTAACGTTTCTCAGGTGATGCACATCATCGGTGACGTGGCTGGCCGCGACTGCGTGCTGGTTGACGACATGATCGATACCGGCGGTACGCTGTGTAAAGCCGCTGAAGCGCTGAAAGAGCGCGGTGCCAAGCGCGTGTTCGCTTACGCGACCCATCCGATTTTCTCCGGTAATGCCGTGAACAACCTGCGCAATTCCGTCATTGACGAAGTTGTGGTATGCGATACCATCCCACTGAGCGACGAGATCAAGGCACTGCCAAACGTGCGTACCCTGACCCTGTCCGGGATGCTGGCCGAAGCGATTCGTCGTATCAGCAACGAAGAATCCATCTCTGCAATGTTCGAACACTAATCGAACACGGCCAAAAAACCCGCTGCGGCGGGTTTTTTTGTCTCTGGGTTTTATTTGTATGATTAATGCCTCCTTCACCTGCCATTCATATGACAGATGATGCGCACACGGATGATAGATAATTGTGAAAAACGTAGCCTCCTCACATGTTCTGCCCTTTCGCGCCCTCATCGACGCCTGCTGGAAAGAGAAGTACACCTCGTCACGCTTTATCCGTGACCTGATTGCCGGGATCACCGTCGGAATTATTGCCATCCCGCTGGCGATGGCGCTGGCGATTGGCAGCGGCGTTGCGCCACAGTACGGTCTGTATACCTCGGCCGTTGCCGGGATTGTTATTGCCCTGACGGGCGGCTCGCGCTTCAGCGTCTCCGGCCCGACCGCCGCCTTTGTGGTGATCCTCTACCCGGTTTCACAACAGTTTGGTCTGGCAGGCCTGCTGGTTGCCACCCTGATGTCCGGCGTCTTTTTGATTCTGTTCGGTCTGGCCCGTTTTGGTCGCCTGATTGAATATATTCCCCTTTCCGTGACGCTGGGGTTCACCTCGGGGATTGGGATCACCATCGGAACCATGCAGATCAAAGATTTTCTCGGTCTGCAGATGCCCCACGTCCCGGAGCACTATTTACAAAAAGTGGGGGCGCTGTTTATGGCGCTGCCAACGGCCAACCTGGGCGACGCCGCCATCGGAATAGTCACCCTGGGGACGCTGATCGTCTGGCCTCGTCTCGGTATTCGCCTGCCGGGCCATCTGCCCGCCCTGCTGCTGGGCTGCGCGGTGATGGCTATCGTTAATATGTTCGGCGGTCATGTCGCGACTATCGGCTCGCAGTTCCACTATGTTCTGGCGGACGGTTCGCAGGGTAACGGCATTCCACAGCTGCTGCCGCAGCTGGTGCTGCCGTGGGACATGCCTGGTTCGAGCTTCACCCTGAGCTGGGATTCCCTTCGCGCCCTGCTGCCCGCCGCGTTCTCTATGGCGATGCTGGGAGCGATTGAATCCCTGCTTTGCGCCGTGGTGCTCGACGGCATGACCGGCACCAAGCACAAAGCCAACAGCGAACTGGTCGGTCAGGGCTTAGGCAACCTCATCGCACCGTTCTTTGGCGGGATTACCGCCACGGCAGCCATCGCCCGTTCTGCGGCAAACGTGCGCGCGGGGGCAACGTCACCCGTTTCGGCGGTTATCCACTCCGTGCTGGTGATTCTGGCGCTGCTGATCCTTGCCCCACTGCTCTCCTGGCTGCCGCTTTCCGGCATGGCCGCCCTGCTGCTGATGGTGGCCTGGAACATGAGCGAGGCGCACAAGGTGGTGAACCTGCTGCGTCGCGCGCCGAAAGACGACATCATCGTGATGCTAATCTGCATGTCTCTGACCGTGCTGTTCGATATGGTTATCGCCATCAGCGTCGGGATCGTGCTCGCGTCCCTGCTATTTATGCGCCGCATCGCGCAGATGACGCGCCTCTCGTCGGTAAACGTGGAGGTGCCTGAGGATGTGCTGGTGCTGCGCGTAATTGGCCCGCTATTCTTTGCCGCGGCGGAAGGGTTGTTCAGCGATCTGGAGTCCCGCATCGCGGGGAAACGGGTTGTGGTGCTGAAGTGGGATGCCGTCCCGGTGCTGGATGCCGGCGGTCTGGATGCCTTCCAGCGCTTTGTGAAACGTCTGCCGGAAGGCTGCGAGCTGCGGGTCAGCAACCTGGAATTCCAGCCCCTGCGCACCATGGCGCGTGCGGGCGTGCAGCCGATCCCTGGCCGCCTTGCCTTTTATCCTAACCGTGAAGCCGCGTTAGCGGATCTGTGAGTTACCTGATGCAGAGAAACGTCTCTGCATCATCACCCCGATCGCCTGCTGGAGCCATGCAAGCACGGCAGGCGTCATCCAGGTTCCTTTCATCAGATGCGGCTCCTGCTGCATAGCCGTACGAAACTTTTGCTGGGTCTCCGGGTTGGTGCCTGCGTAGGACTGGAACAATGCCAGCCAGTTTTCAGCCAGCTTTTGCGCCTCCTTCGAGTCAGGAGCGATATTGTCCCGCTGCGCCTGATGCAGTTTCGCCACCAGCGGCGGCCACTCCATCATGCGGTCAAAATAATGTGCCCGGGTAAAGGCCATCTCTTCGGCAGTGAGATACTTCTCCCATATGCTGAGCTTAGATTCCGCAAACGCCCGCGTGATGTAATCTGTCATCTCCGGGGTGATGCCGGTCTGCGCCTGCATCTGTGGCTCTACGCTGTGCATCTCGTTCAGCCGGGTGAGAAACTCCGGCTTGCCCGCCGTGTCCTGTTCAAGACGTTCCATCCAGCGGGTCGCCAGATCCATCGCCCGCGTGTCAGTAACGGGTATATCCTGTTCCAGCAGCGCGTTAGCCTCTGCCACCAGCCCTGACCAGATAGCCGCCAGCGCATCCTTCTGTACCGCAAACGGCAACTGCTGTAACTCTTCTTTGCTAAACCAGCGATCGTACATATTCATTAACTCCAGAGTCTGTAGCCAGGACTCCAGATCCGGCGTCGCATCGTCGGTAAGCCCGGTACGCAGCTCCACCAGCCGGTCGCGCAGCGTGTGTATGCTGCGCAGCTGTTTATCCAGCAGCGTGATTTGCGCATTGAGTAGCTCGGTCAACGACAGCGACTCCTTTTCCAGAAAATCCCTGATTTCGGCAAGTTCCAGCCCCGCTTTTGCCAGCGCCTGGATCATGTGCAGACGCTGGATATCCGCCAGGTTGTAAAGCCGGTAACCTGCCGCGCTTCTGGCAGAAGGCAGCAACAGCCCTGTTTGCTCGTAGTGATGCAATGTCCGCACGGTGATACCGGCTCGTTTCGCCAGCTCACCCACCTGAATCAACATAACTGCTCCTTTTTACTTTGCCAGTGCCACCACTCTGGAGCCTTACGTTACGTGAGGGTCAATATGCTATGCAAAAAAAAACGACTCCGGATGGAGTCGTTTCGATGTTCTTAATCAGGCACTAGCTGTGCTTATGCTGGTCGCGACGACAGCGTTTGTCGTAGTGGCGCACCCACCAGTATTTATCGCAGACTTCCTCATGTCCGCTTACGCGCGCCCCGGCGAGCCACAATACTGCACCGAGGAAGATGCTCAATACCGCGCCATGCGCGAAGTATTGTGGGAGATCAAGCTGCGGCAGTTGGTTTAAAATGGAATAACCTACGCCGACTACCATCACGAACAGTCCCAACCCCATTAGCACGTTACCGAGCATCGAAGCGTTTTTGCGTTTCATATGTCACCTCCGGAACTTTGGGTTGTCAGAGGAAAAGCCCCTAATCCTTGTGTGTAAAGTATAGACAACGCCCCTTTTATGAGTTGCGTGAATGATCACAATTACGGATAACGCACAAACAAAAGTTTACAAATAAGGTGTTGAACAACTTGAAATTCTAATTGTTCAGATGAGTAATTATTCGAATTTCGTCGGGATAACCGCAGAATTTTGTCAAGCGGCGCGCCAGACAGTAAACTACGCGCCAGATCTGGAACCCATTAGGAATTGAATCGTGACGATTAAACTGATTGTCGGCCTCGCCAACCCGGGCGCGGAGTATGCGGCCACCCGCCACAACGCCGGAGCCTGGTACGTCGATCTGCTGGCCGAACGGTTACGTGCTCCCCTGCGTGAAGAACCTAAATTCTTCGGCTACACCTCACGTATCAACCTTGCTGGCGCGGATGTTCGCCTGCTGGTGCCGACCACCTTTATGAACCTGAGTGGTAAAGCGGTGGCGGCGATGGCAACGTTTTATCGCATCAACCCGGATGAAATTCTGGTCGCCCACGATGAGCTGGATCTCCCGCCTGGCGTAGCAAAATTCAAGCTGGGCGGCGGACACGGCGGTCACAACGGTCTTAAAGACATCATCAGCAAGCTGGGCAATAACCCGAATTTCCACCGTTTGCGCGTGGGAATCGGCCATCCGGGCGATAAAAACAAAGTTGTCGGTTTCGTGCTCGGTAAACCCCCGGTTTCCGAACAAAAACTGATTGACGAGGCGGTAGACGAAGCGGCGCGCTGCACTGAAATCTGGCTGCAAGACGGCTTAACTAAAGCGACAAATCGCTTACACGCTTTCAAAGCGCAATAATCCGCCCGATACGGCTTTTTTACCGCGCGTCATGCGGGTTACGTGTATAATAGGCGTAGTTATTTACTTTTCATCAATCGGTTATCGTTAACGGATTGATTATCAAGATATTAAGGTGATTTAGAAATGGGATTCAAATGCGGTATCGTCGGTCTGCCAAACGTGGGCAAATCCACCCTGTTTAACGCGCTTACCAAAGCGGGTATCGAAGCGGCGAACTTCCCGTTCTGTACCATCGAACCGAACACCGGCGTGGTGCCTATGCCGGACCCGCGTCTGGACCAGCTCGCGGAAATCGTGAAGCCGCAGCGCATTCTGCCCACCACCATGGAGTTCGTGGACATCGCGGGCCTGGTGAAGGGTGCCTCCAAAGGCGAAGGTCTGGGTAACCAGTTCCTGACCAACATCCGTGAAACCGAAGCGATCGGCCACGTTGTGCGCTGCTTCGAGAACGACAACATCATCCACGTTAATAACAAAGTGGATCCGGCTGACGATATCGACGTCATCAACACCGAGCTGGCGCTCTCTGACCTCGACACCTGCGAACGTGCAATTCACCGCGTGCAGAAGAAAGCCAAAGGCGGCGACAAGGACGCGAAAGCGGAACTGGCTGCGCTGGAAAAATGCCTGCCACAGCTGGAAAACGCGGGCATGCTGCGCGCGCTGAAAAACCTGACTGACGAAGACAAAGCGGCGATCAAATACCTGAGCTTCCTGACCCTGAAGCCAACCATGTACATCGCCAACGTTAACGAAGACGGTTTTGAGAACAACCCGTACCTGGACAAAGTCCGTGAAATCGCCGCGGCGGAAGGTTCTGTGGTTGTGGCGGTTTGCGCAGCCGTTGAGTCCGATATCGCCGAGCTGGACGACGCCGACCGTGAAGAGTTCATGGCCGAACTGGGTCTGGAAGAGCCAGGCCTGAACCGCGTGATCCGCGCGGGCTATGAGCTGCTGAACCTGCAAACCTACTTTACCGCAGGCGTGAAAGAAGTGCGTGCGTGGACGATTCCTGTGGGTGCGACTGCGCCTCAGGCGGCCGGTAAGATCCACACCGACTTCGAGAAGGGCTTTATTCGTGCGCAGACTATCGCGTTTGAAGACTTCATTACCTACAAGGGTGAGCAAGGCGCGAAAGAAGCAGGCAAGATGCGTGCGGAAGGAAAAGATTACATCGTTAAAGATGGCGACGTGATGAACTTCCTGTTTAACGTTTGATTTGTTTTGAATGAAAAAAATCCACGCTTTGGCGTGGATTTTTTTATAGAGTAACGAACTTATCCCCTTTTGCGCAGGTAGAACTCTAGATATTTTTTAGGTCTATCCTGAAACGCACGCTCTTTGCCGTAGTTATAAGCATCGTTAAAATATTTGTACGCTTCATCGAATTGATTCAACTCGTAACAGACCATACCCAAGTCGATTAACGGTGCAGTGTCTATATCCGATCCACGTGTCCGTAAAGTCGTCTCTCCCCATTTCTTTGCCTCAACGTAATCCGCAAGATCAAAATATGCGCTGTACATGCACGCAGAGATCCAGTTGGCGAGTTCCCATTCAAGCTTTGGTTCAGGGAGAGCTTGCCATGCTTTTTGGTATTGCTCTAAAGCCTCGGCGTATTTTTTGTCATCGTGAAACTCGTTTCCTTTTTCAACAAAGGAGTTAATTTTGGATTCAATTTTTGGGTCTTCAAGATCTTTCATGGAACAATGCTCCTTCATTGGAAATATTGGGACTTTTCCTTTGGGCCAATAAAATCAAGGGAATCTTTATATCTATCCGGTAGCACTGCTCCCTGAGACCGATTGTGCCATAATATTCAAGCTCATACTTCCTGGAATCTCTCATAAAGGCTCTGACCTCACGAGATTTAGGACCATAGTAGCCACCCTTCTGATTCCAGTATTTAACTGCATCTGTTAAATGAGCCATGTCCGCATCCTGAATACGGTACCATTTACCATCAGTTGAGCTTTTAAATTGCATCCTATCGCCCGTACCATGAATACGTCTTTCTCCTCGCATTCGTGCAATTACTTCACGTCAAGTTTTACTGTTTTTTCCCGGGGGTCTTCCCATAAATTTCTGACATTGCAGGTAAAGACGTCCCGGCGATGCCATCGCCCAAGGCGGTCTTACTCGCTACGGGGATCAGCCGCCACTGGGGGCTTTACTCAGGGTAGAGTTGTTCGTCGCGAGTATACTGACAGCTTATTACCTACAAGGGTGAGCAAGGCGCGAAAGAAGCAGGCAAGATGCGTGCGGAAGGAAAAAAAATAGTGTTAAAAATGGCCACGTAGTGAACTAATTAATTATTTAACATTTTTTTGGATGAAAAAATCCACGCCAGGGCGTGGATTTTCATTCAGAGGTAAACACCCTCTTCTAATGAGTTTTCAGTAAACGTTGCTTTTGTAAAGGAAATTAGCACATCTGAACCATGCTTTTTATATTTAACCTCGTAACTACCTGGTTCTAAAGTAATAAACTCGCCTGAAATAGCATCTGAATCATCTGGCTCCAGATCTCCTCCAGTGACATCCTCTCCCGCCCCTATGAAAACCTTTCCAGTAGGTACGTTTAAAAATAACGATCCGGTATATTCACCAATGTCACTTTTAATATCAACTTTATAGTTACCATCATCTCCAAGATTGAGAAATAATACATTCCCTTTATTTATTTCTTCAACTTCATCTTCTGGAGGACTCCACCAATCTGCATCATCATTAATCCTATGCTTTAATGACATCAAATCATAAATCACTAATGTGGCAGTATCAGTCTGTATATTAATAGATTTATTCATTTTACACCCTATTGAAATATTATTTCACTGATGGCATCTCCGGGCTGAAGCCCCGCCTTTCTGCCTGCATTTTTCAAAGAACTACCTACACTTTTATTAATAGTTTCATTCAGCATTTGTAATCTTTGTGTAGGCGAACCTCCAACAATTAAATCAACAGGATGATCAGCGTTTAACTTACTTAGATCAGGTGCTGAACCAAACATTTTTTCAAAACGTGCAGAAACAGCCTGCCTGTAAGAACTTTGCAAAGATGAAATCCTAACCTCATGGGTGCTAGGAGACCAAACTAGCTCTCCTCTTTGAGCCGCTCGGTTTAAAGCATTCATTTTTTTCATAAACTGTCTTTCGAGGAATTTTCTCTCAGTTGATGACAGCTTTGTGCTGCTTAAAATCTTCGGTTTATTGACAGTTAAGCGGGTACCTCCAGAACACCTACTCAACCCCCACGGATCCACCCACCCCAGCGCATTCGGCGCATACTGGTAAAGGTTTATCCCCCCCGCCAGCCCTATCGGGTCCTGCTGCGTAAACCGTCCGCAGTCCGGGTCATAATACCGGAACAGATTGTAGTGCAGCCCTGTCTCACGGTCCAGGTATTGCCCCTGCATCCGCAGGTTCTGAGAATATCCTGATACCTGCGTCTCGCTTTCCCGCAGCAGCTTGCCCCAGGCGCTGTTCACACCTTCCCAGCGCACCTGCCCTTCGCTATCCGTCATCCGTTCCGGCGTGCCGTTGGGCTGGCAGTGGAACCAGAAGATCTCCGGGGCATCAACCCCGTCGATACGCGCCAGCGGATCGTAGCTGTCCTGATCGCTGTAGACGTAGGTCAGTGGCACTTCCCCGTGCACTTCCTGCAACAGGCGGAACCCTTCCCAGACAAACCGCGTGGTGACCGGCTTACCGGTTGGCTGGCCGCCCAGCATCTGGCGGCGCGTTTTGCTGATGCGTCGCCCGAGCGGATCGTAGCGGAAGCTGACCTGCGTCTGCGGCCTGTTGCGGTCCCGCGGCTGGCTGATCACCTCCGTCAGACGGTGCTCGCCGTCGTAGCGATAGTGCCAGCGGGTCTGGCCGTTATCCTTCTCAACGGTGCGGCCGTGGATGTCATAGCGCCAGCGAATGCCATTCAGCTGCGTCAGGCGGTTGTGCGTGACCTTCTCAGCAGATCCTTCGAGCGGGTTACCGGCAGCATCCCAGCGCCACTGCTCCTGACCGGGCAGCGTGCCGTCCTGAACCAGCAGCCGGCCTGCGCTGTCGTACTGCCAGCGGTACCAGCTGAACGGGTTATCGTCCCGCTCTTCGCGAACCAGGTTATTACGGTAATCGTAATCCCAGCGGCGGGACCAGCGGCGCGGCGACGGGCGCTGGGCATTGCCGGTAAAGACGTCCCGGCGATGCAGTCGGCCAAGACGATCGTATTCGCTGCGGGTGGTCAGCAGCCCCTGCGTGCGGCTGGTTTCACGGTGGAGTTCGTCGCGGGTAAAGTCGGATACCGACAGCTTATCGAGAGCAATGCTGAGCAGATGCCCGCTGCCGTAGTAAAACTGCTTTAGCTCGCGGCCATCGGGCAGCGTGACGGAAGTGCGGTTGCCCAGCGCATCATATCCCCACGCCAGCTCACCATGCTCGCCCGCTTCGCGCGTAACGCGACCAAGCGCGTCATACTCAAAGGCAAGCTCCTGCTCTGCCTCTGTGGTCCACGCGTCGGCTGAAAGCGCCGGATGCAGCCCAATGCGGCTTAATAGCCCGGACGGCGTGTAGTGGTAGCGGGTCTGCCCTTCTGGCGTGGTGCGGGCGACCAGCTGGCCGCTCGCGCTCCAGGCGAAGGCGTGGGTGATGGCCTCCGGATGGCCGGCGGCATACGTGCGCGCTATCGTGCGTCCGCAGGCATCATAGCGATACTGCGAGGCCACGCCATCAAGCCCTACCTCTTCCAGCAGCAGCGAGTCAGCGCCCCAGCGGAACTGGTACGCTTCGCCGTTTTCGTTTTCCAGGGCAATCAGACGCCCGCGGCTGTCCCAGCGGCGACGGACCTCTTCGCCCTGCGTATTACGGGTGGCGGTTAAGCGCCCCGCCTCATCGTATCTGAACTCACTTTCTTTCCCGTCGGCGCCCGCGTGCCTCACCGGCAGGCCACGTTCGTTCCATTTAAGCGACTCAGTCCAGCCTTCCGGGCGATCGAGCTGCACCGGGCGCCCTGCGGCGTCGTAGCGGTAGCGCGTCTCTTCACCGTCGGCGCTAATCTCTGCCACCAGCCAGCCCAGCGGGTGATAGCGATAGCGGGTAATACGCCCGGAACAGTCCGTCGAACGGACAATCTGCCCGGCCTCGTTGTACTCCTGATAGCGGCTGTTGCCGGCGGCATCGATCTCTTCCACAACCTGGCCAAACTCGTCCCGGCGCAGCTGCGTCGTCTGCCCCAGCGGATCCACCATGCGCTTCAGCCCGTGGTGTTCGTCGTACCAGAACCGGGTCGCGCTGCCGTCTGCTTCAATGATTGACGAGGGGAGCGCGCGGTGCTCAAGCCAGGTGGTGGTGCGGGTATTGCCGTCGGCATCGATTTCCTGCACCCGGTTGCCCATCTCGTCGTAGACGAAGGTGACGGCGTTGCCGAGCGGATCGATACGGCGCGTCAAAAGCTCGTTATCGTCCCACTCGTAGCGCCAGTTTTCACCGCGCTCGTCGACGTAGCGCACAATCAGATTCTGCGCGTTCCAGTAGTGGCGTCGCGTCTGGCCGTCGTAGTGCTCGACGGTCGTCAGCCCGGCGGCTAAATCGTAGCTAAAGCGGCAGCCGTCGCCGGTGCTGGTGCGGTTTTCCACCACGCGCCAGTGATCGAATTGTTTCCAGCGGTATTCGCTCTCCAGCCCCCCCGGCAAGCGGTGCCAGACCATCAGGCCGTGGTCGTTGTAACGGTATTCACGCGTCACCACGCCGGAGGCATCCGTCGCGCTCGCCAGCTGGCCGCGCGCATCGTAGCCCCACTGCATCAGCGGCCAGGTTTGGTTGCCGTCGAAATGGCTGGCTGCGGTAACCCGCTGCGGGAAACGTTCATCCTCATAGCGCAGGGTGACGTCTATCGCCCGCGGCTCGTCGTGAAGACCAACCAGCCTGCCGTGCTCGTCCCACGCCGTCAGCAGCGCATTGCCGTACTCGTCGCTGAGGGATGCCAGACGCAGGATGGAGGGGTTCGCCCGGGTCGGTTTGTACAGACGCCACACCGCGCCGTCATCGTCGGCAATCGCCACGTCGCCGTTCTCATTGCGGCGGATAATGATGCCTTCGCTGATGCTGTAAAACGCGCGGTCGACCGGCGGCAGCTCGAAGCTCAGCTCGCGCCCGGTTTCATCGAACCAGGTCGCATTGCTATCTTCCAACGTCAGATAGCTGTCAAAAGTTGTAGCCCAGCCCAGACCGAACAGCCCTTCGCGGGTGGTCAGGCTGTTATAGCTGCGCTGCCAGCGCAGCAGGAAGCGCCCCGGCAGCGAGAAATCAAGCTCGTCGTCGTCATTCAGGACCTTCACGCCGGTGGCGGCGTGAACCGGGTGCGAGGAGCCAAACACGGCGTTGACCGCCATATCCGCCAGCATCCCGCCGCCAGCCGCCGCCAGCGCGCAGGGCATGTTTTTCAGGATCTTGCCCGGACGCCCGCGCAGCAGGGAGAGCGCAATCATCCCCAGCGCCAGACCCGGCGTTTTACCGCTTTTGATATCGCGGACCGTGAGCGTGTCCCCGCCGATGATCACGTTAGGAGAGACATCGTCGGAAACGGTGCCTTCGCAGGTGGTGCGATCTTTCGCGCGTACCGCAGGCTGGCCGTTGATGAAGACGCTTTTGGAGCCTTCCGCCAGATACTGCGGCCCGGAGTGTTTTTCACACGCCACCTTGTCTTCTTCCAGCGGCGAGGTTCCCGCAGCGGCAGAGGCCACGCTCGGCTGCCACATTTCGCTGCCAAACTGTCCGGCGGCGGAAAGCAGCATGCCCGCGTAATCGGCAAAGCTGCCCGGCGACTGTGGCTCAGGGGGCGGGGTATCGGCGGGCGTGAGCGTGCCTGCCGCGCGCGCGGCAGGGATTGCGTTGGTCAGAACGTTATTCGAACCGGTGGTGATTTTGCCCGCAGGCGACGG
The DNA here is from genome assembly GCF_014896175.1 of Enterobacter cloacae complex sp. I3. Taxonomy (NCBI): domain Bacteria; kingdom Pseudomonadati; phylum Pseudomonadota; class Gammaproteobacteria; order Enterobacterales; family Enterobacteriaceae; genus Enterobacter; species Enterobacter cloacae complex sp. I3. The sequence continues at coordinate 59,807 of NZ_JADBQZ010000004.1, forward strand.
CGGGAAAAGCGCATTGCCTAACCCTTCCGCGGCGTTACTGATATCGTCTGTGATACCCGCCACGTTCGCCAGCACGCCGCCAATGATGCCGCTTAACAGACAACTGGATCCAATTGCTGCCACGCCTGCAGCTGCTGCCCCCGCACCCAGCAATGGCGCCGCTACGGTTGCTGCTGCGCCTACCGCCGCACCGATCACCGCATAGGCGGCACCTTCCGCCACAATGCTGGTGATGTCAGCAAAAATGCTGGAGTGAATAATCTCGTCGCCCTTACGGGCCGCGTTGTTATCGCTCATGCCTTACACATTCCGGTTGTCGTTTAGCGTCAGACTCTGCTTAAGCGCGCTCCAGCGCACCTCGTCCTCTTCAGTGAATGCTCTGAGCGCTGAGAGGGTAAAAATCATCAATACCGGTTTGCCCGGCGTCTGCACAGCCAGCTGTTTTTGCCACAGGCGCTGCCCGTTACGGTCAAAGGTGGTCTCGACTTCCAGCCCGTTAATTTTTCCATCAGGCCCGGCTTTTACGCTCCGGAATTCGCTCTGGGCGATCTCACCCATCTGAGGACGCAGCACATCCCACTGGCGGTGAAACTCTTGTTCGTAGTCGCTGCCATCGGGAATCACGCCGCGGCTGACCACCACGGACAGCCCGCTTTCGTCATCGCGAATGATGTTCATGCTGTTATCCTGCCAGGCAGCAGGAAAAAGGGAAAATGAACCTTCCTGGAGGGTGTATTTCATAAGTGAACTCGGGATGATTAATATTGAGAGAAACAAAAGAGGCCAATCCATGCTGACCTTTTGGCTGGCTGTTTTATTTAAGCCACTGACCTGACTGTTCGACTAAAACATGACTGCCTTTGCTGACAACCAATTTCACAGGTGCATACGTCACGGTATAAGCGATCTCGCCATTCTTGTACGTTGAGCCGATTATTTTACCTGCGGAGTCGTGTAACGTTTTACCCCTTAAGGAGATCGTACTGTTATCGCTTTTGCGCACGCCGAGATAAACCATCTCGTCACATTTGCTCTCAAAATGGCCGCATTTGTTTATCAGCGAAATAGCGAATTTATCGGTGTCCAGTTTTCTGGTTTCCGCGTTTTGAACCGAAGCGGCTTTACGTAACGTATATCGCAGCGGAGCATAGTAATTTCCTTTTTGAGGAGGAGTAACTAAACGCCATTCCATTTCACGCCCCTTTATTTCCAGAACAGCCCGTCCACCTACGCCGCCAAACGATGAGTTGAACTCAACGTTGGCACGATTGCCAGCGATCGTACCGCTAAGATTTTGCTCATCATCTTCCGGGCAATCTATGCGGTTTCCTCTCTGGGAGATATAGCAATAAGAGCCGATGATCCGGTTGTCTGATTCAGCTAATCGCAGGGTTAACGTCGAGTCGTTCTTGAATTCGCCAGCCCACTCCCCGTCAAATACGAGTTTTGATTGGCCGAACGTTGCAAAATGCATCGCATTAAATCTGGCGGCCCACTGCTGAATATCGGCATGAATAACTGGGCTATTGTCAGATGACTGGTAATGAATAACGTCCGACGTCGGAACCACCCAGGCTGCAAAGATTTTGCCGTCAGGATTGATGACCAGCGCGGATGCATTCTCCTGATAGAGATCTTTTAACCAGCCTTCAACAAACAATCCGCCACCTGTGGTGGTATGCGGTTCACCGAAGACATCAAAGTTATCAATAAAGGTCTGGTAATGATTTCCCAGCGTTTTCCTGAGATTGTCAGTCACTTCGCTGTCGTTAACGATGTGACTGACCGTATCGAGCTTGTTGTATTGGGATAATTCAAGCGCCGTTGACGTTTCAACGAGACCTGTCAATAAAGCGGTGAACAATATGGCTGCCAAATGTTTTTTGGTCATAAATTACTCTGAAGAGCCATTGTTGTAATTCATGGTTATTTTCAAAACGTCGCCGTCTTTCATCTCAAACGAGAGCGCTTTTTTACCCAACTCGTAGGTAATCCACTGTTCCCCCGAATCATTGTCGACCTGACCGGTACCGTATGCGCTGTTCAATTCCTCTCTCGTTGAACCCACATGGATACCACGCGGCGTTGCGAAGCCTTCGGCAGTCACCGTAATTTGAGACACGATATAATCATCAACGCTTCTTTCCGCTTTATCCCACCAGAGATTGGAACTGAATATTTCTAACCCAGCCCTTTGATGCTGGAAGAATTTATAATTAGTTCCGTCAAAAGGAACCTCACCGGTAAAACTGCCTTCCACCGGCACGTCAATTTTAAGCGCGATATTAGGAGCCCATCTGTCGCCCAGGGCGATGGACTGGTCTTTGACCTTCACGGAAAAATCCTGTTTTGTCAGAACGGGCGGCATAGTCTCTGCCAAAACCACATTGCTACTCAGACAACTAAACATCAGGGAAAAACAAAGAAATATAGGCGTGTGTTTTTTCACGTTTATCGTCACTAACTTGATGTAAATTACGCTTTTCACGAATACTGCAAACCGGCAGCGAAATATCCGTGCCGGCATGAAAACACAACACTTATTAACGATCGTAACGCGACATAACGACTCTATTTAGGCATTCCTGGTTCATTACCGGAAAACTAAATGCCCATGCAAGTCCTCTCTCATCAGCAACGGTTCGGTATCCAACTGATTGTCCTGCGGTATTCCCACGAGGAATGTTAGAAATTTTAACATCAGGGAAATGAGTTTTGACTTGTTCGAGCGTAATGCAAGGCTGTTCGATTACAAACGAGACAAGTGAAACACTATTATCTCCGTTTCCCCATAAACGAACATCTAAATCGCTGATACGTGTTCCATCAGATAATGTGAATGGAACTGACGTATAACGGTCTTTCACTTCTGGATTTTTTTGGACCAGTGGTTGATGGAAAAGTTTACTGACATCCTCGGTCTGTTTTCCCCAGACTGTTTTGAGTTCTTTAACAATATGCCATAACGAATCTTGATTCATGTTTGTTTGTCCTGCGTAAGAAAAAGATGAAAATAGTGGGAGCAAAAAGAGGATGGTATTTTTTGTCATTCTACTTACCATAGAACCCCCCGTAATAATCGCTGTAATTGAGATCGGTACCCGAAGCTATTTCGCCTTTACCGTAGACTTTACCTATAGCTTTTGCAGCGTCAACCCGCGACAGCTCTCCACTTACCATTTTATCATAGGCTGCATTGTAAGCTTTGAGATTTTCCGGGCTTCCTGCTATATCAATATCAATACCGCCATTTCCCAGAATTTCACGCTGTATTTTGATATTATTCAAGGTTGCACCACCTTCATCCATAAGCTGGCTGTTAACGAAATTTTCTTTACTAGAATAGTCCGCTGCAACAGGATATGTTGCATGCCCTGCTTCATGAGCCAGTGTTTGTACTGTATTGGCCGTGTCTTCCATGTGTTCGGGATCCATCACGATCAGTTTATTATCCGAATCAGTATAACTTCCCCCTCCAGTCGCACCTGGTTGAATCGCCCATCCCTTGTCTTTCAAATCTTTTAGCTGAGTTTGAAGGGTCGGTGACTTGTTGATTTGTTTAACAACATCATCATTGAAAGGCATAACGTCTGAGCTATTCGGATTATTTTTATAAACATAATTCCCTTTCAAAGGCGGGGCTGTTGTTGACGCCGAAGATGGAGCAGGTTTCGATTGGCCTGCTGCAGGAGCCGCAGCGGGGGCAGGACGACTAGCGCTCTCTTGCGGTGAAAACTTCGCCTGCACCGCCGCATCAATATCCCCTTTATGCCCAGAACCCGGCGCCGTTGTGCCCGGCTTGGTTCCCGAGGTATTGAGGTGCAGCTTACCGCCCGTGGTGATATAACCATCCCCTTCCACGAAGAAGTTAAACTCTTTGCCGATCAGGTTAATCTTGCCGTTAGCGTTAAGCTCTATGGCGCTTTCACCTGAGACCAGCCGCAGCTTCGTCCCGGATGCAATAACATACTGCTCGACCGCCGCATCCAGCTTGCCTTTCCCCGTCAGGATCTCGGTGCCACCTTTCACGGCCTGCGTCTGGTTCGCTTCTACGCGATGCAACTCATTTTTCTTCACGTAATGGCTGCGCGCCCCGCCGACGCTGTGCGTTTCATCATTTTTAACGCTGGTGTCCATGTTGCGCTCGGCCTGGATCCACACCTGCTCTGCACCCGCTTTATCCTCAAAGCGCAGGGCGTTGGCGTTGTCCACAGAGCCCCCTTTCGTGCGGCTCATAAAGCCCATCTGCGTCGCCGCAGCCGGCAGCGCCCACGGTGGCATGCTCGCGTCGTTATACACGCGGCCGGTAATAATCGGACGGTCCGGGTCGCCGTTGATAAAGTCCACCACCACCTCGTCGCCGACGCGCGGGATCTGCACCCCGCCGTAGCCCTGGCCTGCCCACGCGCTCGACACGCGAACCCAGCAGGAGCTGGTGTCATCGCCCTTCGCCAGCCGGTCCCAGTGGAACTTCACCTTCACCCGGCCATATTTGTCCGTCCAGATACTCTCCCCCTTCGGCCCCACCACCTTCGCCGTCTGCGGGCCGTAGGTGCGCGGCCACGCCGTGGACTGCGCCGGGCGGTAAACCACCGCCGACGGAATGACCGTGAAATCGGTACGGTGTATGGTCTCCCCCTCGCCGCTGGCGTAGCGGTTCTCCTCGAAGTGGTAGCCCGCCGCCGTCACCAGATACTCGCCGTTGTCGCTGAAGAACGGCGCGTTGGTTAACGTGAAGGTGTGCCCTGGCGCAATCCCCGCCGCCGTGGCGGTGGCCTGAATCTGCTGGTGCTCAACCTGCCAGCGCTCCTGACGGATACGGGCATAGAACTCCCCGTGACCTTTGTCCACAAAGCGACCCGGCCAGTCGTACACGTCGATGCTGCCCGGCTTCGGCGACGCCGGGTTCTGCTGGGCCTGGAAAAGCCACGCGTTCGGCTTGCGGAAGTCATAGTCGTCGAGGCTGTAAATCCCCGGCGTCACGCTGTCCTCCAGCGCCCACTGGCTGATGCCCTCTTCATCCGTACTGCCGCCGGACGGCGTCTGGTGGTACGGGATGACCTCGTAGCCGCTGAACGGCTGGTACTGCGTGGCGGCGTCAGTCAGCACCAGGGTGTGCTTGTCTGCCTCATGGCGGAAGTGATACGCAATTCCCTCCAGCTCCATCAGGCGGCTGATGAAGTCCAGGCTCGACTCCTGATACTGCACGCAGTAGTCCCAGACCCGGTAGCTGCCGGTGAGCTTATCCTCAACGTTGACCTGATGCTCGCCCAGAAGGGTTTTCACAATCTGCGGCACCGTCTGGCCCTGGAAGATACGCAGGTTACGGTCGCGCTTCATCGGCCACAGGTCCGGCTCCACCATCAGCTGGTACACCGCATAGCGGGTGCCCGTCAGCTCAACGGCGCTGACCGCCACGCGGGTAATCTTGCCGTTAATATAGCGGGAGGTCAGCAGGCTCTGCGTCGGGATGGTCACCGTGACCGGCTGGCCCAGTAGCTTACTGCGGTCAATGCGCGCGTCCGTGCCGAGTACGGTCAGCGTCAGCGCGAACGACTCGGACATCGCCTCGCGGCCTGAGAGTTTCCAGAAAAGCAGCCCCTCCACCGGGAGCTGAACGGTAATTCGGTTGAGCATAATCATTATTCCACTATGGACTAATCTCAGTGCCAGAAGTTAACTCATTTCAATACGCAAAGCGTAAACGCTGCTGGTTTGATAATGAGTAGCTGTAAGATTGACTTCTCATGCCACAAAAAAAACCACTTTTCCTGAATTTTCATGGAGATAAACAGTTACAAGAAAGGGTCTTCAGGGGCTCTATCGAACAATTCACCAGCCATTTTGGCGATACGTTCATGTTGTACGAGTTTATTTTTCCACTCCTGCGGAATAGCGGAATAACCATATAATGCTCCCGCTATTTGTCCCGCCGTTGCCGCAACGCTGTCAGCGTCATCGGCAAGATTGGCAGCCAGCAGAATCGCATCCCGGAAATTATCAGTATTCCATACGGACCACATCGCGGCCTCAAGCGTATCGATTACATAACCACTTGAACGAATCTGATCGCGAGTTTTTTGCTTATACTCACCCGCATTTATGATCATTACGCGCGCGCACAGTGGGAAAACATGAGGGGAAAAAGCTTCTTCTTTTTGATAACCGTTAATTAAATAGTGCAATACCAATCCCAGAAATTGGCATGCGTTAATTGACTCTACCGCGCCATGCGTTGCTCGACTCTGAGCCTGGGATTCGAAGTAAATCGCACGCAGCGATTTTCGACGAAAGATAGACACCGGTGCTTGACGAATAACCCCAGCATTACCAGCAGTGTGTTTCTCTGTATTACCATACCAGGAAGGTCCGACACGCATATACTGTTCAAGTGCGAATCGCGTCGTATTCCCGATATCGAAGCACCGACCATTACTACTATTCTCTCCATCAAGATACCATTTCAGGAGATATTTTCTAAGCACATCAGTATGCATTCTGTTTTCTGAAAGATAAGTCTCTGCCAGACATAATGCCATGGACGTATCATCTGTCCATTCACCAGGTTTTAATTGAAAAGGTCCCCCACCAATCATATCCGCTACATGTTCACTGTCTCTGCGTTTAAATTCAAGAGTAGTGCCAACTGCATCTCCAACAGCCAAACCCACTAACGCCCCAAGTGCTTTATCGCGTGAAACATCTTCATTTGTGATTAAAGGTAATGTTTCATCCCATACATGAGAGGAATTTGAATCATCAATGCTGCTTCTTATTACCTTACGAACATTAACTGGCATGTAGTTACGATAACGATCGGCATAATGATTAATTACTGAGTCTTCGCTGTAAAGATCTATCATCCGCACCCTTTAATCAAACGTTGTTTACCACTTGCGATATCGTTTTTGCCTTTTCAAATACTCAACGTCTTGCTCATGAGGGAGAATAAACTTCAATCCTTTTCCCATTTGCGAAGCCATATAATTAACATTGGACAAATGCTGAGCAAGTTCTGCATCGGTTGTATCAAACTCTTTTGACGCAAGCACTCCAAGATTTAATTTGTGCAATTTACTTTTATCTTTCTCAGACCCCGTTAGAATAGACTTAATATAGTCCAACTGATTCTTCGCCATAACATATAAAGAAAATGTAGGATTTTCATCTAATCGATGATTAATTGCGTCAATAGCATAATTGATATAATCCAGCGCGGTGTAATTTTCTTTACTCATGAGTCACCTCAAATACTGCCCTGGCGGTGGTCTGAACCTGCGGATGATCCACTTCTACCTGTTACACAGCATAGTGCGTGCCCGTTCTCTCAACGGCACCGTTCGCCACGTGGATAATCTTGCAGTTAACATAGCGGGATGTCAGTTTTCAGAACAGAATATCCACTCCCGCGAGCTGAACGATAGTTCAGCTGAGCATGTTTTTTTATTCCACGATGATCTGATCTCAGTGCCTGAAGTTAACTAATCCTCAGAACGAGGGCGGTTATGATATTATTTCTGTGAAACAAAAAATAAAACCACATTTCTATGGTTTTATTTAGATGGCCATGAATTAACTTTGTCAGCTCATCGTTTTTCTATGCGAAACGTAGAAAGAATGATTTCCATGCATCGTTTATTGGCTTCGTAATAATAATCCTGATGATTACGATGAGGCCCAACCACCTCAACGTAACACCACAAATCATTCATTTTAAAGATACGCATATCGTAATAAGCCCTGATATTCTCAGCAGCACTGACTACCTCTCCCGTACAGCTATAAAGATCGCCTGTAAACGAGGGATTGATATCATTTGGGATGCTGGCAATGTCCGATGTCGTAAGAGAGACCGCACTATCGTGGCGGTTAAAGCGCGCAGTTGCTTCATCGAAAATAGCCTGCGCAGCGGGATAATCAGCCTGACGGAAAAGACAGAAATTAATCACTCCATGGTTAACGTTACCTATTGTGTGTTCAATTACCAAACGATTATCATCCAGCGTATTCACCAGCCATGAATCCGGAATTTTAAATCCACTGTCATTTTTGTTGCTAAGGCTGACTGTTTTCAACAGTTCTGAAAGCATCAAATTGCTGCGATGCAGTAAATCCCAGTTGATAGCAATCAGGAAAATAGTATCGGCAATAGTGTTGTAATCTTTCGACGCACAAGCCGTTTTCAAAAGGAAGTAATTTCCCCCACCATTTACAGGATTATAATCCTTCTGCACCGTATACCGTGAAACGACCTCATCACCCGATGGCATCGTTTTAATGGACAGGATATCCGCAAACTTCCCGCTTCCTGAAGGATGCGTAATTATTCTTTGGCTCAGTACTTTCTCACCCATTAAATCGAGCTTATTTATAAGCCAGTCTGACGCATTCATCTCCCACTGACAGTGTTCATATGCAGCCCAGACTTCAATATAGGGGCCGGTGTCATCGGCGATGTATCGTCCGATATTCGTCAGCCCAACCTCCTGAAATGTGATCGGCTTTAACTCTGCTGGCTTAACATTCTGGGGTAACAATAGCCAGTAATGAAGCATCTCTTTTTCTGCAGAGGTATAGAGACATTTCCAGAAATTTTCCCGAATCTCTTTTTCCTGATCCTTCATCTCAAGAGGAAAAAAATATTGTTTTTCAGCAACCATAATGCAACCTCACTCGTCGCGCTTACTTAAGCCATAAACCCGAAAACATAAGGAAGCTTCCGAGGGTAATTAAGCTTTTAGCAAAGATAAGTAAGCCAGGCGCCACGGCACGTGTCATAGACGATAATTTTTCATAATTTTCCGCGTTGTATCTTTTGTGCCCCCCCATAATCCCGGAAAATAACGTGCAGAGCAGCACTACTGTGATCTTTAATCCCCAAACACACAAGAAAGACATGGATAAGATGATCGAATAATGCTTGGCCGTTGCGACGGAAAATAATGACATTGACTGAGCAAGCCATTTCAACGTAAAGCCAATGACGACCGTAGCCACTAACACTAGAACGAACATTAACCCCGCAAGGAGCCACTGCTTTTTGTTAAATAAATCTTTTCCATTCCAGATAAGCGCTAGCGTCCAAATCATAAAGACTATAAAGAAAAACCAATGCATCACAACGTTCCCCATTTACACATTTTAATCTCCTATCAGGACTGTAACACAGCCAGTCTTAATCACACCATCGCCACTGCCCGCCACTGGGGACGGCTTACTTTCATCATCGTCATAAATCCAGTCAAGGATCGGTTTGAGAGCAAATTTGATACTGGCATCCCCTCCCAGACCGAGCGCCGCTGCAAGCTCACCGGACACCTTAAGGTTAAATGAATAATCAGTGCTATCAATCCAGGTTCCAACGCCTGCAGAAGCGCCAGCACTCCCTGCACTCCCTGAAAGTTTGCCATCGGCAACGACTACGCCATAAAAATCGGCTTTAGCCGTCGCCTCTCCTTTGACCGCCGCGGCTTCTGCGCCAAGTTCAACATTAAAACCATAACGCCCTTTATTTCCGTCATATAGTTCACTGACGGCCTTCGCTTCAGCGGTTGCCAGGTATACATCCCCACCGACGCCGCCGTATTGTTGCCCTTCTTTTCCAATGCTTCCCGAGGCGCCATATTGTATTGCGGTGGCGTTTGCATTGAGATTAATCGCCCCGTAATCAGCTCGATCGGTCACTAACGTGCCGCTGGCAGTCGCCACCCCTACTTTAGTACGTACCTCGCCTTTATATTTATCCTGACTTTTTGTATTCCCGACCGTGATATCGGCAAGTGCGAATCCGGCTGAAGCCGTATCGGGTTTTCCAAAGCCGGATTTATCTTCAAGGCTTGCATAGGCGCCAAGCACACGGGCGTCGTAAACATCACCATGTATAGCACCATCTTTACCCGCATCCTTCGCCGCCGTTCCGCCCCAGTATTGCGGAGGTGCGGGTTGAGTGGATGCGACCGCAGGGGTCGCTGAGGTATTGCAACCCGTCTTGTCACCTTCCCTGGCGAGAGGCAAACCATTCACAAATACCGTTGTTGAACCACTGAGAATACTTCCCTGACCATGTTGGGAGCATGAAAGCGGGTCGCCTTTTCGTGCTGCCGGAAATCCGCCAATAATTACGTTGGGACTTCCGCTTTGAATTGGGCCAGTATGTGCGCTGGAATCAATGCGCGCTCTGGCGGCTGGTTTTCCCATAATAGCGTTCTCTGTACGCAGATTAACTGTTAACTTTTACAATCGCGCCCTTAATATCGGTAAGGTTAGTTCCCGTTATACTCACCGTATCATTTGCTTTGAGCTCGGTATTGATCCCATCACCTAGTCTTGTAAGCTCATCACCTTTGAAGATGGCTTGTTCCACAGCCTCTGCTTTGAGGTTGCCTTGGCCTACGTGAATCTCAATGGTATCCGGGGCGATCAGAATATAGTTGTCTTTAACTTTGAGTTTAATCGTGGTCACAGATTCCAGCAGCGCGTTACCTTCTTTATCCATGGTCAAGACGGTTTGATCTTTCCCAACGTTTATAACGTGCTTGTTACCAATATTATGCGTTTCATTATTACCTACATCTGATTTCAGGTTCCGCTTAATCGTAATATTCTCATCCTGTCCGATGGTTTTTCTACGATCGACACCGACATCATGAGTTTCAGAATTTTCAATATCCGTATCCATATTTTTTTCTGCATGGATCCAGATCTGCTCGTGCCCGGCTTTATCTTCAAAACGGAGAATATTGGCATTGTCTTTATGGCCATCTTTGCTGCGGCTATAAAAGCCCATCTGCGTCGCCGCAGCCGGAAGCGCCCACGGCGGCATGCTTGCGTCGTTATACACGCGGCCGGTAATAATCGGACGGTCCGGGTCGCCGTTGATAAAGTCCACCACCACCTCGTCGCCGACGCGCGGGATTTGCACCCCGCCGTAGCCCTGGCCTGCCCACGCGCTCGACACGCGAACCCAGCAGGAGCTGGTGTCATCGCCCTTCGCCAGCCGGTCCCAGTGGAACTTCACCTTCACCCGGCCATATTTATCCGTCCAGATACTCTCCCCCTTCGGCCCCACCACCTTCGCCGTCTGCGGGCCGTAGGTGCGCGGCCAAGCCGTGCTCTGCGCCGGGCGGTAAACAACCGCCGACGGAATGACCGTGAAATCGGTACGGTGTATGGTCTCCCCCTCGCCGCTCGCGTAGCGGTTCTCCTCGAAGTGGTAGCCCGCCGCCGTCACCAGATACTCCCCGTTGTCGCTGAAGAACGGCGCGTTGGTTAACGTGAAGGTGTGCCCTGGCGCTATCCCCGCCGCCGTGGCGGTGGCCTGAATCTGCTGGTGCTCAACCTGCCAGCGCTCCTGACGGATACGGGCATAGAACTCCCCGTGACCTTTGTCCACAAAGCGACCCGGCCAGTCGTACACGTCGATGCTGCCCGGCTTCGGCGACGCCGGGTTCTGCTGGGCCTGGAAAAGCCACGCGTTCGGCTTGCGGAAGTCATAGTCGTCGAGGCTGTAAATCCCCGGCGTCACGCTGTCCTCCAGCGCCCACTGGCTGATACCCTCTTCATCCGTACTGCCGCCGGACGGCGTCTGGTGGTAAGGAATGACCTCATAGCCACTGAACGGCTGATGCTGCGTGGCGGCGTCAGTCAGCACCAGGGTGTGCTTGTCAGCCTCGTGGCTGAAGTGATAGGCGATCCCCTCCAGCTCCATCAGGCGGCTGATGAAGTCCAGGCTCGACTCCTGATACTGCACGCAGTAGTCCCAGACCCGGTAGCTGCCGGTGAGCTTATCCTCAACGTTGACCTGATGCTCGCCCAGAAGGGTTTTCACAATCTGCGGCACCGTCTGGCCCTGGAAGATACGCAGGTTACGGTCGCGCTTCATCGGCCACAGGTCCGGCTCCACCGTCAGCTGGTACACCGCATAGCGGGTGCCCGTCAGCTCAACGGCGCTGACCGCCACGCGGGTAATCTTGCCGTTAATATAGCGGGACGTCAGCAGTCTCTGCGTCGGGATGGTCACCGTGACCGGCTGGCCCAGCAGCTTACTGCGGTCAATGCGCGCGTCCGTGCCGAGCACGGTCAGCGTCAGCGCAAACGACTCGGACATCGCCTCGCGGCCCGTCAGTTTCCAGAACAGAAGCCCCTCCACCGGGAGCTGAACGGTAATTCGGTTGAGCATAATCTTTATTCCATTTAGCTTATGCGATGCAAAAAAGCGGGTCGCATCTCTGATAAAGCATCATTCAAGAAAGGGGCTTTTCCCGCTCGTTCATCCAAAAAACAAGAGAGTAGATTTTCAGTGACTCTGATGTGACAAATAACCCTACATTCAACCAGACGTTTGAAATTCCAAACACGCTTACTAAAAGAGGGAAAAATGAGACTGAACATCTGAATGAAATCAAACGAAATAATTCCTGAGCAAGAGCAAATTTGACTGCACCGTTCTTTCGTTTGAAGAATAACCAGGCCGAAGCAAACAAAGAGAGTAGTAAAAGTAAGTCAAGCACAAAAAAAAGCATGACCAAAATGCTGAAACCATCACCTGCAAAATAATCCAACGAAGCACTAAATGCTTTTGCGTCAGAAAGAAATGGGATTCTGTTGTGGCGTACTGAATTCGCGCAATAAATTAAAATTGCGAGAAGATCCATACTTCCCCAGAAATACCCTGATTTACTCTTTAAATGAGCGACATTTTGTTTATACACGTAATTAACACTGACAAAAATGGAATTCCGCATCTTCGCTTCAGCTAACTCTCCGGGGTCGGAGACAAAAGGGCCTGTCGTTTTTCACTGACGGTGGTCAATTAAGACCACCGCTACTAAGCCAACTGAGCTTTCAATCCTAAAGCGATTTTGTACATAAAGAGAAGAGACGATCTTCGAACACCTTTGGAATAAGTCTCTGGCCTTGAAGATCGTGCATTACTAAGGATTCACCAGCCAGGTGCCCGGCTTGCTGATATCCAGCGTCTGGCTGCGCGTTCTCCCGTTGCCCTGCAGTTCAATCTTCGTCTCACCGGCTGGCAGCTTGAGCGAGGCATAGCCGTTGGTCGCCGGACGCAGCGCTTTTGGTTCGCCGTTCACTTTCAGCGTTTCACCGTCCTGGATACGGATATAAACCAGCGCGACCGGGCTGGCGTCGGCAGGTGGTGGCGTCTGTTGCGCCGTCGCTGGCTCGCTCACCGTCGCCGTTTCTGGCTTCACCTCTGGCGCGTTCGCGGCAGTTTCTGTCGGACGCGTCTCTGACGGAGCCTGGGCAGCCTGCTCAGGCGCATCATTCCCACCGCTGAACAGCATCGCCCCGGCGACAACGCCCACCAGCACGCCCGCGGCAACCATGCCCGGGATCTTATAGCGACGCCAGTCGAGCACCGAAGCTGGCTTCTCTTCCTCAACCGGAACCAGCATGGTGCCGGTCTTTTTGGCGGTGAGCACGTCGTTGATCCCGGCGACCGGCATCTCAATCAGCGCCGCGAATTCGTCGATAGACTGCGGACGGTCCTCCATGTGCAGCGCCAGCGCGCGGTCGATGGCCTGCAGCAGCGGAATGGAGTAGCCCTGCGGCATGATTTCCACCAGCGGCTTACAGGTATCCTGGATGGAGCGCACCACGCTGACCGGCGGCGGAGAACCCACAATCAGGGTACGCAGCACCGCGCCGAGGGCGTAAATATCCGTCCACGGCCCCTGCTCGCTCTCGTTGTCGTCGGTGTACTGCTCAATCGGCGCAAAGCCGGGGCGCAGCATGGTTTCCGTTTCGTCGGAAAGGTTACCGATGGTGCGGCGCGCGGAGCCGAAATCAAGCAGCACCGGCAGGCCGTTATCCTGGATCTGAATATTATCCAGAGAGATATCACGGTGCAGATAGCCTTCGTCGTGGATGGTCTTGATCGCGCCGAACAGCATCGGCAGCGTGCGGCGGATCCAGGCCTCGTTGATCAGCTCCGGCTTTTCTTCGCGCAGGCGTGAAAGCGTGGTGCCGCTATAAAACAGCGTCCCCATGTAAGCCGTGTCGTTTTGCACCCAGAAACGCAGGACGTGCAGCAGGTTCGGGTGGTTAAAACGCGCCAGCAGACGCGCTTCCTGAATAAAGCTGTTCAGGCCCGCGGAAAATGCTTTGCCAAAGCGCTCGCTGCGCAGCACCAGGGTCATGTCGTCGCCGCGCACGGCGAGCGAGGAAGGCATAAATTCTTTGATAGCGATAGTGCGTTCGAGCTGGTGATCCCACGCGCGATAGACAATGCCAAAACCGCCGCCGCCGATCACCTCTTTGATTTCAAACTCGTTGAAGCGGTACCCGACCGGGAGCGCGTTTGGGACAGTCCGATTGTTATCATTATCCGTCATCTTTTACAGTTCTCTTGATGATTATTACGCGGCAAACTGACAGTGAAACTCGCCCTGCTCGCAGGTGACATGCAGGCGTCGGTACTGCTCGTCGCTGCGGCTGGCGGTAAGTAAGATCTGGCTCATCTGAGGCAGCAGGGTGTTAGTCAGGATAGCATCCACCATGCGGCCACCGGACTCCACCTCGGTGCAGCGCTGAACAATCTGTTCCACCACGCTGTCGTCAAACTCAGAAATAATGCTGTGATTCTCTTCCAGACGACGCTGAATGCGCTTGAGCTGCAGGCGCACAATCTGCCCGAGCATCTCGTCGCTGAGCGGGTAGTACGGCACCACCAGCAGGCGGCCCAGCAGCGCCGGCGGGAATACTTCCAGCAGCGGCTGGCGCAGCGCGCCGCTTAATGCGTCAGGCTCCGGCATCAGCTCCGGATCGGCGCACATGGCGCTTATCAGCTCGGTGCCCACGTTGGACGTCAGAATGATAATGGTGTTACGGAAATCAATGTGGCGCCCCTCGCCGTCCTCCATCCAGCCTTTATCGAATACCTGGAAGAAGATCTCATGGACGTCCGGGTGCGCTTTTTCAATTTCGTCCAGCAGCACCACGCTGTAAGGGCGACGGCGCACGGCCTCGGTTAACACGCCGCCTTCACCATACCCTACGTATCCCGGAGGCGCACCTTTTAAGGTGGAAACGGTGTGCGCTTCCTGGAACTCGCTCATGTTGATGGTGATGACGTTCTGCTCGCCGCCGTACAGGGATTCCGCCAGCGCCAGCGCGGTTTCAGTTTTCCCGACGCCGGACGGGCCGCACAGCATAAAGACGCCCACCGGTTTGTTCGGATCGTCGAGCTTCGCCCGCGAGGTTTTCACGCGGCGGGCAATGAGATCCAGCCCGTGACGCTGGCCGATAACGCGCTGGTTCAGCGTATCGGCAAGGTTCAGCACCGCGTCAATCTCGTTTTTCACCATCCGGCCCAGCGGGATCCCGGTCCAGTCAGAGACGACTGCGGCGACCACGTTTTCATCTACCGCCGCAAAAAGCAGCGGCTCGTCACCCTGTAAGGCGTTCAGCGCCTGCTGCTGCTCCGCCAGCTGGCTGCGCAGCTCGGCGGTCTCTTCCTCGCCCGCCGCAAACAGCGCGGCGCGCAGGCGGATGATCTCCTGCACCAGACCGCGCTCGTCTTCCCAGCGCCGGGCCAGAGCTTCGCGTTTTGTTTTATACGCGTCGCGCTCTGTGATTAACGACGCTACGCGGTCGGCCTCACCGGCGCCGACGCGCGCTTCGCGTTCAGCAATTTCAATTTCCACGTCCAGCGCGGCAAGATGGCGCAGGCAGTCTTCCAGCTGCGCCGGCGGCGCGCTCTGGCTGACGGCCACGCGGGCGCAGGCGGTGTCGAGCAGCGCAACGGCTTTGTCCGGCAGCTGACGCGCCGGGATATAGCGATGGGACAGCTTCACCGCCGCGCTGACCGCTTCGTCGAGCAGCAGGACCTGGTGGTGCGTCTCCAGCGGCGACACGGTGCTGCGCAGCATCAGAATGGCTTTCGCTTCGTCCGGCTCGTGAACCTGTACGGTCTGGAAACGACGGGTCAGCGCCGGGTCTTTCTCAATGTACTTTTTGTATTCCGCCCAGGTTGTGGCACCGATGGTGCGTAGCTGACCGCGCGCCAGGGCCGGCTTCAGCAGGTTCGCCGCATCGCCGGTTCCCTGCTGGCCGCCTGCACCAATCAGAGTGTGGATCTCATCGATAAACAGAATAATCGGCGTGGCGCTGGACTGGACTTCGTTAATGAGCGCCTGCAGACGGGCTTCAAACTCGCCTTTCATGCCCGCGCCTGCCTGCAGCATGCCGATATCCAGCAGCCACAGCTGAATGTTCTGCAGCGGCTCCGGCACGTCGCCGTCGGCGATACGCAGCGCCAGCCCTTCAACGACTGCGGTTTTGCCGACCCCGGCCTCCCCGGTCAGCAGCGGGTTGTTCTGGCGGCGGCGCATCAGGATATCCACCATCTGGCGGATCTCCTCGTCGCGCCCGACAACCGGGTCAATCTTCCCGTCGCGGGCACGAGCGGTCAGGTCCTGGCCATACTGGGCCAGCGTCCCCTGCGCAGCCGGTACCATACCCGCCGGTGCATCAACGGCGGCAGCGGCCTGCTGCGTCTCTTTGCTGTTGGCGCAAATAGCGTCGAACTGCTCGATCAGCACTTCGACGTTAAGACGGGTGAACTGCGACGAGATGCTCTTCAGCACGTTGGCCAGATTCCAGGTCTTGAGGATACCAATCAGCAAATGGCCGCCGCGAATGCGGCTGACGCCAAACTTCAGCGAGCCGAAGACCCAGGCGCGCTCCACGGCGCTGTCGATATGTTCGGAGAGATCGGAAACGGAACTTGCGCCGCGCGGCAGAGCGTCCAGCGCCGCCACGATATCGCGCGTTAGCTGCTGTTCGTCGAGGGCAAAGTGGCGGATGACCTGCTGCAGATCGCCATCCTGCTGCTGCATCAGCTGATGCAGCCAGTGCACCAGCTCAACGTAGGGGTTGCCGCGCAGCTTGCAGAAGGCAGTCGCGCTTTCCAGAGAGGTAAATAACAGCGTATCCAGTTTGCCGAAAAGCACGGCACGGCTAATTTCTGACATGTTCGGTTCCGTTGATAACAATGCGTTAGAAAAATTTATCGCTCTGCGCGATACACCAGATCGCCACGCGGGACAGGCTGCGGCTGATGCCCCAGCCAGGTGTTAAAGCCTAATCGCCCATCGCTGCCGAGCGTGGTGCCCTGCACCGCGTCTTCACGCAGGATCACCCGTGTTTCCCATTCAAACTCAATTCCCGCGTACTGGCGCACCCAGTCGCGCAGCTCGGTGACCCACGCTTCGCCCGGCAGAAAGCGGTTGTACTCCTCCGCGCTCAGCGGGCCAATCTCGATACGAAACTTATGCTGCACGTCGCGGACGGCGACGCCGAGAAAAGCGGATTCCCCCATGCGCGGCATGCGGCGTCCTGCTCCCAGCTGCGCCTGCTCGCGGGTGGAGAGCGGCATCCACTGCGGCACGTTGCTCACCAGCTTAACCGGCGCTTTAAAATAGCTGCGCAGGATCTTCTCCAGCCCTTCTGGATCCCGCCCGTGGCGG
Source organism: Enterobacter cloacae complex sp. I3 (assembly GCF_014896175.1). Classification (NCBI taxonomy): domain Bacteria; kingdom Pseudomonadati; phylum Pseudomonadota; class Gammaproteobacteria; order Enterobacterales; family Enterobacteriaceae; genus Enterobacter; species Enterobacter cloacae complex sp. I3. Next base: position 77,296 of record NZ_JADBQZ010000004.1, read on the forward strand.
GTCAGGTGCCCGGCGTGGGCAAAGCGGGCATGGGCGCTCAGGCTGCCCTTGTTCATCTGACCCGGCTGTCCCATGCCGATCAGCGACGCCAGGTAGCCCTCAAAGCGCTTATTGTCGGCGCGATCGAGGGAAACGGCAGGCTGCGCATCCGCCCAGGCGCGGTAAAACAGCAGCGCCAGACGATGATGGAACAGATCGGCAAACGCGCTGAGGCTGGTGTCCTGGTGATGATGAATCCGTTCGCGGGCGTACTCGGTCATATGCACCGGCAGCGGGCCGTTCGGGCCAAACAGGCCAAAGCTGAGGATCGACACCTCATGCGGCCCGCTTTCTTCACGCTGTCGTACCTGGGCCAGCGTCGACGGCGCAAAGCTCATTGACGGCTGCTGGCCAATGCGCAGCGGCTCAAATTTCGGCAGCGGCGCGCGTCCCAGCGGGTAGCGCTCGCCGCCCTGGGCATCAATGCGCCTTAACAGCTGAAACAGATCGTAGCGCCAGGGCGTCTCGCGGACCCCGTGCCAGAACGTATCCGGCAGCTTCGTCAGGCGATGCACGCGCAGCGGTGCGGTGGCAGCGTCACTCATACCAGCGCCCTTTTACCCATGCGCGGTGCCCAGTAGCCTATCTCGCCGCGCTGCTGACTCTTCAGGGTGAACTCGGTGAAGCTGTTGATGGAGACCAGACGGGCAAAAAGGCGCTCCATCACGCTGCCGAAAAGCCACGGGCTGGCGCCGGAAAACGCCCGCTCGTCCACCGTCAGGGTGATGCCAATTCCGCGGGCGAAAACGACCGGGCCGGGTTCAGGCACGCGGCGGTGTACCGGCTCCAGCACGCAGTGGCGAACCCCCTCCACCTGACGCGCAACCGGCGTTTCGGCCAGGTTGGCGTACAGACCTAACAGCTGGCGCAGCGCCGCTGCCCCCTCTTCATTTTCGCTGTCCATCAGGCTGAGGTAGTTCATCTGCAGCTGGCTGATGAGCCGCCAGGTGCTGAACCCTTCCGCCAGCGCCGGACGCGGCGGCGTCGGGCCTTTGCGCAGGGTTAACCCCTTCACCGGCATGGAGTCGGCCATAATGAACTGCCCGAGCTCCTGCTGGAGCATCAGCGGCAGGTCGCGGCTGGTACAGAGCACCTCGGCAGAGATGTAGCGCAGGTTTTCCTGCCACGGGGCATGCTGTTCATCCACCAGCGAGACAAAGACCTCCGAGCCGATATAGCCGGTACGGGTGCCGTAACGCAGGGCGTGTTCGGACAGCACGCGCTGTTCCCGACGCAGGGAAAAATAGGCCCCGTAGTTGCCCGCGTCGCCGCTCCAGGTACTCCAGAATGGACGAAACGTCTGGTCGTCGCGCTGGCCGTCGGCGCTGCCAAAAATTTTATTTACCGCATAAATTTCGTAGTCCAGCGGACGGATGTTATCGACCACCAGATGGTATTCATGCTGGCCTTCATTCAGCTTCTGCCGGGCCGCCACTTTCGGGAACAGGTTGATGACCGGCGTGCAGTGCAGCGCCAGATGGCTGGCGTCGACCACGCGCTCCAGCTGTTCATCCGACTTATCCAGCAGAATGAAGATATCGAAGGCTTTTTCGTTTTCGCAGCGCTGGATAAGCGTGCTCAGACCGCTCAGGCTGATAAAGCGGAAGCGGGCCGGAAACGCAAAATACTCCTGCAGCAGACGGTAGCCGTCAAAGTTGCGCAGATCGTCCGGGAGGAGCGCCTGGTCCGGCGCAAAGCCCTCCTGACGCAGCGCATCCGTTGCCAGCAGCTGTCGCTGCGGCTGCGGGCTGACCGTCTGGCAGACGATCCCGGCGTGGTGCTCCATCACCAGCTCCAGCAGCTTCAGCGCCTCAATGTCCGGGCCGCTGAGGAAAAACTCCAGCCGATCAAAATTCAGGTGCCCAAGGTTTTGCGGGCCGTCGCAGGCAATGCGGATCCGCAAGGCGCTGTTGATCCCCCGCTGGCTTAAGCCGAGCTGGGCCAGCGGCAGGTCAGCGGGCACGCCGCCGAGCTCCACTTTGTCGATTTTCAGCGGCAGCAGATTAACCTCGTGCGCGGTGGTATAGCTGCAGGTTACGCCGGTTTTTTTCAGCGCCAGGCTGTCCATCATGGTGCCGCGCGGCACAATAAAGCCGTTGCTCAGATCGCCGCGGCTGCTGTCGGGCTCAATTTCCGCAATCGCCATGGAAGGGGTGGGCGCGAGGTAGTTCGGCGCGATCATCTCCAGCAGACGCTGGGAGAAACGCGGAAACTCCGCGTCCATTTTCATCTGCACGCGGGAGGTCAGAAACGCGAAACCTTCCATCAGGCGTTCGGTGTACGGGTCCGCCACTTCGATGCCGCGCATGCCCAACCGCCCGGCGACCTTCGGATAGCGTTCGGCAAACTCGGCCCCCATTTCGCGCAGGTAGGCCAGCTCACGGTTGTAATATTCGAGCAGTTTACTTTCCATGATTACCCCGCATCTTTCAGTTCAAAATGGCCGTTTTCCAGATCGACATCGGTGCGAAACAGAAACTCCAGCGGGTACGGCACACACCATAAGCGCCCTTTAATCTCGATGGAGAGCACGTTGTGCAGATCCAGCGAGGAGGTATCCGACACGCAGCGGACCTGCAGCCCCTGCGGCAAAATGCGCGGTTCAAAATTGATGATGGCCTCGGTGAGCTTGCGCTGAATATCGTGCCATTCGATATCCGACATTCTCTTCCCGGCCAGCGGCGCGACGCCGAAGTTAACCACCGAGCGGCTCACGTGCGGTAGCGCGCTTAAATCGCCGGAGGCATCGTGGTTGATGGTGTTAAACAGCCACTGCAAATCCCGCAGCACGTTACGACGCAGCGCGGCGTGGGTGATCAGGTTGCTGTTGGCCGGCTCGCGTTTTTTTTCCGGATCGTTATCGGTGAGGCGATCGAGCAGCGAAGGCTGCATTTTGTCGCGCGCCCCCACCTTCTCCTGCCTGCTGCGGGCTTGCCAGCCGCTGCGCAGCAGATCGCCTTCGCCAGCGGGATTACTCATCGGCTCCATCCGTCGCAAACGACACGAGGCTTAACGACAGCAACGGGCTTTCGCTTTGCTCGCTGAGCCAGGCTTTCTGGCCCATCCCTTCGTACAGGGTGCCGTCCTCGTCGAGCGGCTGCCACTCGGTAGTGCGGCCCAGTTTGATCGCATCCGACGCATCGGCAGCAAACGGGTAACGCGCCGGGATCTGACATACCTGCTCCGTACCGTCAGTCAGGCGCACCAGCGCGTGACGCCAGACCAGATCGGTCACGCTGGCAGGCGCCTGGAAACGGATCTCGGCGATAGCGTTAAACGGCAGCCAGAAATAGCGGCCGTTCACGATGGTTTCGCACACCGGGCCGAGACGGGCATCGCCGTCCATCAGCCAGTCAAACGGCTGAGCCTCATCGTTTTCGAGGGTGATATGACCGGGAGTGGCCTGCGCCTGGTCAAGCGCTTCAAGGCGCAGCGACCGGGCACGCTCACCCTCCTCGCGGAGCGCCGCGGCCAGGGTGGTCAGCCACGGCCACTGAGTTTCAGGCATGGCCGGACGCGCCTGCCCCGCCATCACCTGCGCGCGCTGCAGCTCACCCTGAATGGACTGCTCCAGCAGCGTGACGGTGGGTTTCGCCTGCGGCTTCAGCGCCAGCCAGCTTTTCAGCTGGGTCAGCGCGCGCGTCCCGTTGCCGCTGAGGATTAAAAACTGCACGAACGCGGCGCGGAGGTCTGCATCTGCCGGACGGGCTTTGATCTCTGCTTCAAGACGCGCCAGCGCGTCGTTGAGCGTTTCACCCGCCAGGTGTTGATAGAGCGTATTCATAGCCATTCCTTAATTCGCCGCGCGCCAGGCGCCCACTGCCGGATCGCGCAGCTGAGGACGCAGGGTATCAATCAGAACGATATTCAGCGGGGTGCCTGGGGCAACCCAGGCGCTCCAGGTTTTCTTCACCGCCGCAATACGCGCCTGCAGTTTTGCATCGTCGCTGGCGGTCTCGCGGGAAATTTCTACCGCTACCGTGCCGTTGCTTTTCCAGCTGTTCAGGGTGCTGTCGTAAGGCAGGATCATCCAGCTCTGATCGCTGTCTGGCGTGCTGAATACCATGCGCTCTTTATTGACGGAGGTGATCAGCGCATTTTCCGGATCGGCGCTCTGATTCAGCCCCATCACCGGGAAGCCGTGAATGTACGTCACCGCCATCTCTTTCTGCCCGCCGTTGCGGGACTGCGACACGACGGTGTGACCGCTCAGCCAGCTGCCGTTACCGCAGCGGGTGGTGTCAGAATCCGGAATAAAGAGCGCCGGAGCGGACGCGCCGCCCTCCCAGAAGGTGCGCAGGTGGCAGCCGTCCTGCAGGGTAAACTCCTGCCACGGCGTGCGGTCGGCGGCAACGGTGCGGGAAGCCACGTTCTGATCGGGTGGCAGTAACGCGCCGCTGGCTGGGGTTGCGGTGACGGCAGGCGCAGCCTGCTGCTGTTTCACCACCAGCGCCCACTCCTGCGCTTTAGCTGCCGTGCCCTGCGCCAGCGTCGTCCCCTCGGGATCGTTGAGCGTCCAGCTGAGTTTATTCACTTTGCTGCACTGGTGTTCCAGCAGCGAGCCAAGACGCGGCACAAAGTTTTCCAGCACGGAGACATCTTTCTTGCCGTTCGCCACAATGCGCAGCGCCACTTCTGGCTTACACCAGCTCTGCGGGGTGTTGTCTTTGATGTTGTCGATCCAGATATCCAGCTTCTGCGCAGGAGACTGCACGATGCGGAAATTTTCAGCCTGCACGGTGGAGGTCGCCGCCAGAAGTGCCAAACCCGATAGCCAAAGTTTCATATCGTTCCTTGTGTGTCTAATCAGTTCCGCAGGGAAGAAATTGTGCTGCATCAGAGAGGGTGTGCAGCAAAGTGGTGTCCTGAGGGTTGCCCATCCATACCGCCAGGGCGGTATAGTTATCCTGCGCATTCCCCTCCTGCTCGCCATTCTTTTGAATGATTTGGTTCATTAAGGTCAGCCACTCCTGCGGCGTATTGACCATGTGCAGCGACTGCTTCATTTGCTCTTCGCTGACGCCGTGCCAGAACCCGTCGGTGCAGAGTAAAAAGGCATCGCCGTCTTCTACCTGCACCACGTCGCTGTAGCTCGCTTCCGGTCCGCCGTTTTCAATTCCCAGCGCCAGATAAAGCAGGTTGCTGTTGAGATCGTCCGTCTGATGCCCGGCATCCTTCATCTGCTGCACCAGACTGTGGTCCGTGGTGACGTGCCACAGCCACCCCCGGCGAAACAGGTACAGGCGGCTGTCGCCGGCATGCGCCCAGTACGCCAGCCCGTAATCCCGGTCAATGAAAAGGCTGACCAGCGTCGTGCCCATCCGGCGATAGTCCTGAACGGCCTGCTGTTCGCTCAGAATGGTGCGATTCGCCGTCTGCACGTAGTCACGGATATGCTGCGCGTTGAGGTGCTTGTCGCCATCGAAGCGGGAGATAATGCTGTTACGGGCCAGTTCCGCGGCGACTTCACCACCGGGCAGACCCGCGATGCCGTCGCAGACGACAAAGCAGGCCGAGCGTTCCCCTATGGTTTCTCCCGTCTGATCCTGGTTGCTGGCGCGCGTCCCCTGGCGGGAGAGAGAAGCGGTTGCGATATTCATTTGTCTTCCGATCCGCTCTGTGAGTCTTTGTACTGATTCACCTCCATGTCATACGCATGAAGGAAGGCTTCGCCGAACAGGGTGTGGAAGTCATCCTCAATCTCGCCCGCCGTCTCGCCATAGCTGCGAACAAAATAGTCCCACAGGGCGGCTTTGCGGCTGCCCGGCAGCGCCAGACGCGAGGTCATGCCGTTCTGCTTCGCCTGCTCCTCCAGCTGTTCCGGGTTAAAGGACTGCAGCATCGCGGCGATGATGGCGCGGATACCGGAGATCATCCCCAGCTGGTGCGCCTGCAGGTCGATCAGCGCGTCGCGCACCGATTTGGTCGGCGGCATAAAGCCCGGCATCGGGGTGCCGAACATCTGAATTAAGACGGTTTTCCCGGTCGGCAACAGCTTGAACGGGTTGTTGGCATCATCCAGCACCATGGTCATATCGGCTTTTACGCCGCGTTTCAGGATGGAGCGCGACGAGAGCAGCGCCACGGTGCCCTGCGAGAACATGCCGAGAATCTGCCCCAACTGACGCATATTTTCCCGGTCAAACTGCGGAACAGGCTGCATTTCGCTCAGGCCCATACCTTCAAGCAGCGCCTGCAGCAGCTCGCCCTGCAGCACTTCACCCTTCTCGCCATTATTCGGGCTGGCGGTTGGGGATGCCGCGTTATTGACCGGGTCGATGCGCAGGCGCCCCTTCGGTGCCTGAGCGCTGCTGCGCGCAACGGCCTGCGGCGTAGGCATGGTGAAGCCTGCGTAATCCGGCCGCGCCGGCTCTTCTTCACGCGGCGTTTCCTGCGGCTCTGGGGCGAACAGCGGAGAATCGGCAAGCACGTCCTCTTCCTGCTCCGGTTCAGGCGTTGATGCTGGCTTTTCGTCTGCAATATCATCCGGGTGGGTTAACGGTGCTCCGCCCATCAGCCCGAGCGGGTCATCATTGCGCGCGGCTGGCGCGCTGGCCTTTCCACCGAACAGCGCCAGCGGGTCAAGCTCGTCCGCCGCGTCTTCTTTAGGGGCGGGTTGCCCCTCAACCGGCGGCACCAGCGTAGAAGGCGTCACGTCGTCAAAAATGCTCTCTTTTTTGAACAGCGCTTCGTCGCTGAACAGCGTGTCCGGGTCGACGTTCTTGCGCTCAAGCGTTGGATCGCTGTCGTTGAACATCGCCAACGGATCTTCGGCATTACGCTCCGGCGCGGCGGGCTGGGAGAAGGGATCCTGTGAGGCCGCAGGCTGCGGTTTTGCTCGGTTGCTGGAGATGCTGTCGGAGATGGAGAACTCCTGCATCAGGCTGTCCCAGATTTCGGAAGGCACGGCGGTCGGTTCCGCCTTCCCGCGTGGCGCGGGGTTAGCAGGCTTCGCTTGCGCTGCGGGCGCAGCGGGTGCGGCTGTCGGACGCGCCTGCTGCTGCATGCTGGCCGCCATGCGGCTCACCGGCTGTGTGTCGTGGATCAGTTCGGTCACTTCGATACGGTAGTCATCAATACCGAGAATGTCGCCATCCTGCAGTTCAACCTGACGTCCGCGCTCCAGCGGAATATCGTTTAATACCACGCGGGTGACGCTGCCACGGTTGGTGACACGGCATTCGCCCTGAGCGTCAACGTGGACAATGGCCTGCAGACGCGAGATGGTGCGGTCATTGTCCGGCAATACCAGATTGTTATCCGTACCGCGCCCAATGGTGCCGCCCGGGGCGTAAAAATCACAGCTGCTTTGCGGCGGCTGATGACCGGGTTTCGTAGAAATAATCGTGAATCGCATGGCGTATTCCTGCTGGTATGATTAGCGCTCAAACGCTGCCGCTCTCGGGACGAGAACGGCGGCGTTTGGGGCCGCTTCCATTGCTTCTATTTTGCGGTTTTAAGCGGACGAATCGCGTCGCTGTTGGCGATTAAGCTGCACTTTAAAACCTGATATTGACCCGGTTCAGTACCGCCTATCTTCTCTTTCAGAGAAGAAACAATGATCTGGTCAGCTTTTTCAAAATTTTCAGCAGGGAGATTGCTTGCTTCCAGCCAGGCGGCCGCGCTGGCCTCTGCATCATCTTTCAGACTTTTACTGTCCGCGATCTTACTGATGCAACGGTTTTGCACCCAATTTTCAAAGATTTGTTGCTGAGTAAAAGCGCTGACGGCAGGCAGATTTTGGGCATAAACAGCAGAGGCATTGATAGCCAATACCAGCAGTAATAAACGTTTCATTTCAGGCTCCAGAAGGTGGCGTTGGTCGGAATAAACGAACCATTACCCGGTGAGCCGAGGAAATGGCAATCATCAGAGCAAATATTTCCATTCCAGAGTGTTACATGACCGGTTGCGTCGCTCCAGCCATGCCCGGTAAAGATGATAATGCCTTGCTTGCTTGCAAATTGCGCAGGCGTTGGGGAAGAGACCGACATATCTGCATTGCCCAGTACCGTGGGTAGAAATGCAATCATATCTTTAACGCGGAACATATAGCGCTTTTTGTCGTTCCCGGTCACTGTCGCATATTTACTGTTAGAAGGAATCGGAATGCCACAGTAATTTAAAACGTAACTCATACGAATTGGGCAGGCATTTTTAAAAATACCGGCGTCGATATTATGCTGAACTTTTCCACCCAATAATTTGCCAACCTGTTCTACGTTTACGTTCACTTCTCTGAATCTGTTCCAGGCGGCACCAAAAGCAGGACGCATATGAGACATCTCGTTTCTCCTTGATAAGAAGCTCAGGGTAAAGTGAGCCCTTTCGGGCCCACTATTATTATGCTTCTTTGTTTTCTTTGATATTCCAGCCAGCGCTGCTTTCAGCACCTTTACCACCCGACGTGGTCTGCTCCCAGTACTGCTGTTTCACTTTCGCAGCCTGGAATGCATAGGTCACACCCACGGTGTCGCCGTTGTCTGCACCGGTGTACTGAACGGAAGTCACCAGCACATCTTCCAGCGTAATGCGGGAGTATTCCACCTGCTGACCGCCCGCTTTACAGACGGACAGCTCAACCTTAGTCAGGTGTTTACCGCTGGCGCAGTGTTTCAGGATAGCGGTGGTGGATTTGTCGATCAGCGCGTTAACGTGCAGGTCGTTAAAGTTAACTTTACCGGCACCGCCGCCACCGCCAACGCTCATATTACCTGGCTGGGAAGCGCCCCAGGAGAAGGAGGTAATATCAGTCCAGCCGGTGTGGTTAGAATCTTTAGATTCGCCCGTAACACCCTCGACCTTCAGAAACATATCAATAGCCATAATATCTACTCTTCGTGGATGAACAATATTGCTTTCGAAAAAGCACTTATATGGCAAACAGGAAAGCATGGGGCTGAATAAAACCGTCCATATTTTACCTCTGCCTCATATCAAATGACCCGTGTCATTTGACAGTCTTACATTCCTCCGAAATAACGGAATGAATGTGAAGTCATTATTACCGTTCCAGCCGTCTTTCTTGCCGGCCCGTGCAGATGTTGCTCTTACGCGTCTTTCGTCTTCAGCGACGGCAGTTTAGAAACCAGACGCAGAGAAACGGTCAGACCTTCCAGCTGGTAGTGTGGACGCAGGAAGAACTTCGCGGCGTAGTAGCCCGGGTTGTCTTCAATCTCCTGCACCTGCACTTCCGCAGCCGCCAGCGGTTTGCGGGACTTGGTCTCCTGGGAGGAGTTAGCCGGGTCACCGTCGACGTAGTTCATCACCCAGTCGTTCAGCCAGCGCTCCATCTCTTCGCGCTCGCGGAAGGAGCCAATTTTGTCGCGCACGATGCACTTCAGGTAGTGGGCAAAGCGGCAGCAGGCGAACAGGTACGGCAGACGAGACGCCAGGCGCGCGTTAGCGGTGGCATCCGGATCGTGATACTCGGCCGGTTTTTGCAGAGACTGCGCGCCGATGAAGGCGGCAAAGTCGGAGTTTTTACGGTGAACCAGCGGCATAAACCCGTTTTTCGCCAGCTCGGCTTCGCGACGATCGCTGATGGCGATCTCTGTTGGGCACTTCATGTCCACGCCGCCGTCATCGCTCGGGAAGGTGTGGCACGGCAGGTTTTCCACCGCCCCGCCGGACTCCACGCCGCGAATCGAGGTGCACCAGCCGTACTCTTTGAAGGAACGGTTGATGTTGGCGGCCATCGCATAGGCCGCGTTCGCCCACGAGTAGCTGTTGTGGTTTGCGCCGTCGGTCTGCTCTTCAAAGTCAAAGCTGTCCACCGGGTTAGTGCGAATGCCGTACGGCAGGCGCGACAGGAAGCGCGGCATCACCAGGCCCAGATAGCGGGCGTCTTCGGATTCACGCAGGGAACGCCAGGCGGCGTATTCGGTGTTCTGGAAGATCTTGGTCAGATCGCGCGGGTTGGCCAGCTCCTGCCAGGACTCCATCTGCATCACGCCCGGCGCGGTACCGGTAATGAACGGACAGTGCGCCGCAGAGCCGATGCGCGCCATTTCCCCCAGCAGCTCAACGTCCTGCGGGCTGTGGTCGAAGTAGTAGTCGCCGACGATGCAGCCAAACGGCTCGCCGCCGAACTGACCGTACTCCTGCTCATAGATTTTCTTGAAGATCGGGCTCTGGTCCCAGCCCACGCCCTTGTAGCGCTTCAGGGTGCGGCCCAGCTCCTGCTTGGAGATGCTCATAAAGCGGATCTTCAGCATCTCGTCAGTTTCGGTATTGTTGACCAGGTAGCTCAGACCGCGCCAGGCGCTCTCCAGCTTCTGAAACTCTTCGTGGTGAATGATCTGGTTCACCTGCTGCGAGAGCTGCTCGTCGATACCGGCAATCAGGTTCTGAATGGTGCGGTAGGTGTCGTTCGAGAAGGTAACGGTATTTTCCAGCGCCTGCTGCGCCAGGGTCTTGACCGCACTCTCCACGGCGGAACGCGCCTGATCGGTTTTCGGGCGGAACTCTTTGTTCAGCAGCGCGCTGAACTCATCCTGGCTGAACGCCTGACCCGCCTGCTGATCGTGTTGTTGAGTCTGGTTGCTCATCGATTATTCCTCGCTACCTTTCGCACTTTCGTCATTTTTTGGCATCTGGCTCAGGGATTTGAGCAGCGTCGGATCCTGAAGGATTTTTGCGATCAGCTCTTCCGCGCCGTTTTTGCCGTCCATGTAGGTCAGCAGGTTAGAGAGCTGCGTGCGCGCCTCCAGCAGCTTGTTCAGCGGCTCGACTTTGCGGGCCACCGCGTCCGGCAGGAAGTCGTCCATACTGTCGAAGGTCAGATCGACGTTGAGCTTACCTTCGCCGGTCAGGGTGTTATCTACCTGGAACGCCACGCGCGGCTTCAGCGCCTTCATGCGTTCATCGAAGTTATCGATGTCGATTTCCAGGAATTTACGCTCGTCGACGGCTGGCAGGTTTTCCACCGGCTTGCCAACCAGATCGGCCATAACGCCCATCACAAACGGCAGCTGAATTTTGCGTTCTGCACCGTAGATCTCTACGTCGTATTCGATCTGCACGCGGGGAGCACGGTTGCGTGCGATGAATTTCTGTCCACTGTTACTCATTGCCATGATGTTCTCCATCAAAGATGCGCGGTGAAGGTGAAACGGCAGACTCCATGCCTGTCGTCATAATGCCAGGACGCGTCATTCGCGGCGTCCAAAGATGTTTTCCAGTTGGTTAACGCCGTCTGGCGCCAGGTCGCGAATAATGTCCATAAAGTTAAGTTCTGACAGCCGCTGCACCCGTTCAATCATCAGCGGCGCGGGGTGGCTCGGTTCGTACTGCGCGAAATACTGCTTCGCTTTTTCCAGCATTAGCTGCGCGTCGGCGCGGCTGGTAACCTGCACGCTGCGCCAGTCGGTGACCGGCTGAACGGGCTGCGCTGCCGCAGGCTGCGGCTCAGCATGCTGTTCAGCCTGCGCTTCACGGTTCGGCAGCAGCTTACTGATGTCGGTCACCTGACACGCGCTGGCGACCAGCCCCACGGTTTTCAGCAGCTGTTCCATTTCCGGTACGCCGCTTTCGCCGAGATGCCCGGTAAGCAGCTCGCGGATGGCCAGCAGCCGTTCGTTAATCACAATGACCGCTGCGGTCCCCGGCTGGTCGCCGCGCGCCAGTTCGTCAATCAGCCTCGGGCGACCGCCGGGATAGTCCGGACACTCGGTTTTACTGCCGTCCAGCAGCGCCTGGGCGTCACGCAGCGAAATTTCATCGCCGTTTGAACGCAGCAGCGAGGCGTTACGTACCGCGACGGTGAGCTCGGATTTATCGCTCAGCCCTGCCAGAGCGTTAATGCGATAGAACGGGTCGGTTTCGCCATACTCTTCCAGCAGCGGATAGAGCGGCTCCCAGTAGCGCGCGATAGCCTCCTGCACCAGCAACAGCCCGTCCGCGTAGCCCACAAGACCGCGACGGCGGGTCCAGGCGTGGGTTAACGCCAGCATCACGCGAAGATCTTTGGTGCGGCTCAGCAGGCTGGTAGCGAATTTTTCTACCGTGTTCCAGTCCGCAGGCTCTGCCGGGATGATGGTATCGCCAAACTGCTGTTCCGCTTTGCCCTGACTGGCCTGGTTCATCGCCTGGAAGTCAGCGTCATATTCCAGATTGTCGCCACAGGGCTTGTCGGGACTTATTGGCGCGAGAAATTCTTCGATATTCATGAGATCCCTGCTTATTCAAACATAGGCGGATAGAGACCGTGACGCCCCGGGCGGGCGCCCCCTGCCGGGTCGAACAGCAGGGTAAAAAGCTGCCCGGTGAAGTTGCCGCTGTGAACGTGGGTGTACAGCGGGTAACCGTCGCAGCGGTTGGTCCACCAGTAGCTGGTCTGACGCAGCGGGTCAAAGCACTCTGCCGCCTGCGGCCAGCCCAGCGTGCTTTGGCCGTCCTCGTCGTAGCCAATGACGTCGAGGATGTCAGAGCGCTTCTGCGGCTCGACGGGCTGCGGCGCCGGAATGGACATCAGCATCTCATCCAGCTGCGAGGCGGAAAAGCTGTTACGCACCGCGTGCAGCCCCAGACGACCAATTTGCTGATACCAGCTCTCCGCCTGGCTGAGCAGGCTGGTCGACCACTCTGACGGGGCGAAGCTCAGCTGAATGCAGACCGGGTACTGTCGGCCAACGCTGTCGCGGCCGGGCAGCAGGCAGCCCATCTGGATCATCTGGCTGCCCAGCATCGGCGGGACGACGAAATTCCAGACCGGAGCTTTGGTGAACTGGCGCTCGCCGCTGCGCTGCTCTTCCTGCTGCCAGGCCAGCAGGCCAACCTGAAACCAGTGCGACCACTGGCGCTGTAAGGTGTCAGGAAAGCGACGCTGCAGGAAATCTCCGGCGCTGGGTAATTTGCCATACCAGCTGTAGCGGTTCATCGCAGGGGTATTCGTCATACGGCTGTCCTTGCGGTTATGGGCATGAAAAACGGGGAAGCTGGAACGGGTTGCGGATGCTGTTCGGCGCAAACTCCAGCGTGACCTGATGTCCGTCGACGTTGAAGGTGGCCTGACGGCTCAGGCTACCCGCGCCCGGACTGGTGCTCGCTTTGTCAAAAAAGCGGTTGAGCGCCCAGGAGCCGTTGGTCACAAGCGTCGCGGTGCTGCCGTTAGCCAGACCCAGCTGCATACGGACCTGGTTGGTGCCGCCCGGCCCCGGCCAGTTCATGATCTGCACCGCCTGCGGACCGTGGCTGTAACGCAGCAGCTGACCGTCGACATCCAGCGTCAGGTTCAGAATGGTGTTATCCATTCGCACGGTGCGAACCGTCACCTTGAAAGACGGCGTGGTTGCGCCGTTAGCAAAGAAGGCGTCGCGAATCGACTGGGCCTGCTGGAACGGCCTCAGCAGCCCTTCGCTGCCCGGCAGGGTTTTACCGTCGATACCCGGCATAAAGCGCCAGTTTGCCTGCGTCGTATCCACTTTGCTGGTCAGGTTGTCGCGAAAGAATGTATCCATTAGCCCGGTGCCCGGCGCGAACATGCGGGCGAGATCGTCCGGGGTGACCTCAGTGCTGGCGCTGCGCACCAGCGGGTAGCGACCGGCGATCGCCTGACGGCAGAAACCGCCGACTTCAACGTTGATCCGCTTACGCACGTTTTCCAGATCGCGGCGCTGGGTATCGCTGCTGGCCCCCACCGCCATGTTGCTGAACATGGTTTGCAATCCGCCCGGCAGTCGACCGGCGCTGGCCTGCAGGCGGCTGATCGCCTCGCCGCCCGGTGCCGGCATACCGCTGTTGGCGGCGTCCTGCACGGCGGTCAGGTAACGATAAAGCTCGTCCACCTGCTTAAGAAAATCATCAAAGACGATGGTCTTGCCACCCTTCTCCAGCGGCTGGGCCAGCTCAATCATCGGCGCGTAGTGGTCCGTCACCAGCTGCTCCGGCGCCTGAGTAATCGTGGCGGCCTGCGTCGGGGCATTGTCATTATTGCTGAACAGCGCTTCCAGCGTGCGGGTGGCGCGGTTGCTCTGCGCCTGCGCTTTATCGGCATCTTCCGGTGCCGGGGTATCCCGGGAGAGCGTCAGCACCTGGCTCAGGTTCTGCACCAGACGGCGCAGGGGAGAGTTTGCGCCAGAGAGCAGGCGCGCAGTGTTGATGCGCTGGGAGAGATCGGCGCTGTTGTTAAGCTGGATGTCGGCGAGAAAGCGATCCCAGTTCGCGATAAAGTCGCGCATGTAGAGCTGGCGTACGGCGTTATCGATCTGCTGTTTATCTTCCTGCGCGGTCGCGGCGCCCAGCACCCAGGCGTCGTCTTCATGCAGAGCGGTCGTTACGCTGTCAATCTGGCTGTTAAAGCTTTTCCAGTAACCGTCCGGCGTATAAAGACCCGGCACCCCTTCGCTCACCGGCTTACCGCTTTTGCGGGAAAACACCAGCTCGCTCTGTGGCCCGCCCAGGTCGGAAAGGGAGACCGGTTTGAGGTTGTCGTCATGTTCCAGCAGGCGCTTCAGGCGACCGTAGACGCGGGTTGAAAGCGGCTGCTGGTTGATCAGCGCTCTTTCACGCGCCACCAGGGATTCGTCCTGCGCGTACGGCGAGGCCTGAATTTTCGGCTCCAGCAGCTGGATGAGATGCCATTCGAGCTGCTGCAGCTGCGCCTTCGTGACGTTTTGCGGCAGGTTGCGCTGCAGGTTGAGCATCACCCAGGAGTGCAGGAATTTGCCGTCGTAGTGCTTCGGCTGATAGAGCATCTGATAGGCTTTCAGCGCCTCGTAGCTGTACTCCACGTCGCTGCCGTTATCGTTGCGCAGCCAGGTGGTGATGTGCATAGCAACGGCGGGCAACAGCAGCTGATCCAGCGCCTTCTGGTACAGGGACTGCGAAGCATCGCTGACGTCATCCCCACGGTAAAGCCCCATGCGGCGGGAAACTGGCGGATCGTTGACATCAAACGCGTCGCTTTTCGGCAGGTCCACCAGGCCATTCAGCAATGGCAGCAGATCGAACAGGTCACGCTGCGGCTGGTTCTGCAACGCTTTGCTCTGCTGGTCCAGCAGCGGCACCTTCGCATCCACCTCTTCCAGATAGGCCTTGTTTTTAGCATAGCTGGTCAGCCACAGCCCGCCGAGGATCGCCAGCAGGGCCAGCAGCGCCACGTAGCCGGACCAGATCACCGCCCGGTTGCGCAGTTCCCACCAGCGGTTTTCCCCGGCGATCCCGGCTTCCTGGAAAATAACGTTTTGCAACAGGTTCTTGATGAAGAAACTCTGGCCCTTCGCGCCCGGGATTGGGGCTTCTTTACTGACCGAATCCCAGTTATCGCGCTCTGCCCCTTCCGGCAGGGAGAGCGCGCGGTTCAGTTCGCCCATTACGCGGTCAAACGGCATGCCTTCCTGCGTCCCGCTGGCGAAGTAGATCCCGCGCGGTGAGAACTCAGTTTCGAAGTTGGAGCGCGCAAAGACCGTGCTCAGGTAGTCCGCCAGCAGCGGACGCAGCGCGGCGAACTCCTGCGGGAAGAGATACGCTTCGGCGCGGGTTTTCGCGTCATGCTCTTTGAGCATGGTTTCCGGCAGCCCGGCATCAAGACGCTGCTGTAACAGAGAAAATTCCTGCTGGAAGTTGCCCATCAGGTCGTAATCGGCGTGTTTGGTCTGCTCCCACGGCAGCGTGAAGCCCCAGATCTGGTCGCGCTGCGCTTTATCGTAGTCGGCAAACCAGGCGCGGAAGCCTTTGAGAAGGTCGGCCTTGGTCACCATCACGTACACCGGGAAGCGGATACCCAGCTGTTCATGCAGCTCAGACAGGCGCTGGCGCAGGTTCACCGCCTGCTGGCGGGACGCCTCGGCAGACTGGGTCAGCAGGTCCGAAATGCTGATCGTGACGATGACGCCGTTGATCGGCTGGCGGCGACGGTACTTGCGCAGTAACCCCATGAACTGCAGCCACTCACCGGCATCCTGCGCCTGCTCGCTCTCCTGGGTGGTATAGCGACCCGCGGTGTCCAGCAGCACGGCCTCGTTGGTGAACCACCAGTCGCAGTTGCGCGTGCCGCCAATACCGCGCAGCGCGGTCTTACCAAAACGGTCGGCCAGCGGGAACTGCAGCCCGGAGTTCACCAGCGCCGTGGTTTTACCGGAGCCCGGCGCGCCGATAATGACGTACCACGGCAGTTGATAGAGATATTGCGTGCTGAAGCGCTGGGTCCACTGGGCGCCCTGGCCCGCTTTGCTGAAGTGCGCTTTTTTAAGCATCTGCGCGGCTTCATCAAAACGGCTGGCGAGGATCTGCTCCTCACTGTTCAGGCGCTGCTGCGGATCCGCCGCCTCCGGGCTGGTGGTGTTCTCGTTGAGCTTGTCCATCAGCTTGCGGTTCAACCAGGCGTTATAAAGGCGCGGCAGAATATGGCCCTGCGCCCACAGCAGGTAGACCACGGCGATACTGATGATGCGGTTCTGTTCGGATTCGAGCGGTCGGGTGTCCACGATGGACAGCAGAGGGCCAATCATCCAGATCACCGCCGCCAGCGCCGTTACGCCGAGGAAGCTCCACAGAATGCGGTTGGTCAGAATGGAAAGAAGTGTAGTCAGCATCCTTAGTTTCCTTGCGGCAATCCGTTCAGCTCGGCCTGGGTGTTTTCAGGCGACACCAGCAGAGTAATTTCCACACGGCGGTTACGGGCGCGGTTTTCCGGCGTCGTGTTCGGCGCCACCGGGTTAATCTCGCCCCGCCCTTCCGCCTTCACGCGGCCAGGCTGAGAGAGGCTTCCCTGCAGCATTTTCTGTACGGAGCGCGCGCGTTCCAGTGAGAGCTCGTAGTTAGAGGCAAAGCGCGCGCTGCGGATCGGCACGTTATCGCTGTAGCCCACCACCAGAATTTTGCCGCTGACGTTGTTCATCGCCTGCGCAATGCGGTTGATGACCGGTTCATAGCGGTCGCGCACGACGGTCGAGGCGGAGGCAAACAGCCCGTCGCCCTTCAGGATCACGACGCTGCGATCTGCCTGGTCTTTTACCGCCACCAGGCCCGCCTCAATTTCAGGCTTCAGGAAGCCGCGCAGGTTAAGCACCGCGGGCAGCTGACGCGCCGGCTGCTGGATGGTGGTTTCCGGCAGCTGGGACTGATAAATCTTCGCCAGCACCGGGTTGGTGTTGTCGCCAAGGCGCCAGTTAAGCACGATATAAAACAGGCAGGCGATAAACCCGGCCAGCGCCACGCAGGCCCACAGGGGAACCATCGGCCGCCAGAGCTTGCGCAGCACCGGACGATCTTCCGGATGGGGAGAAAGCGGCGGCGGATAGCTGCCGCGCACGCCGCGGATCATCTGCCACAGCCGCTGCTTGATGGTTTCAAGCTGGGTGCGGCCATTGTCCAGCACCCGATAGCGCCCCTCGAAGCCGAGCAGCAGGCAGTAGTTGATCATCTCCAGCAGCAGGATATGCTCGCGCGGGTTCTGCGACAGGCGCGCCAGCAGCTGGAAGAACTTTTCGCCGCCCCAGGTTTCGTTATGGAACGTCACCAGCAGGCCATTGCTGGACCAGACGCCGCTGCTGCCCCAGGGAGTCAGCGCGGCGGCCTCGTCCAGCGCCGTGCACAGGCAGTAGCGCGCCCCGACGATCACTTCGTAGGGCAGCCCCGCCTGCTGACAGCGGACTTCAAAACGGCGAATCTCATCGATCAGGCGCTGGCGTAACGCCACCTGATCGTCATGTGATACCGAATGACGGATCTGCGGAATCGCGTTGAGCAGCGGATTGGCGGCCGCCACCAGCTGATTGTTGCTACTGGCTCCGGTAAACGCGGCATCACTGCCGCTATCCTGTCGTTCCTGCATATTAAGCGCTCGCTTTATTATTCTGTCGGGCTACGGATGGCCCAAAACTCCATATCCAGCCCCGGGAACTCCCCTGCAAGGTGCAGGGCGAATGCGCCGGACTTATCCATCTCGTGCCACAGCTCGCTGCCCTTCTCCAGCTCGAAGTAGCTGTAGCCGGCATGCCACGGGATCTGCGGCGGCGCGACCGGCATGGCGCGCAGCATAATGCCCGGCAGCTGCAGCTGAACCAGATCGCGAATTTTCGAGACCGGGGCAATTTTCATCTGCGCCGGGAAATGGGTTTGCAGGTGTTCGCCCGGCACGTTTGCTTTCACCGCCAGCACGAAGCCAAATTCGCGCACCATGCTGGTTTCAGGAACAGTGGCGATGTTCAGGCCATGCGAGCGCTCGTTAAGCGGCAGCTGAATGGCGTGGTCTTCCATCACCAGCGACAGCCCCTGGCGCAGCATCAGCATCAGCTTGCTGAAGCAGTTCGCCAGATCGTCGTGATCGTAGATCGGCAGCACGCTCTCGGTGGTGCGCTGCGACGTCCAGGTCGTGAGCTCGGTGGCAAACGGCAGCCAGCTGCGCCAGAGCGTTTCCGGGTGCAGCAGCGGCAGCGTTTTTAAATGTGAAACCTCACCCAGATGACGGTTCACGAGCGAAAGCAGCGTAAATTCAATCAGTTCAGAGGTGTTAAAGCGGCCAGGCTGACGCAGGCGGCCGCCAATCTGCTGGCTGCGCTGCACCAGCAAACCGTGCAGATCGTTGATCATGCTGTAGATCTGCGGGCTGTTATTGGCGTTCAGCATCGGCGGGATGTAGCTGTTATCCAGCCGCACGTGGTTGTCGTTGCGTTTTTCAGTCACAAACGCCACGCCGATGGATGTCCATTCTGCCGTGAGGTCTTTTTCCAGCATCAGCGTCAGGCGCAGGCGGCCAAACTGGACGGTGGCATCACCCACCGACATGGCGTTATCGTCCTCCACCTCCTGCTCAAACGCGACGAAGCGGGCCAGTGAGGCAGGCTCTTCGCTGAAAATCACCTCTTCCCGCTCGCCACGACGAACCGGCAGCGCGAGCACCACCTTTTCGTTGGTGAGATTGTCAGGAATTTTTAGCGGCGCGGGACCATTGCGTCCGTTGCGGACCTGGAAAAAGGTGCCGTCCGGCAGTAACCCGCTGCAGTAGCTCAGGGCAATGCAGCCCTGGCGAAGCATCGCTTCGTCCAGTTCTACGTCGAGAAAGCCCCAGAGATAGGAACGCTGCAGCGCACCCCACTCACGAACATGGTTGAGCAGATAACTTTCAGTCCGCTGAAAATGGTGTGGACGCAGGAACATGCCTTCGGTCCAGACGACCTTTTCTGCTTTGGTCATGATGATGTGTTTCCTGTTGTGAAGCGCGTTACTGGCTGATGACCCGAATGCCGTTTACGTCGAGAAAAACGTTGGCCTGGAGTTCATCCGCGGACCATTTCCAGAACTGGTAGATATGATTTTCGCCTGGCACAGGCAGCGGGAGTGAAACGCGCCATTTTTTACCGTCCAGCTTCTGATATTCCGCCATCACGCCGATATAACGCGCCTCAGGATCGCTCTGACCGCTGAGGGTTTTGGACAGCTGTCCCGGCATCAGGAAGAAAACGTCGCTGTTCAGCAGATTCGCGCCAAGCGTTGCTGACGCGTTGTTCTGCAGGGAATAGAAGTCGCTGGACATAAAATCCGCATCGGATTTCAACAACAGCACCCGGACTTTAAGTGGCGCAGAATCATTGATTTGTGGATGAGCCTGAAACTGCAGATTGTAGCGGGAAGGGTCGCTGTGTGAAGACGACGTACAACCACTGACAAGGGCGAAAATCGCCGCGTAAAAGACTAACCACAGCCTATGAAACTTTTTATTATTCATAAAAATACGCCCACGAAAGCCGTTTAGTTCAGGATCCAGGTACCGTTAGCGCTGTCTTTGCAGGCTTTGCTGTTGCCATCCACATCGACGCAGGTCGCTTTTTTACGCACCTTAGGACGAATGGCCTGTTTGCGGACGGTGGCTTCGTACTGGTCGGCTTTGATAACGGCACGCATCGGGACGTAGCCAATCAGCTGGTCGTTCCCCTCATCGGCGAGCGCCATCCAATAGTGTTCAACCTGCCCCAGCACTACATAGGTTTTTCCGGTTTCCAGCGTACGGATAACCTTTCCGCCAAAATCAGGACGGCTCATCAGGGAGGCCGGGTACATGGCACGATAAGGCTCGTTGAGCTGGGCGAATTCCGTTGGCGGCACCACGGCGTGACGGTGGGTCAGGGTGACACCGTTGACCTGGCTGGTCACGATCGTGTCGTCGGTGATTGCCGGTTTCTGTGGCGCTTTACAGCCCGCCACCGCCATTACAAACAGAAGTGAAAACAGTACGCGCATTTTCATATGCTTTTCCGTAGCGATATTTTGATGATGGAGATAAGGGGATGAAATTTGACTTAGGTGCTATTGTTAAAATAGTCAGGATAATTTCGGGGTGTTACTAATTTAAAGGCATAGCTACCGCACGAGCCCTTCAGAATAAGGCCCAGCGTCTTCCTGACATATTTTGACAAACGGTAAACAAGTTTACATGAGCTTTGCTTCAATTCAATATTTACCGCAGCGTAAGTGGTGGTAATTGAAGCAGCCAAAACATTATAGGATTAATCTGATAAAAAACCCCGACATGGCCTGGATCTACTTATTTCAACACCTTCTAATGATATAACACACTGTTATTAAAGCATAAAATTCAAAAGAGAACGGATTTCATTAACGCAATAATGCTATTATCGCCACTACCATAATTAGTAGAAATGTCGTTTTGGTGATATCAGAAGAAGATATCGACGATGAATTATTTGTTGCACTAACAGGGTATGTTTAATATTGCCGCATCACCTGACGACACCATCACTATTTAACTTATTGACTGCGCCTTTAATTTCACGACTCAAAATAACTTATATTTCATGTTGTGATAATAACCCTCTAAGTGATTATATATTTCTATTAATCATTAAGCCTGAGTAAACCTTCTCGTCACTATTTCGAATACCGACGTAGCTACAGCGCCTGTCAGCCGCCATGTTTCCACTTTTGAGCGGCCGTCTCTTTCATTCGAAATTTTACCTGCGCTACATGCTTTCCCTCTCGACGCTATCTATCCTGCCTACCGGATGATAGATACAATTTATTATTAAAATGATAAAATTTCGTTATAATTTCTTTAAATAGTTGCATGCCAACATTTTTAACTCATTGTTATAAAGATAATTACAGGCAAGAGCCGTAACTCGACCGCGTGGATTTCCATCTCCGCCAGTCATTGCTTTTGCTTATTACCCAGCCGTTGCGCGACCAAACACGTAGGAGTCAGTATGAACACGAAAAGACGCTCAGTTCCCGGTATCAGACACTACGATGGTCCTGCCGGCGGCTGGGGCGCGTTGAAGGCGACGGCCATTGCAGTACGTACCCAAATGGATACCCTGGACGCTCCCGCGACGCTGCTGCGTACCAACCAGCCGGACGGTTTTGACTGCCCCGGCTGCGCGTGGCCCGATAAAGAGCACAAGTCGACATTCCAGTTCTGCGAGAACGGCG
This sequence comes from Enterobacter cloacae complex sp. I3, assembly GCF_014896175.1. Taxonomy (NCBI): domain Bacteria; kingdom Pseudomonadati; phylum Pseudomonadota; class Gammaproteobacteria; order Enterobacterales; family Enterobacteriaceae; genus Enterobacter; species Enterobacter cloacae complex sp. I3. Next base: position 98,725 of record NZ_JADBQZ010000004.1, read on the forward strand.
CGAAAGCGGTAACCTGGGAAGCGACCAGTAAGCGCGTGACGCCCGATTTTCTGGCGGAAAACAGCGTCTCCTCGCTACTGGCTAAATCAGACTTTGAGCTGGAAGGTTATGGTCGTCTGACGCATCCCCTGCGCTATGATCGGGCCAGCGATACCTTCCGGCCCGTCGACTGGGACGAGGCGTTTCAACGCATCGGGGAAATATTGCGCGGGCTCGAACCGGACCAGGTCGAGTTCTATACTTCCGGGCGCGCCTCTAACGAAGCGGCGTATCTGTTCCAGCTGTTCGCCCGCGAGTACGGCACCAATAATTTCCCGGACTGCTCGAATATGTGTCACGAGGCCACCAGCGTCGGCTTGCCGCGCTCCATCGGAATTGGGAAAGGCACCGTCTCGCTGGACGATTTCGACAAGACTGAGCTGGTGATCTCCATCGGTCACAACCCCGGCACCAACCATCCGCGAATGATGGGTACCCTGCACGAGCTGGCGCGTCGCAATGTGCCGATTATCGTTTTCAACCCGCTGCGCGAGCGCGCCCTCGAACGTTTTGCCGACCCGCAAAGCGTGATTGAAATGGCAACCTATAGCTCTACGGACATCGCCTCGACCTACTTCCAGGTGAAGGCCGGGGGCGATGCCGCCGCGCTGAAAGGGATTGCTAAACACCTTCTGGAGATGGAGGCCGGACGCGGTGACGTGCTTGACCGCGCGTTTATTGCAGAACACACCCGGGGTATTGACGATTTTGCCGCCGATATCGCGCAGACCCGCTGGGACGACATTGAGCGCGAGTCGGGGCTCAGCCAGGCGGCGCTCAAAAAGGTGGCCGAGGCCTATGCCAAATCAAACGCCACCATCATTACTTACGGAATGGGGATTACCCAGCACAATAAAGGCACGGCGAACGTCCGCCTGATTGCTGACCTGCTGCTTCTGCGCGGGAATATCGGCAAGCCCGGCGCGGGGATCTGCCCCCTGCGCGGCCACTCTAACGTTCAGGGGAACCGGACCGTCGGGATTAGCGAGAAGCCTGCCCCGGCCTTCCTGAACCGCCTGAAAGAGGTGTTTGGCTTTGAGCCCCCTTCCCGTCACGGACACGATGCGGTGCAGGCGACGCGGGCCATGATCGACGGTCGCGCAAAAGCGCTCATTTGCCTCGGCGGTAACTTTGCCGTCGCGATGCCCGACCACGAGAACGGTTTCCCGGCGATGGGTAAACTGGATCTGAGCGTGCACGTCGGGACCAAGCTGAACCGTACCCATCTGCTGGTGGGCAAAGAGACCTTTATTTTCCCGTGCCTCGGCCGCACGGAGCTGGATATGCAGGCCACCGGCCGCCAGTCCATCACCGTCGAAGACTCCATGTCGATGGTGCATGCTTCCTCCGGCAAGCTGAAACCCGCCTCGCCGTTGCTCCGTTCGGAGCCTGCCATCGTCGCAGGCCTCGCAAAGGCTACCCTGCCGGAAACACGCGTGGACTGGCTGACGCTGGTCGAGGATTACGACCGCATCCGCGATTTGATCGAGCAGACCATTCCGGGCTTTGAGAACTACAATGCGCGGATCCGTGTTCCCGGCGGCTTCCGCATGCCGCTGCCTCCGACACAGCGTATCTGGCCGACCGCAACGGGCAAAGCGATGTTCTCGGTTTTCGACGGCGTACAGGAAAACGCCAGCGGTGAAGGCGAGCATGTGCTGCGCCTGATCACGCTGCGCAGCCACGATCAGTACAACACCACCATTTACGCCCTGGACGATCGCTACCGTGGCGTATTTGGCCGCCGCGACGTGCTGTTTATGAACGAAGAAGATATGGCGCAGTCAGGGCTGGAACACGGCGATCGCGTGGATATCGAAACCGCCCTCCCAGGCAGCGTGCAGCGTCTGGAAGATATTACGGTGGTGGCGTACAACATCGCCCCGGGCTCCGTCGGCGCGTATTACCCGGAGGCCAACGTGCTGGTGCCGCTCGATTATCTCGATAAGGACAGCGGTACGCCGTCGTATAAATCGGTTCCGGTTCGCATTACCCTGCGCTCGAAAGAGATCCGCATGCTGTAAGGCTTTACGCGCAGAGAAGAGTGATGGACATAAAACAGTTAAAATATTTACTCGCGCTCGACGAGACCCGCCACTTTGGTAAAGCGGCATTGCGGTGCAACATCACCCAGCCGACCCTCTCCATGCGCATCCGCAGCCTGGAAGAGGAGCTGGGGCTGGTGCTGATCGTGCGCGGGCAGCGTTTTGAAGGGTTTACGCCGGAGGGAGAGCGCATTCTCGCATGGGCGCGCGCGCTTCTTGCCGCGCACGACGGATTGCAGGCGGAAGCCGCGCTGTGCAAAGGCCAGGTGGTGGGTGAATTACGTCTGGGGATGGTACCGCTGGCGAGCGTGGATCCGATGATCTTTATCCGCCTGCTTACGCAAAAGTACCCGGAGCTGACCTACAGCCTCTATTCTATGTCTTCGGCGCAGATTGCCGACGGCGTCAGCCGCAATCAGCTTGAGCTGGGGATTTGCTACCTGAACAGCATCGACACCAGCCTGTTTGACATTATTCAGCTTCCCAAAACGAAGATGGGGCTGCTCCACGACACCCGTCATTTCCAGCTTACCCCGGAGACGCTGACCTGGCACGACCTGACGGATTTTCCGCTGGGGTTCCTGACCAAAGGGATGCACTACCGGGCGCATATGGAGGCCAGCTTTAAAGCTGCTGGCATCGAACCGACGGCCGTTTTTGAGAGCGACTCCACGTTCCAGATCATTCAGGCGGTTCAGAGCGGCGTATGCTGCGCCGTGATGCCGCTGAATAACGGGCTGGAAGCCCTGAACAGCACTTTCAGGATTGTCCCCATCGTCGACGCGAACATTGAGGCTCCCATCGGCCTGATTATGCGCAGGCAGAAACCCGTCTCTTCGCTGGCGCTGCGCTGCTTTACCGACGCGCAGGCGATTTATCACGCGGACAAGGAGGCGTAAGCCTGCCGCGACACCACGCTAAAACCGCCGATCAGCACTGCGGCGCAGACCTCCCGGTAATCCGGCGCACTCACCAGCTCGCGCAGCGCATCGCGAATGGCGCTGAGCGTTTCGGGGGACGTGCGTCGCGACGTGATTAATGGCAGCCCTGGCGTCAGCGGCGTTCGATCGAACGCCGCCAGCCCCGCAAGCCGTTCCGGCTCATGACGCTCCAGCAGCGCCCAGGTCACGCAGTCGATGGCGGCGATATCGCTCTTCCCGCGCTGCACGTCAATCAGCGACTGACGGTGGCTGCCGCTGAAGGACGTTTGTGAGAAAAATGGCCCGTCAACAATCAGGGGAGCCACCTTTTTTCGCAGCGCGTTATAGCCGGACTGCGAGTCTTCCGAATTACAAACCGCCCGACGTCCGCGGAAATCCGCCAGCGTGAGATGCCTTTCCTCCGCGCGCGCTACCAGAAAACTGCGGTACTGGAATCCTTCGCAGCACGAAGCCGCGTAGTGAAAACAGCCCACCACCTGTACCTCCGGGAGCTGCGTCACCAGCGGGTAGCCGCATGTCTGGCTGAGGATAAGCTCAGGCTGCTGCCAGTGGGCCAGCAGGTCAGACTCTGGCCAGCCGGGAGTACGATCGACGGGCACGCCACGCGCGGCCAGCAGATGCTGCACCGCCAGCCAGAGCGCGCGGGTATCGCCGCGATCCACGGCGTACATGGGAAACGCCAGCAGGTTACTCATACCTCTCCTCCTGTTGTTTTCCGGGATGGACGGTGACCTCCACTGGCCGGGTCCAGAACTGGCGTAGCCATTCACCGTAGCCCCGGACCACAAAGCCGTGGTTACGCAGCCGGTACGCCTCCCGGTTTTGCCGGTAGATCGTCGGCAACCCGTACCAGGGAACGCCCGGTAAATCGTGGTGAATAGAATGGTAGTTGAGATTCAAAAACAGCACCCGCCAGACTAGCCCGGCCTCGTTAATGACCGAGCGCGCGAGCGGATCGTCCGCCGCCCGATGTTCGTAGAACGAGCGGACTTTGGTCAGCGCCAGCGCCGGATAGCTTACCGCCAGCACAAACCAGACGGGTGAAAAGTCGTGATGCACCATCCACGCGAAAAGTGCCGCCAGCAGCAGAGCGTGAACCAGCCACATCGCCATCGCCCGCAGGTGAAAATGACGAAACGCCGCCCCGGCGCTGCCCAGCGTCTGAAGGATATCCAGCAGCGGCGCCAGCAGAAGCCGCCCGGCAAAGGTATTCCGGGCCCGGATCAGGCGCTTCTGCCACGGGGAAAAGCGCGCCCAGCTCGCCTCGGTGAAATAATACGACTCCGGGTCATCCGCCGGAAAGGTCAGGCTATCGTGACGGTGATGGGCCAGATGGGAATCCCGGTACAGGCCGTACGGATACCAGACCGCCAGCGGGAGCGTGCCGAACAGCTGGTTAAGCCAGGCAAAACGGGTGGGATGCCCGTGGATCAGCTCGTGCTGCAGGGACATGTACCAGGCGGTAAACCAGATAAGCAGCAGCGTGGCGGGAAGCAGGCCGAGCGTTTGCCAGAATGTTAGGGTGGAAAACCAGCCGGTATAGATAATGACGATCAGCAGCCACGTAGGGAGTTCACTTCGCCACAGAACCCCAGATGCAAGTCGGTGGATGTGATTGCGCTGCTGCGGATGTAAATAGAGGGAGCTTCGTTTACTCATTCCTTCAGACGCCGTTTCGCCAGAGACAATGCTCTGACGATCGGGGATAACGCCTGAAATGACAAAGAACTTAAATCGCTTTGCTTTGCCGGAAACGCAGGGTCACGCCCGGCTTGACTTATTCTGTGGTAAATGTACTTTTCAGGACATGAAGAAAATATTAATTATCGTACCTGACGGCGGCATGCTGTTTGAGGCCGCCGGTATCGCCGACATTCTGATGCAGGCCAACCGGCTGCATCCGGAAGGGCTTACCCAGCCCCGCTACCGTATCATCATTGCCACCACGCAGCCCCACCAGGTGATCCACGGCCAGTCTGGCCTGAACCTGCTGGCGGACTATCGCCTGCCGGAGCTGGATCCGCGCGAACCGCTGGACACCATTATCATCACCGGACGCGGGATCAACGAGCAGGAGAGCACGGCGGTGGTGGACTGGCTGCACCTCGCTGCCCCGCACGCCCGGCGAGTCGCCTCCATTTGCGGGGGCGCGATGCTGCTTGCCCAGACCGGCTTGCTGGACGGCCGCCGCGCAACCACCCACTGGCGGCTGCTGGAGACGATGCAAGCCCAGTACCCGGCTATCCACGTCGAAGGCGGCCCGCTGTATATTCAGGATGGCCCCATCTGGACCTCCGGCGGCGTGAGTTCCGGGTTCGATCTGACCCTGGCGCTGGTGGAAGACGACTACGGATTTACCCTCGCCCGCGACGTGGCGCAGGATATGGTGATGTATCTGCGTCGCCCCGGCGGACAGCTGCAGTTCAGCCGCTATAGCCTGCAGCAGTCTGGCGCATCGGGGCCTATCAGCGAACTGCAAACCTGGATCCTGCAGAACCTCACCGCCGACCTGTGCGTGGAAAATTTGGCCGAAAAGGTGGCGATGAGCCCGCGCAATTTCACCCGGGTTTTTACCCGCGACGCGGGCGTCTCGCCTGCCCGTTACGTGACGGAAGCGCGCCTGGCCGCCGCCCGACAGCTGCTTGAGCAGACCCATGATCCCCTTGAGCGGGTTGCCGAGCAAAGCGGGTTTGGCACCAGCATTAACCTGCGCCGCGTGTTTGAGAAACAGCTCCACCTCACGCCAGGCGAGTACCGCCAGCGCTTCCACTGCCGCAAGATGGCGTAATCTGATCCTTTTTTGTCGTTTACGCCAACCGGCCCCGCGCCTACAGTGACTCCAGACAACAGAGATAAGGAGTGCACCATGGTTAAGGTCGGTATTAACGGTTTCGGCCGTATCGGACGTAATTTCCTACGCGCGGCGCTGGGTAACCCGGATCTTCAGATTGTGGCCATTAACGATCTGACGGACAGTAAAACCCTCGCCCACCTGCTGAAACATGATTCCCTTCTGGGCAAACTGCCCGCGCCCGTTGAAGCGGCTGACGGCGCGCTGCAGGTGGACGGTCAGCGGATTGTGGTGTTTAGCGAACGCGATCCGGCAAATATTCCGTGGCGCGATGCTGGTGTTGACGTGGTAATTGAGGCCACCGGCTTCTTTACCGATCGGGAAAAAGCGGCGGTGCACGTCACGCAGGGTGGCGCAAAGCGCGTCATCATCTCCGCGCCCGGCAAAAATGACGATCTGACGGTTGTGATGGGAGTGAACCACGATCGCTACGACCCGGCTCAGCACGTGGTCGTCAGTAACGGGAGCTGTACCACTAACGGTCTGGCGCCGGCGGCTCAGGTGCTGCATCAGCAGTTCGGGATCGAGCATGGTCTGATGAACACGACGCACGCCTACACCAACAGCCAGGCGCTGCACGACCAGCCGGAAAAAGATCTGCGCGGCGCGCGCGCGGCGGCGCTGTCGATTGTGCCTTACTCCAGCGGCGCGGCGAAAGCGCTGGGCAAAGTGATCCCCTCCCTGGACGGCAAGCTGACCGGGTACTCCCTGCGCGTGCCGGTGCCGGTGGTGTCGATTGTGGATTTAACGGTAACGCTCAGCCGTAGCGTAACCGCCGAAGAGGTGAATGAGGCGTTCCGCAACGCGGCCGCCAGCGGGCCTCTGAAAGGGATCCTGGGCTATAGCGATGAACCGCTGGTCTCCAGCGACTACCAGGGCGACCCGCGCTCCTCCATTATCGACGGGCTTTCCACGCTGGTGATTGGCGGGAACATGGTGAAGATCCTGGCGTGGTATGACAACGAGTGGGGCTTCTCTAACCGCCTGGTGGATCTGGCGGTGCTAATGGATAAGAAAGGGCTGTAAGCCTGGAGCCGGGTGGCGCGAACGCTCACCCGGCAAAAAATCATTCCGCTTTCACTTTCACGCCCATCAACACAATCACCATCGCCGTCACCAGCAGGAACCCGCTTCCGGCGAATACGCCGCTGGCACCGTTAAGGTCAAATACCGCCCCGCCCCCGGCCGCACCGGCGCTTATCGCCAGCTGGATTGAGGCCACCAGCAGCCCCCCTGCACTTTCGGCTTCATCCGGAACGGTGGTGGCAAGCCAGGTTGACCAGCCCACCGGAACCAGACCAAACGCAAAGCCCCACAGCGCCACCAGGAAACCGTCCAGCATTGCCAGATGGCCAAACGCCACCATCGTCAGCGCCAGTATGCCCATGGCGAACGGCACCAGCGCCAGCGTCAGGCGCAGATTACGTGCCAGCAGATGTCCGGCAACGGAAGTACCGACAAAGTTCGCCAGCCCAAAGCCCAGCAGGATCAGTGAAATGGTCTCAACGTTCGCCTGCCCCACCGTTTCCAGGAACGGGCGCAGGTAGGTAAAGAAGGCGAAATGGCCGCTGAAGATCAGAATAGTGGCCAGCATGCCGCCGATCATGCCCGGTCGACGCAGCACGCGGAACAGCGTGCTGAGGCTACCGCTGCTCTCGGGCTTCATGGACGGCAGCACCCAGATCTGCCACAGCAGCGCCAGTACGCTCGGCAGTATGCAGAGCACAAAGACGTTGCGCCAGCCGATCAGGCTACCCAGATAACTCCCTAGCGGGGCAGCAACCACGGTGGCAATCGACACGCTGGAGAAAATCACCGCCAGCGCCTTCGGTACTTTATCCGTCGGAACCAGGCGCATCGTGGTGGCCGTCGACATCGCCCAGAAGCCACCGATGGCGACCCCTAACAGCAGGCGCCCCATCAGCAGGACGTGCAGCGTGGGCGCAAAGGCTACCAGCAGGCTGGAGATGATTTGCAGCACGGAGAAAAACATCAGTACCCAGCGACGGTCGATACTTTTGGTCGCCGGCGTAATCAGAAGCCCGGTGACCAGTGCCACCAGCGCGGTGGCGGTGACGGCCTGCCCGGCCATGCCCTCGCTGACGCCCAGACTCGCGGCCATCGGCGTCAGCAAACTGGCTGGCAGGAACTCAGCCGTTATCAACCCAAACACGCCCAGCCCCAGTGAATAGACGGCCCGCCAGGCGGGTCTGGCTGGCGCCACGGCCTCTCTCGCCACGACACATGAATTCATCTGTTGTTCTCCCGTTATAAAAATGTGACAACTGTCGCAAAAGCATAGAGGGTTCACCGTGGACGATCTATGACATATAATCTCCACTTATTGATTATTCGTCCGGAGTTGCGCCATGACCGTTCAGTCCCCCGATTTGATCAGCGAACTCTTACGCGGCATGCGCCTGTCGGGTGTGAAATACCGACGGATTGAAGCCAGCGCGCCGTTTGGCGTGGCGTTCCACCAGGCGCCCGGTAAGGCGCAGTTCCATTTTGTGAGCCACGGTAGCGCCCTGCTGCGTATGGAGAGCGGTGCGACCTTCGAACTGAGCGGCGGCGACGCGCTGTTTATTCCTGGCGGGAATGCCCACGCCCTGCTCTCTGACGCGCAGGCAGCCATTACCCCGGTGAACGCTTTTCCGAGCGAACCTATCTGCGGCTCGGTGTGCGCCATTACCTGCGAGCCTTGTCCGGAGAGCGAGAACACCATCATCTTTAGCGGGTGTATGGATTTTGAGCTCGGCGGGATGCAGCCGCTGATCAAAGCAATGCCGGAAGTGATGATGGTCAGCCGGCTGATGTCCACCTGGCCGGAAATTCATCCGCTACTGGCGGCGATGGAGCGAGAATCCATGACCCGTCAGGCCGGGTTCGCCGGGATCCTTGCCCGGCTGGCTGATGTGGTGGCGGCGTTAATTGTGCGCGGCTGGGTTGAGGGCGGCTGCGGTAAAGCCACCGGCTGGGTGCAGGTTTTACGCGATCCGCGCCTGAGCCGGGCCATTTACGCCATGCACCAGCAGCCTGGCCTGAACTGGAGCGTGGCGGATCTGGCGAAAGAAGCGGGCACCTCACGCTCCGTGTTTGCCGAACGGTTTCTGGCCGCGACGGGGACGACCCCGGCAAAGTATCTCAGCGAACTGAGAATGCGGCTGGCGATTCAGTACATTCGTCACGAAAATCAGCCGATTGAAACGGTCGCCCTGCGGCTGGGTTACGGATCGCTGGCGGCGTTTAGCCGGGCCTTTAAGCGCATCATTGGCCATGCGCCGGGCACGCTGCGGGAAGCCGGCCAGGCCCCGGAAGAGGTCTGACCGGCAGGCTGGCATCAGAAAGAGTATTAAAAGCGCACGCGGCCACCGTAGCGATCGTCGTTTTTCTTATCGCCCGCTTTCGGGGAAGCGTTGACCCAGAACGCATACGCGCCCAGATAGATGTTGAAGTTTTTCATCTTCATGACGTTCGGGATCAGGTACGACGTATGGATGGTATGAATATTGTACTCGCCCTTCGCGTCCAGGTAAGCGGTGTTGAGGTTGATGACCACGCCGTTCTCCGGATCGGTTTTAAGCCCGTCCCAGGTCATAGTAAACCCGTAGCCGTCGCTGTAGAGATCGTCCGACTTTAATTTCCCAGTCGTTCACAGAACCGAAGAAGAATACCGCATCATCGAGATACATTTTCCCGCCGAGAGGCTGAACGGAAAATCCGGCAAAATTGCCGTTATCTATTTTTCTATAACCATCAAAACCTCATAAATTACGCCCGTTAATATCCCGGCGTTATTTATATCCCGGTGCCCGGTCGCTATTAGCGCTTTGCTTAATGGAGGTCAGACTGCCTGTTTTACTGGCGGCATCCATATTAAACTCCACGTCACCATAAAATTTAATATCACCAAACCCTGAAAGCGTCAGCTTTGGCGGTTCGGCTTTGCTCACCGGCTCTTCGGACTGCACAAGAACGGCGGGTGCTGCCTGCGCGGCGGCCGCCTGCTGCTGTCTAAGCGCCGGAATAAAATGCACTTATCAGTATTACCGTTTTTTTTAATTTCATAAAATCCATCCTGATTATAAAAGTGAATACGCAAATAGAGAGCATCGCCATTTCGACTACATAGCCTTTTGGGTTCTATTATTTTTTTTGTTGCACAACAAATCCTTCCGGACAGGGCGTGCGAAGCGGTAAATTGTCTGGTTCTGCGCAAAATGGGATATTCAACACGCGAAGCGGGCAATATTCGTCTAAGGTTTTCAGGTGATTGATAACAGCGGTCACGCTGCTCAGGAATACAGGAGACGAACCGATGATAAGACCTCGTACTTTACGCCCTGCTCTTTTGCACCTCGCGCTGGGAGGCGCGCTGCTCGGTGTGGCAACGATGAGTTATGCTGAAGAACAACCAGCCTACCAGAAAAATTCACCCGATATTTTGCTTGGCCCTCTGTTTAACGACGTGCAGAGTGCCAAACTGTTTCCCGATCAGAAAACCTTTGCCGATGCCGTTCCCAAAAGCGACCCGCTGATGATTCTGGCGGATTACCGGATGCAGCACACCCAGACAAGCTTTGACCTGCGCCACTTTGTGGAGATGAACTTCACGCTGCCTGCGGAAGGTGAAAAATATGTGCCGCCTGCGGGACAAAGCTTACGTGAGCACATTGACGACCTCTGGCCTGTGCTGACGCGCACCACGGATAAAGCCAGTAACAAATGGGATTCCCTGCTGCCGTTACCGAAACCTTACGTTGTGCCCGGCGGGCGCTTCCGCGAGGTCTACTACTGGGATAGCTATTTCACCATGCTGGGCCTGGCGGAGAGCGGCCACTGGGACAAAATCAGCGATATGGTGGATAACTTTGCGTATGAGATTGATACCTTCGGCCATATCCCCAACGGCAACCGCAGCTACTACCTGAGCCGCTCCCAGCCGCCGTTCTTCTCACTGATGGTTGAGTTGCTGGCGACGCATGACAAAGACGCGCTGAAAAAATACCGTCCACAAATGGAAAAAGAGTACACCTACTGGATGGAGGGTGTAGAAAGCCTTCAGCCAGGGCAGGCTAACCAGCGCGTGGTGAAGCTCGATGACGGTTCCGTACTCAACCGCTACTGGGACGATCGCGATACCCCGCGCCCGGAGTCCTGGCTTGACGATATCACCACGGCGAAGAGCAACCCTAACCGGCCTGCGACGGAAATCTACCGCGATTTGCGCTCCGCAGCGGCCTCGGGGTGGGACTTTAGCTCCCGCTGGATGGACGACCCGCAAAAGCTCGGCACCATCCGCACCACCAGCATTGTGCCCGTCGATCTGAACGCCCTGATGTTTAAAATGGAAAAACTGCTCGCGCGAGCAGGCCAGGAGGCGGGCGACAGCGCGGCGGCGAGTAAATACGAGGCATTAGCCACCGCGCGTCAAAAAGCCATTGAGCGCCACCTGTGGAACGATAAAGAGGGCTGGTACGCCGATTACGATCTCAAGAGTAAGAAGGTGCGCAACCAGCTCACGGCGGCGGCCCTCTTCCCGCTCTACGTGAAGGCGGCGGCACAGGATCGCGCCGATAAAGTGGCCGCGGCCACCTCCGCGCGCCTGTTGAAGCCGGGGGGTATTACCACCACCACCATCAACAGCGGCCAGCAGTGGGATGCGCCAAACGGCTGGGCGCCGCTGCAGTGGGTGGCAACGGAAGGGTTGCAGAACTATGGGCAGGATAAGGTTGCAATGGACGTGACCTGGCGCTTCCTGAAGAACGTTCAGCATACTTACGACCGCGAGAAGAAGCTGGTGGAGAAATATGATGTCTCTTCTACCGGTACCGGCGGTGGCGGCGGTGAATATCCGCTCCAGGATGGGTTCGGCTGGAGTAACGGCGTGACGCTGAAAATGCTGGATCTGGTTTGTCCGAAAGAGAAACCGTGCGACAGCGTGCCGGAAAATCAGCCTGCGGCGAACGATGAGGCTGCGCCGGTGAAAGCTGCGGCGCAGTAAGGGAGTATTGCCGGGTGATGGCTACGCCTTACCCGGCCTTCATTTTGAACTCACAGGGATTTAGAAGCTGTAACTCGCCCCTAGCTGATACGTCCTGTCACGCCCAATCCAGCAGTTGGTCGCATCGTAGCAGGTCAGCGTCTCTTTATTGGTGATGTTCTGCATACTCGCCTTAAGCGTCAGCCCCGCCAGCGAAGGCAGAATTTCGCCCATCCGGTACGACGCCGCCAGATCGTACTGCGTAGTGCCCCCCAGCTTACCCGCATCGTTAGACGGTGAAATCTCCATCGGCCCGGTATAGCGCGCCCCGGCGCCCAGCATCAGCCCCTTCAGCGGCGTGCTCTCGAAGGTGTAGTCCCCCCACAGGTTGAACGCATTTTCCGGCACCTGAGTAGGACGCTTGCCCTGGTATTTATCATCTTCGGTATTAATTACGTGGGTGTAGGCATAGTTGGCAATCAGCGTCAGGTTGTCAGTCGGGCGGCTGATGGCGGAGAGCTCCGCGCCTTTGGATTCCACTTCACCAGTCTGACGGTAGTTCAGGAAGCCCGGGTCGGAGGTGACGACGTTTTTCTGCCGGATGTTAAACACCGAGGCGGTAAACGTCGTGGCGTACTCTGCCAGCAGATATTTTACCCCGCCTTCCACCTGCTTGCTGGTGGTTGGCTTGACGTCTTTCGCCGTGAGCGTCCCCTGCGGCGAGACCGGTGCAAAACCTTCTGAATAGCTGATAAACGGCGAAATACCGTTATCGAAGGCGTAAAGCGCCCCCAGGCGTTTGGTAACGCGATCCTGCGATACCCAGGCCTTATCGCCGTTTTGCAGGTAATCGGTGGTGACGGAGCGGTAATCGTCGTAGCGCAGGCTGCCTAACAGATTTAAGCCACCAAATTCCACCTGATCCTGCAGGTAGTACCCGTTCTGCTGGTAGCTGAGACGGTTTTTCTGGGCGGTGTAGAGCCCCAGCGCGCTTTCGTGGATTTGCGAATAGTCCGGATTACGCATATCCATGCCCGGCGTAGTCGACGCGTAGCGGTAGTGGAAATGGGAGTTCAGCCTCTGATAGTCAAACCCGGCCAGCAGATGGTGTTTCCATTCGCCCAGCGCAACGGTTTTAGTCACCTGGTTGTCGATGTTGAAGCTCTTAAGATCTTCATCGGTGGTATAGGCAAAGCGGTTAAGCTGATAGACCTCACTTCCCGTTCCCGTCGCGTAGACGCTGTTCTGGTGGGTATCGACGTCGAAATAGCGCGCTTTCTGATTAAAGCCCCAGCCGCTGTCGAACTCATGCTCGAAGCTGTAGCCCAGCATCCACTGCCGCTGCTTAAACCCGCTCCACTCATCTCCAGCGTAATCCCGGCGATCGGCATATTTGGACCGCAGATAAGCGAGCGGCAGCGGGTTAGACGGCGTCAGGCTCGGGGAGTTTTGCGCCAGCGCATCCAGGGTGAGGCGGGTTTTACCGTCGGGTTGCCATGTAACGGACGGGGCGACCAGATAATTTTCATAGCGGCTGGTGTGCGGCTGATCGTCATTCTCCGTCGCCTTACCCAGCAGGCGGTAATTCCAGTCGCTGTCGGCAATTTGTCCGGTCGAATCGAGGTAACCTTCTTTCAGATTACGGTTCCCGGTGTTAAAACCGACCTCGGTTCGGGCTTCCCGCTGCGGCTTTTTGCTTTGAATATTTACCAGCCCGCCCGGCGAACCGCCGCCGTAAAGCACCGATGAAGGCCCTTTCAGTATATCGACGCTCTCTATTAACAGCGGATCGATGCGCGCCTTGGTGTTACCGGTGACGTTATAGGGTAGCTGCAGCCCGTTGTAAAACGCCTGATCGACGGTAAAGCCACGAATTTTGTATTCGCTCATATAGGAGGTATTCCCCCGCACCTCGGTTGAGACGCCTGGGGCATAGCGCAGGATTTCATTCACGGAGTTCGCGTGACGCTTTTCGATCTCCGGCGCAGAGAGCGTGTTGATAACCTGCGGCGTTTTACTTTCGGCAACGGCCGATTTGGTGGCGCTGTTGGTCCAGGCCGGCAGCGCGCTGCCCTGCTCTGAGCCCGTGACGACAATGGTTGATTCTTTGGCGAAAGCCTGGACCTGCAATGCCAGCGTGACGGCACCCGCCAGGGTGCATAACGTAAAACGTGAGGAGTTCATAATGTCGTCTTGTTATTACATGCAATACGGAACGACAATTATTATCATTTAGATTAGCAAATCAATATAGCGGCAAAAAAAACGGCCCTCCGCAGAGAGCCGTTCTGTCATTTTATGCTCGTCGCAGTAATCTGAATATGCCCAGCACGACAATGGCTCCCACGACAGCGACCAGGAAACTGTGCATGTCGAAACCACTGATGTCACCACCAAAACCAAACATCGTCGCCAGCCAGCCGCCTACAACCGCACCAACGACCCCGAGTACGCAGGTCAAAATAAAGCCGCCGCCATCGTTTCCCGGCATGATCAGTTTTGCGATAGCGCCGGCAATAAGGCCAAAGATAATCCAGGCGATAATACCCATAGCAATGCCCTCTTGCAGATTAAACGCATGTGCAGAAAACCTTCTGCACAGCTAACTTAAGTATAGGTCATCACCGGAAAACCAGTTTCGTCTCACCGACTTATCCTGCGGACAACGGTAAAAAAATCTCACCGGTTTGTATTAAGTTTGAGGGTGGATTGCCGATAACACTAAGACAGTCTGTCATCAATCAAGGAGCCATCCGGCGTGAGTCATTACAGTGAGCAGTTCCTCAAGCAAAATCCGCTGGCTGTATTAGGGGTATTACGCGACCTGCAAAAAGGCGAAGTGCCGCTGCGCATCAGCTGGTCGAATAATCAGTTTATCAGCAAGATCCTTGACGTCTCGCAGGAGAGGCTGGTTATTGACCTGGGCAGCCTGGAGTATGAAAACCGCGCGGCGCTGAAAGCAGAGAATATCGTGGTCATGGCCGAAACCCATGGGGCCAAAGTGGAATTTGTCCTGCCGCGACTGGAACTGAGCGAATACCAGGGACTTCCGGCTTTTGTTACCCTCCTTCCTGGCAATCTCTGGTTTGTCCAGCGCCGTGAATATTTCCGCATCAGCGCCCCCCTTCATCCTGCCTATTTTTGTAAGGCCAAAATGCCGGACAAAAAAGAGATCCGCTTCCGTCTCTTTGACCTGTCGCTGGGCGGAATGGGCGCGCTGATGGATACCCCGAAGCCGGAGGGTCTGGTAGAAGGCATGCGGTTTACGCAAATAGAACTGGATATGGCGGGCTGGGGCCGTTTTTATTTCGATGCACAGCTGATTGCCATCAGCGAGCGCACGGTGGTGGACAGCAAAAATGAAACGATTACCACGCCGCGTCTGAGCTTCCGTTTTATGAACGTCGGGCCCGGCGCGGAGCGCGAGCTGCAGCGCATTATCTATTCGCTGGAACGGGAAGCACGGGAACGTGCGAATAAGGTTCTGTAAGAAAAGTCGGGCAGCGAGCGCCGCCCGTTTGCGGCATTACATGGCATCCATCGCTTTCTGTACTTTCCAGATATAGCGAGGCGCCTGCGGTGCCGGATGATTTTTCGCCACATGCTCGACGAACTCATCTTTGTCCATGTCGTTGATCTCCTCAATCGCCTCTTTGCGGTCAGAGGAGAAAGTTCTGAGCAGCGCCCCGGCGCCGTTCACGTACGAGACCACCAGCGCGTATTGCATCACTTCCGGATCCTCAATGCCCTTCAGCACGCCGTGTTCCAGAATGCTCAGGTAAGCGGTCCCCATAGAAATATTGCGTTCCGGGTTCTTCAGCTCGCTGGTCGACGGCTGGCCGCTCCAGCCCATATAGCGGTAGACCTCTCTCCCCGCCGTAGAGGCTTTCAGCTGCATCAGCCCCACCGCGTTGGATTTGCTGACAAGCGTAGGATTGCCGCCGGACTCCACCGCAATAATGGCGGTGATCAGCCGCGGGCTGACGCCCCATGCCTTCCCGGCTTTTTCACTGATCGGCATCCACTGCATGGCCCGTTTCACCGGTACTTCCGGATTCCAGGGCGGGTTTTGATAATCATGTTTTGAACTACAGCCAGCCAGCAAAACAATCAAAAAAGCAAACCATCTCAATTTCACGTCATCTATCCTTATAGCCGGTCATCGCGGTGCGCCGCCCTTGAAGCAGGCGACGTATACGCGGCATGATATAGACAATTAGTTTCTCATTCAGCAAGGAATTGCCATGTCTCAGTTTCATCTCATCGCGCCATCGGGCTACTGTATTAACCAGGACGCGGCGCAGCGGGGCGTTCAGCGCTTACTGGAATCCGGCCATCAGGTAGAAAATCAGACAATTATCCCCCGCCGCCAGCAGCGTTTTGCCGGAACAGAAGCGCAGAGGCTAAATGATATCAATAGCCTGGTGAACCTGAAGGGCGAAAACCGAATAGTCCTTGCGGTGCGCGGCGGCTATGGTGCGAGCAGGCTGCTTGAGAGCATTGACTGGCAGGGCCTGGCTCAGCGCCAGCAGCAGGATCCGCTGCTGATATGCGGCCACAGCGATTTCACCGCCATCCAGCTTGGTCTTCTGGCGCTGCATAACGTCATCACGTTTAGCGGCCCGATGCTGGCCGGTAACTTCGGCGCGCCGGAACTGGACGCGTTCACCGTGGAGCATTTCTGGCGCGCGCTGCGCAATCCCACCTACAGCGTGGAATGGCAAGGCAATGGACCGCACTGGGAATGTGAGGGCCAGCTCTGGGGCGGTAACCTGGCGATGCTGGTCTCGCTCATCGGCACGCCGTGGATGCCGCAAATCAAGGACGGCATTCTGGTGCTGGAGGATATTAACGAACATCCGTTCCGCGTCGAGCGCATGTTATTGCAGCTTTATCATGCCGGTATTCTCGATCGCCAGTCCGCGATCGTGCTGGGCAGCTTCAGCGGCTCTGCCCCGAATGACTATGATGCGGGCTACTCCCTGGAAACGATGGTCGATTTCATCCGCTCGCGGCTGGATATTCCGGTTATCACCGGTCTGGATTTCGGCCATGAACAGCAGACCGTTACCCTTGCGCTGGGCGCGCAGGCGACGCTTACACATGATGTTTCGGGCAGTCGGTTAACGATCGGTGGTCATCCGGTCATAAAAGCATAAAAAACCCCCTTAATAAAACGCTGTTGCCGTTGTTAATATGTTAGGGTTTTAGTAACAGCGTTAACATTGAGGTGGGAGAAAGAGAACATTGGATGCCGCAGCGATAATCAGCCTTTTCATTCTGGGTTCTGTACTTGTAACCAGCAGTATTTTATTAAGTTCATTTTCATCGCGTCTTGGCATACCCATTCTTGTTATTTTCCTGGCCATCGGCATGCTGGCCGGCGTTGACGGCATCGGCGGTATCCCCTTCGATAACTATCCCTTCGCCTACATGGTGAGTAACCTCGCGCTGGCGGTGATCCTGCTCGACGGCGGGATGCGAACTCAGGCGAGCTCCTTCCGCGTGGCCTTAGGGCCTGCGCTGTCGCTGGCGACCGTCGGCGTGTTGATCACCTCCGGCCTCACCGGGATGATGGCCGCATGGCTTTTCAATCTCAATCTCATGGAAGGCCTGCTGATTGGCGCAATCGTTGGCTCTACCGATGCGGCGGCGGTCTTTTCCCTGCTTGGGGGTAAAGGGCTTAACGAACGCGTTGGCTCAACGCTTGAGATTGAATCCGGCAGTAACGATCCGATGGCGGTGTTCCTGACCATCACACTGATAGAGATGATCCAGCAGCACGAGACGGGCCTGAGCTGGATGTTTGCCCTGCATATTCTGCAGCAGTTCGGGCTGGGGATTGTCATCGGCCTGGCGGGGGGATACCTGTTACAGCAGACGATCAACCGCATTTCTCTGCCCTCGGGACTTTACCCTCTGCTGGCGCTGAGCGGCGGCATTCTCATTTTTGCCGTCACCACCGCGCTGGACGGCAGCGGTATTCTCGCCGTCTACCTCTGCGGGTTCCTGATGGGCAACCGCCCTATTCGCAACCGTCATGCTATTTTGCAGAACTTTGACGGCCTGGCGTGGCTGGCGCAAATCGGCATGTTCCTGGTGCTGGGCCTGCTGGTGACCCCGTCGGACCTGCTGCCGATCGCCGTTCCGGCGCTGCTGCTGTCGGCGTGGATGATCTTTTTCGCCCGTCCGCTTTCCGTATTTGCAGGCCTGCTGCCGTTTCGCGGTTTTAACCTGCGCGAGCGCGTCTTTATCAGCTGGGTCGGCCTGCGCGGCGCGGTGCCGATTATCCTTGCGGTGTTCCCGATGATGGCCGGTCTCGACAACGCGCGGCTGTTCTTCAACGTGGCGTTCTTCGTGGTGCTGATTTCCCTGCTGTTCCAGGGCACGTCGCTCGGGTGGGCGGCGAAAAAGGCCAAAGTGGTGGTGCCGCCCGTAGGCTGGCCGGTCTCCCGCGTGGGGCTGGACATTCACCCGGAAAACCCGTGGGAGCAGTTCGTCTACCAGCTGAGCGCCGACAAATGGTGCGTGGGGGCCTCGCTGCGCGATTTGCACATGCCGACTGAAACGCGCATTGCCGCCCTGTTCCGCGATAATGTCCTGCTGCACCCGACCGGCAGCACCCGCCTGCGCGAAGGGGATATTCTGTGCGTCATTGGCCGCGAGCGCGACCTGCCCGCGCTGGGCAAGCTGTTCAGCCAGTCGCCTCCCGTGTCGCTGGACCAGCGTTTCTTCGGCGATTTTATTTTGGAAGCCAGCGCCAAATTTGCGGATGTGGCGCTGATTTATGGCCTGGATGAAGGTGCAGAAGACGGTGACAACCCGCAAACGCTGGGAGAAATCATTCAGCAGCGGCTTGGCGCTGCGCCGGTTGTGGGTGACCAGGTGGAGTTTGCCGGGATGATCTGGACGGTGGCAGAAAAAGAAGATAACGCGGTGCGGAAGGTCGGTTTGAGGCCGATGGAAGAGGACGCGGAGTAGTTTTTTTGCCGGGTGGCGGCTTCGCGTCACCCGGCAAAGATACAAGTTACACCGTCACAACCGGCACTCTTGGTGCCAGGGCACACATCAGTTCATACCCTACCGTTCCCGCCGCGGCCGCCACGTCATCAATTTTGATTTCGTTGCCCCACAGCTCGACCGGTGAACCGATGCCCGCCTGCGGGCATGGCGTCAGGTCAACGGCCAGCATATCCATTGAGACGGTCCCCACCGTGCCCGTGCGCACCCCATCCACCCAGACCGGCGTGCCGGTCGGCGCGATACGCGGATAGCCGTCGGCATAACCGCCCGCGACGATGCCAATCCGCTGCTCGCCCTTCGCCCGGAAGCGGCTGCCGTAGCCTACCGTGTCGCCCGCCTTCAGCGTCTGCACGCCGATGATCTCGCTGCGCAGGGTCATGACCGGCCTCAGGCCGCTGTTGGCAATATCCTGCCACTGGCCTGAGGGTGATGCACCGTACAGAACGATCCCCGGACGCACCCAGTTATAGTGGGCTTCAGGATGCCACAGCGTCGCCGCCGAGTTCGACAGGGAGCGCGGACAATCGAGCCCTTCAGCCGCCTGCTCAATGCGGACCATAGCATCAGCAATGCCGTCCGGTTTTTCCGCATCGGCAAAGTGCGCCATCAGCGTCATTTCGCCGACGTTTTTCAGGCCACGCAGCTGCTGCCAGACCGTATGCACCCGCTCAGGCTGGAAGCCCAGGCGGTTCATGCCGCTGTTCACCTTGAGATAAATATCCAGCGGAGCGTGGAGCTTCGCATCCTGAATGGCTTTAATCTGCCAGTTGCTGTGAACGCTGGTGGTCAGGCGATACTTATCCAGCAGCGGCAGATCGTCCGCGTGGAAGAACCCCTCCAGCAGAAGAATAGGCCCTTTCCAGCCGCGCTCGCGCAGCAGGATGGCCTCTTCGAGATTCAGTAACGCAAAACCGTCTGTCGCGCCGAGCGCGCTCCATATACGGTCAATACCGTGGCCGTAGGCGTTTGCCTTGACGACTGACCAGACGCGCGAACCAGGTGCTGCCCGGCGAACAATTTGCAGGTTTTCCTTCAGGGCCTGCAGATCCAGCTGAGCCAGAACAGGACGGGACATGACAACTCCTTAATTATGCGCGCCGTGCAGGTGCTGAGGACGCGATGGCGTAAATCCTGATTGATAGCGCGCAGCACTTAAATCGTCAAACGGAATTGCCGGCGTGCGCCCGGAAATCAGGTCGCTCAGCAGCTGGCCCGAGCCGCAGGCCATCGTCCAGCCGAGCGTGCCGTGTCCGGTATTGGTCCACAGATTTTTGTATGGCGTGCGGCCCACAATCGGCGTGCCGTCCGGGGTCATCGGACGCAGGCCGGTCCAGAACGTCGCCTGTTCCACAAACCCGCCGCGCGGGAAGAGATCGCCCACCACCATCTCCAGCGTTTCACGACGCGGCTGCAGCAGCTCGGTGTTGAAGCCGACAATCTCCGCCATGCCGCCGACGCGAATACGGTTATCAAAGCGGGTAATGGCGATTTTGTAGGTTTCATCCAGGATGGTTGAGACGGGCGCCCCGCTCTCCTCTTTCACCGGGATAGTCAATGAGTAGCCCTTGAGCGGGTAGACCGGAATATCGAGGATGCCTTTCAGCATGGCGGTGGAGTAGGAACCAAACGCCATCACGTAGGCATCCGCCTTTATCACCTCGTCGCCGCACTTCACGCCGTAAATTTTTTCGCCTTCCGACAGCAGCTTGTCGACGGAGGTATTAAAGCGGAATTTTACCCCTGCCTGCTCGCACATGTGCGCCAGCCGCTGGGTAAAGAGCTGACAGTCGCCGGTTTCGTCATTCGGCAGACGCAGACCGCCGGTCAGCTTGTGGGCCACTTCGGCCAGCGCGGGTTCCACCTGCCCCAGCTGGCTGGCTTCCAGCAGCTGATACGGTACACCGGCATCTTCCAGCACGGCGATATCGCGGGTGGCGTTTTCATACTGTTGCTCGGTGCGGAACAGCTGCAGCGTGCCGCCCTGACGGCCTTCGTACTCAATCCCCGTCGACGCGCGCAGGGCTTTGAGGCAGTCACGGCTGTATTCCGCCAGACGCACCATGCGGCCTTTGTTTTCCATATAGTGCCGGGTGTCGCAGTTGCGCAGCATCTGCCACATCCACTTCAGCTGGAACTGCGTGCCGTCAAGGCTGATGGCCAGCGGCGCGTGGCGCTGGAACATCCATTTGATCGCCTTCAGCGGCACGCCGGGCGCCGCCCACGGGGCCGCATAGCCAGGAGAGATTTGACCGGCATTTGCCGCACTGGTTTCAAGCGCCGGGCCGGATTCACGATCGATAACGGTAACCTCATGTCCCGCCTGACTTAAATACCAGGCGCTGGTTACGCCAACGACACCACTTCCCAGTATGACAACACGCATAGCCACTCCATTATGAGCAAAAGAACAATCATCTAATTACAGATTGATAACCTAGTTGAAAATATTATTCAACATACGACTTTTTTATGGTGACTTACCTCACACATCCCCCAGCATCAGGGGACAGGGATAATTTGGGATCTCCTGCTGAGCTTTATTTTTAACCAGCATAAAATTCTGATGCGTGCGCTTTTTTTGCCGTATCAAAAACGGGAAATCGCAAAGAAAAAATTTCTGCGCCAGCACGCTTTTTAACACGTTGATCTATGCTTGAAAGGAGGCTCTCCAGACAGAGAGAGCACCCACAACGAGGGCGCGCTAATGGCTACTATTGATTCCCTGAACAAGGACAACACACGTCTGAGCGATGGACCCGACTGGACCTTCGAGCTGCTGGATGTCTACCTCGCCGAAATCGACCGGGTGGCAAAACTGTATCGCCTGGATACCTATCCCCATCAGATTGAGGTGATTACCTCCGAGCAGATGATGGACGCTTACTCCAGCGTCGGGATGCCGATCAACTATCCGCACTGGTCGTTTGGTAAAAAATTCATTGAAACGGAGCGGCTGTACAAGCACGGCCAGCAGGGGCTGGCGTATGAGATCGTCATTAACTCCAACCCGTGTATCGCCTATCTGATGGAAGAGAACACCATTACCATGCAGGCGCTGGTGATGGCGCACGCCTGCTACGGCCATAACTCCTTCTTTAAAAATAACTATCTGTTCCGCAGCTGGACGGACGCCAGCTCCATCGTCGATTACCTGATCTTCGCGCGTAAATACATTACCGACTGTGAAGAGCGCTACGGCGTGGACGAGGTAGAGAAGCTGCTCGACTCCTGCCACGCACTGATGAACTACGGCGTGGACCGCTATAAACGCCCGCAGAAAATCTCTCTGCAGGAGGAGAAAGCCCGGCAGAAAAGCCGCGAGGAGTATCTGCAGAGCCAGGTGAACATGCTGTGGCGCACCCTGCCGAAGCGTGAGGAGGAAAAAACGATTGCCGAAGCGCGTCGTTACCCGTCCGAGCCGCAGGAAAACCTGCTCTATTTTATGGAGAAGAACGCCCCGCTGCTGGAGCCGTGGCAGCGCGAGATTTTGCGTATCGTGCGTAAGGTGAGCCAGTATTTCTATCCGCAGAAACAGACCCAGGTGATGAACGAAGGCTGGGCAACATTCTGGCACTACACCATTCTCAACCATCTGTATGACGAGGGGAAAGTCACCGAGCGGTTCATGATGGAATTCCTCCACAGCCATACTAACGTGGTGTTCCAGCCGCCCTACAACAGCCCGTGGTACAGCGGGATTAACCCGTATGCGCTGGGCTTTGCGATGTTCCAGGATATTAAGCGCATCTGCCAGTCGCCAACGGAAGAGGACAAGTACTGGTTCCCGGATATCGCCGGTTCTGACTGGCTGGAAACGCTGCATTTTGCGATGCGCGACTTTAAGGATGAGAGCTTTATCAGCCAGTTCATGTCGCCGAAGATCATGCGCGATTTCCGCTTCTTCACCGTGCTGGACGATGACCGCAACAACTATCTGGAGATCTCCGCGATCCACAACGAGGAAGGATACCGGGAGATCCGCTCCCGCCTCTCCTCCCAGTACAACCTGAGCAACCTTGAACCCAATATTCAGGTGTGGAACGTGGACCTGCGCGGCGACCGCTCCCTGACGCTGCGCTATATCCCGCACAACCGCGCACCGCTGGATAAAGGACGTAAAGAGGTGCTGAAGCACGTGCACCGCCTGTGGGGCTTTGACGTGCAGCTGGAGCAGCAGAATGAGGACGGCAGCGTGGAGCTGCTGGAACGCTGCCCGGCGCGGTTGAATACGCTGTAGCGCCACCGGGCGAAAAAAAACCTCTCGATTGAGAGGTTTTTTATTTTAGCGACTCTGAATCGCCAAATCGCCCGGCAGCGTTTTCTGCATACGGTGCCAGATTTCACCGGAGTCGTGGCCGTAGCGGCGTACGGTTTCATATACCTGATCGTGCAGGCCTTCGGTGCAGAGCTTGCTCAGCTTATGGTAGAAGCCCAGCGCCAGGCTGCGGGCTTCAGGGTTAGCGAAGTAGTGACGACCAATGCGGGTATAGAGCCCTTTCATACCGTTGAGGATCAGGCCGTAAACCGGGTTGCCGGAGGCAAACGCCAGGCCGCGAAACACGTTGTAATCGAGGGTGGCAAAGGCGTCGGCGTGATCTTCAACTTCATTCGCGCTGGCCAGCACCGCAAGCGCATCTTCAGGATGCTGACGGAAAGCGGTACGAATAAAAATAGTCGCGATGTTGGTGCGCACGGAGAGCAGATTATCAATCAGCTGCGGCACGCTTTCGTGGTCGAGGCGCGCCAGCGTTTCAAGAATGTTCAGCCCCGAGGTTTCCCAGAAGTTGTTTACCTTTGTTGGCTTGCCGTGCTGGATCGTCAACCATCCATCACGCGCCAGTCGCTGAAGCACTTCACGCAGCGTGGTGCGAGTGACGCCAATCAGTTCAGAGAGTTCGCGTTCAGCCGGAAGAATGGACCCCGCAGGGAAACGATTATTCCAGATGCTTTCAATGATGTACTCTTCCGCGAAACCCGCCGGGCTCTGCGCCTTAATGACCATAGTGAGATTTCCATTACACAGCTTTTTGCAAATTGGACTCATCATACCAGAGGCGTGCAACGGCAGGTAGCGCGGCAAAGTGAGAAAAGAGGGATCGCCGTTTCATTTTTGTGAAATTTACAATGCGGTCTTATCCGCCTCCGGGCCGCGATTTTTGCGTATACTGATGTTTTGTATTACTTAACGGGAAGGACGTCTGTTGTGGAAATTTCTTTTGGGCGCGCGCTGTGGCGCAATTTTTTAGGTCATTCTCCTGACTGGTACAAACTGATACTGCTGGTTTTCCTGGTCGTTAATCCCATCATTTTTAGCGTGGATCCGTTTATCGCCGGGTGGCTGCTGGTGGCAGAATTTATCTTCACCCTGGCCATGGCGCTGAAGTGTTATCCCCTGCTGCCCGGCGGTTTGCTGGCATTTGAAGCCGTTGTCATCGGCATGACGTCCGCAGAGCATGTAAAAGCAGAGCTGGCCTCCAATCTGGAAGTGCTCCTGCTGCTCATTTTTATGGTGGCCGGTATCTACTTTATGAAACAGCTGCTGCTGTTTATCTTTACCCGCCTGCTGCTGAGCATTACGTCAAAAACGATCCTCTCGCTGGCGTTTTGCCTTGCCGCCGCCTTTCTGTCGGCCTTCCTGGATGCGCTCACCGTTGTCGCGGTGGTGATCAGCGTCGCCGTCGGATTTTACGGCATTTATCACCGCGTGGCCTCCTCTCGCCCAAGTGAGGATTTACAGGACGATAGCCACGTCGAGGCGCATAACCGCGACGTGCTGGAACAGTTCCGCGCGTTTCTGCGCAGCCTGATGATGCACGCAGGGGTCGGTACGGCGCTGGGCGGCGTGATGACCATGGTGGGCGAGCCGCAAAACCTGATCATCGCGAAAGCGGCTGAATGGCATTTTGGCGAGTTTTTCCTGCGCATGGCCCCCGTCAGCGTGCCTGTGCTGGTCTGCGGGTTAGCGACCTGCATTCTGGTCGAAAAATTCAGGCTGTTCGGCTACGGCGCACAGCTGCCTGAACCGGTCCGCAATGAACTGCATAAATTTGACGAGCAGAGCCGCAAACAGCGTACGCGCCAGGAGACGCTGCGTCTGATTGCGCAGGGGATCATCGGCATCTGGCTTATCGCCGCGCTGGCGTTGCATCTTGCCGAAGTCGGGTTGATTGGCCTCTCCGTCATTATTCTTGCCACCACCTTTAGCGGGGTAACGGACGAACATGCTATTGGTAAAGCCTTTACCGAAGCTCTGCCGTTTACCGCGCTGCTGGCGGTCTTTTTTGCGGTCGTGGCGGTGATTATTGACCAACACCTTTTCGCACCGATTATCGCGTTTGTGCTTCAGGCCTCGCCGGACTCGCAGCTTACGCTGTTCTATCTATTTAACGGTCTGTTGTCCTCTATTTCCGATAACGTCTTTGTCGGGACGGTATATATCAATGAGGCCAAAGCGGCGATGGAGCAAGGGATCGTCAGTACCGGGCAGTTCGACCTGCTGGCGGTAGCCATCAACACCGGAACAAACCTGCCCTCCGTTGCAACACCTAACGGCCAGGCGGCATTTCTCTTCCTGCTGACCTCGGCGCTGGCGCCACTCATACGGCTTTCTTATGGAAGAATGGTCTGGATGGCGCTGCCGTACACGCTGGTGCTCACCGTTGTTGGTTTGCTGTGCATCAAAATTACTCTCGTTCCCTGTACGCAATGGCTGCTACAAGCGGGTATACTTGCGGCGCATTAAAATTCGTTTACACTGCGCTTTCTAAGCATGTTCCAGGGAAATGATTATGTTGAGATTTTTAAACCAGTGCTCCCGCGGTCGCGGAGCGTGGTTGTTGATGGCCCTGACCGCCTTTGCGCTGGAAATGGTTGCGCTGTGGTTCCAGCACGTGATGGGACTCAAGCCCTGCGTGCTGTGCATCTACGAGCGCTGCGCGCTGTTCGGCATTATGGGTGCAGGCCTGGTGGGCGCAATTGCCCCAAAAACGCCGTTGCGCTATGTGGGTATTGCCATCTGGCTGTACAGCGCCTGGAAAGGGATTGAGCTTTCCTGGCAGCACACCATGATGCAGCTGCATCCGTCACCGTTTATGACCTGTGATTTCGCCGCCCGCTTCCCGAGCTGGCTGCCGCTGGATAAGTGGCTTCCGCAGGTGTTTGTCGCATCCGGTGACTGCTCCGTACGTCAGTGGGAATTCCTGACGCTGGAGATGCCGCAGTGGCTGGTGGGCATTTTTGTGGCCTACTTCGTTGTGGCGCTGCTGGTGCTGATCGCTCAGCCGTTCAAACCGAAGAAACGCGATTTGTTTGGAAGGTAAAAGCAAAAACCCGCCACGGCGGGTTTTTTATTATCACCGATTAGGGTGATTCATGATGTGATCTTCCCAGTCCCGTACCTCGGACTCCTTCACCGCAATATGGCGCACCGAAATCCGCTCGCCGTGCATCGCCGCCTTTGAGCCCGTCAGCAGCGGATGCCAGTTCGGCAGTTCTTTCCCTTCCGCCAGCAGGCGATACGCGCAGGTGTGCGGCAGCCACTCAAAGGTCGGCAGATTTTCACGGGTGAGCTTGATGCAGTCCGGCTCGAACTCGAAGCGGCGTTCGTAGTTGCGGCACTGGCAGGTTTTAATGTTCAGCTGCCTGCAGGCGACGTTGGTGAAATAGATCTCATCGGAGTCTTCATCCATCAGCTTGTGCAGGCAGCACTGCCCGCAGCCGTCGCACAACGATTCCCACTCCGCGTCGGTCATTTGGTCAAGAGTTTTGCTTTGCCAGAAAGGAATGTCGTTCATCAGGATGTCCACACGTCAAAAGAAAGCGCACCTTATAACGAGTCTGGCACGTGGTTGCAAGTTTTGCCGCCCTTTGCAGGCGGCAAGATGCGGTTACAGCACGCGGGTTTTTAGCGACAGGCCGTTAAAACCGACCTCAAGCTCATCGCCGCTGGCGAGCGGGCCCACGCCTTCCGGCGTGCCGGTGAGGATCACATCGCCCGGCTTCAGGGTGAAGAAACGGCTCATGTAGGCGATCAGCGGCACAATCTTGTGGATCATATCTGCCGTGGTGCCCTGCTGGCGGATCTCGCCGTTAACCTTCAGGCTGAGCGGAGTGTCCTGCGGATCGTTGGTAAATTCATTCACCGGAACAAACCCTGAAATCGGACATGCGTTATCAAAGCCTTTGGCTTTTTCCCACGGCTGCCCTGCCTTCTTCATTTTGCCCTGCACGTCGCGCAGGGTCAGATCCAGCGCCACGCCGTAGCCGGCAATCGCTTTCTCGACATGCTCTTCGGAAGCCTGGCGCAGCGTGGCGCCGATCAGCACGGCAAGCTCTACTTCGTGATGTACCGACCCCAGCCCCTGCGGCAGCGCCAGCGGCTGGCGGATGTCGCATAGCGCCGTCTCGGGCTTAATAAACAGGACCGGCTCTTCTGGGGTTGCGCTGCCCATCTCCTGAATATGCTTCGCATAGTTGCTGCCCACGCAGACCACTTTGCTGACGGGATAATCCAGTAATGCACCTTGCCAGTTATGATGTTGATACATGCTCGACCCCTAATCGGTTGATGTGTTATGCCCGAAAACAGCTGAGGCTATTTTTTCCCGGACGCCTCGAGGTGCTGTTTTAATAAATTCTCAGGCGGCGGTGGAAGCTGTAAATAATAGCCCTGCTCGGCTAATGCCGTTTTCACTTTTTCCAGATCGGCATTCACCAGTTTCTTACGGCCGTCCAGCGGCAGCAGCATCGCCAGCTGTGGTCGGCCAAAGTTCTTCATTAATTCTTCCGGCACGCGTGAAAAATCGTCTTTCTTTTCGACATAAAGATAGGTCTGGTCACGGCTTGTACTTCTGTAGATCACACAAAACATGTTTTTACTCTGAATTAATGGGTGGTTGCTTGCCTCAATATACTCCTGACTATAACATGCCTGATACTCTTCGGAATATCGCAGCGAATGGTTGCGGTTAATAGCAAATTGAGTAAGGCCAGGATGTCAAACACGCCCATCGAGCTTAAAGGCAGTAGCTTCACCTTATCAGTGGTTCATTTGCATGATGCAAAACCCGAGGTTATTCGTCAGGCGTTAGAAGACAAAATCGCCCAGGCTCCCGCCTTTCTGAAGCACGCCCCCGTCGTCATCAACGTCAGCGGTCTTGAGGCGCCGGTTAACTGGACACGTCTCCAGCAGGCGGTCTCCTCTACCGGGCTGCGTATTGTCGGCATCAGCGGCTGCAAAGATCCCGAGTTGAAAGCTGAAATCGACCGTGCGGGGCTGCCTCTTCTTAATGAAGGCAAAGAAAAAACCCCACGTGCAGCACCCGCTGCCGTACAAACGCCCCCTCCTGCGGCGCAAAACGTTACCGCTCTCACAAAAACGCGAATGATTGATGTGCCGGTTCGTTCCGGTCAACGCATTTATGCGCCAAACTGTGATCTAATTGTTACAAGCCACGTCAGCGCTGGCGCAGAGCTTATTGCAGATGGCAATATTCACGTTTACGGTATGATGCGTGGACGTGCGCTCGCGGGCGCAAGTGGCGATCGGGACGCGCAAATATTTTGTACTCACCTGACGGCGGAACTGGTGTCCATCGCAGGTGAATATTGGCTGAGCGACAAGATCCCAGCCGAATTTTATGGCAAAGCGGCTCGCCTGCTTCTGGCAGACGACGCGTTGACCGTTCAACCGTTGAATTAATCCCTTTTTAACAAGGAATTTCTATGGCACGCATTATTGTTGTTACTTCGGGTAAAGGAGGCGTTGGCAAGACCACCTCCAGCGCGGCCATCGCTACTGGTTTGGCCCAGAAGGGAAAGAAAACCGTCGTTATCGACTTCGATATCGGTCTGCGTAACCTCGACCTCATCATGGGATGTGAGCGTCGCGTCGTATATGACTTCGTGAACGTCATTCAGGGCGATGCCACGCTGAACCAGGCGCTGATTAAAGACAAGCGCACCGAGAACCTCTTCATTCTTCCGGCTTCTCAGACGCGTGATAAAGATGCCCTGACCCGTGAAGGCGTGGAAAAGGTACTCGACGAGCTGAAAAAAATGGAGTTCGACTTCATCGTCTGTGACTCCCCTGCCGGCATTGAAACCGGTGCCCTGATGGCGCTCTACTTTGCTGATGAAGCGATCATCACCACCAACCCGGAAGTCTCCTCCGTGCGTGACTCCGACCGTATTCTCGGTATTCTGGCTTCCAAATCCCGCCGTGCGGAAAATGGCCAGGATCCGATCAAAGAGCACCTGCTGCTGACCCGCTATAACCCGGGTCGCGTAAACAAAGGTGACATGCTGAGCATGGAAGACGTGCTGGAGATCCTGCGCATTAAACTGGTTGGCGTTATCCCGGAAGACCAGTCCGTATTACGCGCCTCTAACCAGGGCGAGCCCGTGATCCTTGATACAACGGCAGATGCAGGTAAAGCTTACGCCGATACCGTTGACCGTCTGCTGGGAGAAGAACGTCCTTTCCGCTTCATTGAAGAAGAGAAGAAAGGTTTCCTCAAACGCCTGTTCGGAGGATAAGTTATGGCATTACTGGACTTTTTTCTCTCGCGGAAAAAAAGCACCGCCAACATCGCAAAAGAACGCCTGCAAATTATCGTTGCGGAGCGTCGTCGTAGCGACGCCGAGCCTCACTACCTGCCGCAGCTGCGCAAGGACATCCTGGAAGTGATCTGTAAGTATGTGCAGATTGACCCGGAGATGGTCACCGTACAGCTGGAGCAAAAAGACGGGGATATTTCGATTCTGGAGCTGAACGTAACGCTTCCGGAAGCGGAAGAGTCGCGTCCGTAGGTTCCTGGTGTCGTAGCCCCGGTAAGCGCAGTGCCACCGGGGAAAATATGCCGGGTATATCGCCCGGCATATTTTTATCGCGGATAACCTTCCAGCAAGGTATTCAGGCGATCGGCCATCAATACCCCGCGCCAGCCAGCCATCAGTTCCGGCACGCCATTCTGCGGTTTCAGCTTCCAGTGCCAGTTCAGCAGCTGGTTAATCTGTCTGCGTGACGCCAGCAGTTCAGCGCTCAGCTTGCTTTCCGTTGCGACATCCTGCACCAGCGCTTTGATATCCTTAAATGCTTTACGATAGCCCGGCATATCCATGAGATTCAGCAGCGTTTCAGGCAGTGCGTCCTCCGGCAGCGCCTGCGCTTTGGCGACCAGCGCCAGCAGGGTTTTACCATGGAAACGGATCTCGCTGCCGGAAAGGCCAATGCTGTCCAGTTCGCCCAGGCTGCCCGGCATATAGCGCGCGACCGCCCAGAGATGCTCTTCACGCACCACAAAATTCACGGCCAGATCGCGCTCGCGCGCTTTACGCAAACGCCAGTCCGCTAACAGCTGCAGGCAGGCCAGCTGACGCGTGCGAAGCTGCCAGGCGTTGGTGATATCACGCCAGGCCTCTTTCGGGTCGACCACTTCCTGGCGACGCTGCTGCGTCATACGGCACTCGTCCAGCGCGGCAGAGAGCCAGCCGGAGGCTTCCGCCTCTTTCATCAGCTGTCCGGCAATCGGCAACAGGTAAAACACGTCTGCCGCCGCATATTCCAGCTGACGCTCGGTAAGCGGACGCGCCAGCCAGTCGGTACGGGATTCACTTTTATCCAGCGTCAGGCCCGTGTACTCCTCCACCATGGCGGCAAAGCCCCACGACAGCGGACGACCGCTGAACGCCGCGAGGATCTGCGTATCAATCAGCGGCTGAGGCATGATGCCAAAGGTGTTAAGAAAGACTTCCAGATCTTCACTGCCCGCGTGCAGATATTTCGTTACCGCAGTATCCAGCAGCAGGTCACGCATCGGCGCCCAGTCGGTAATGCCGAGCGGGTCGATCAGCGAGACGTGCTTACCGTCGTACATCTGTATCAAACCCAGCTGTGGATAATAGGTGCGAGTACGGACAAACTCGGTATCCAGAGCGATGGCAGGAAAGTCGCGCGTCACTTCGCACAGCGAAGCCAGCTCGTCGTTGGTCGTGATCATCTGGTAATTCAAATCGGATTCTCTTTTGTTTGCGCCCATAAAAAACGCCGGCTTAACCGGCGTCTGGGCGATTAACGTGAAGCTCAGGCCTTATTGTCTACTTTGGCACGGGCTTCGTCACGTAATTCTCGTCGTAATATCTTCCCGACGTTGGATTTCGGCAGCTCATCGCGGAATTCCACCAGCTTCGGCACCTTATAGCCCGTCAGCTGACGGCGACAAAACGTTATCAGCGCTTCCTCGGTAAGAGAAGGATCTTTCTTGACCACAAATATCTTCACCGCTTCACCGCTGCTGCCGGAAGGAACGCCCACCGCCGCCACTTCCAGCACGCCGCTGTGCTGCATCACCACGTCTTCGATTTCGTTCGGATAGACGTTGAAGCCGGAGACCAGGATCATATCTTTTTTGCGATCGACGATGCGCAGGAAGCCTTCGTCATCCATCACCGCAATATCGCCGGTGTGAAGCCAGCCGTCTTTAATGATTTCGTCGGTCGCATCAGGGCGCTGCCAGTAACCCAGCATTACCTGCGGCCCTCTGACGCACAGTTCGCCCGGCTCGCCGTGAGGCACTTCGTTATCCTCATCATCCACCAGCTTTGCTTCCGTCGACGGGACCGGCAGGCCGATGCTGCCGCTGTGGTAGTCGATATCGTGCGGGTTGACGCTCACCAGCGGGGCACACTCCGTCAGGCCATAGCCTTCCAGCAGATATTGCCCGGTTAGCTTCACCCAGCGCTCGGCCACCGCCTGCTGAACCGGCATGCCGCCGCCCGCGGAGAGATGCAGCGTGGAGAAATCAAGCTGCTGGAACTCTTTGTTGTTGAGCAGGGCGTTAAACAGGGTGTTCACCCCGGTCATGGCGGTAAACGGGTATTTTGCCAGCTCTTTCACCAGACCCGGGATATCGCGCGGGTTGGTGATCAATACGTTTTGCCCGCCCAGCTCGATAAACAGCAGGCAGTTCATGGTCAGCGCAAAGATGTGATACAGCGGCAGCGCGGTGATTACCAGCTCTTTACCCGGATGCAGCAGCGGCCCGTAGGTGGCATTAACCTGCTCAAGGTTCGCCAGCATGTTGCGGTGGGTCAGCATCGCCCCTTTGGCCACGCCGGTGGTGCCGCCCGTGTATTGCAGGAAGGCCAGGTCTTCGGAGACGACTTCAGGCTTGACGTACTGCATGCGATAGCCCGCATGCAGCGCGCGGCGGAAAGAGATAGCATCCGGCAGATGGTATTTTGGTACCAGACGTTTGACGTATTTAACGACAAAGTTAACCAGCGTCCCTTTGGCGGTGGAAAGCTGATCGCCCATGCGCGTCAGGATGACGTGCTTCACCTGGGTTTTGTCGACCACTTTTTCCAGGGTATGGGCAAAGTTAGAAACAATGACAATCGCCACCGCCCCGCTGTCGTTCAGCTGATGTTCCAGCTCGCGCGGCGTGTAAAGCGGGTTAACGTTGACCACAATCATCCCGGCACGCAGGATGCCAAACAGCGCCACCGGGTATTGCAGCAGGTTCGGCATCATCAGCGCGACGCGATCCCCTTTTTGCAGCCCAAGTCCTTCCTGCAGATAAGCCGCAAACGCCCGGCTACGCTCCTCAAGCTTACGGAACGTCATCACCTCGCCCATATTCACAAACGCGGGCTGGTCTGCGTAACGTCTTACCGAGTGCTCAAATAATTCCACCAGGGATTGATAACGGTCAGGATTGATCTCCGCAGGCACATCTGCGGGATAACGGTTAAGCCAAACCTTTTGCAATGCATCACCTCTGAAATGAGTGTTCGTCGTCATCACAGCCCCGATAATAAACAGTTTGTTAACATTATATTAACTCAGCGTACCAGTTTATTAATTGTTCAGATTGCAGGTTGCGAAGCGCGTCACTCTTTTTTTTCGTTTTATCCGTAAAAAAACAGAGACAGCGGCTGAGCCGCTGTCTCTTTCTTAACAATAACAGTAAGTTACTCAGTTACGATCGTTTGCACCTGTGCAGGGCCCGGGTTATACCAGCCCCATCCCGGATAACCGTAACGATAAGGATGTGGGCCCCACATCCACGGGTCGATTGGCTGAGGCGGCATCACCACCTGCTGGGCGATACGCCAGCGCTTATAGCCATTCACCTGCATGGTCATAAATTTGTACGGCGTGTTGCCGATTTTGCCCTGCACCGAACCGGTAATCGGCCCGACAACGGTTACCAGCTGTCCGCGAAAATCGACCGGGTCGAGGAAACCACTAACGTCGGCATAGATACGCCCGCGAGAGGCTTCACCGAGTACGGGACGCGCGCCGCTGTCGAGCGGTACCGTGGCAATTTCCAGACGGGTTTTCCCCTGCTGGTTCTGCACGTCGATCACTTTCCCACCGAAGCGGGCTTCCTGGCCGACGTAAAGCTCGGGCGCATTCATTACCCGAACCAGATCCTGCTGTGGCGTCGGGCTGCTGCCCTTGATCGCATCAGGTACGGTTACGCAACCGCTCAGTGCTATGGCAACCGCGCCTGCCATAAAAAGGCGTACTACTTTAGTCTGAACCGCCATGATGCGACTCCTTTTTCTCAGTTCCTGTTACTGAGATTCATTCGCGGCCCGGAAGTTTCTTCCACGCGACGGTGTTTCGCAAATAAACCGGCTCCGCATGCTCAACGGCAACGGTTTTTCCTGCTGCAAGCAGTTGACGGGCAATCGGGAGCATATCTTCTGCCGCAGGCAGGAGCATGTTGCCGTCCACCAGCGTCACGCCGGTGCCGCTCGCCATCTCTGGCCACGCCGGCCAGCCCGTGCCGACCGTCGCCCACTCGCCGGACAGCTGCTTCAGGCGCTCAGTAACGGCTTCAGGCTTAAGCACTGCTTCCGTCTCTTCGCCGTGCCAGACGCCGTTTTCATCGCGGGTATATTCCGCCCAGTAAACTTCACCCATGCGAGCGTCAATAGCGGCGAGCACGCGGGTCGCGCCCGTCATGCGCCAGGCACCCTCCGCCATCGTCGCAAGCGTAGAGACGCCGATCATCGGCAGGTCAGCGCCCAGCGCCAGCCCCTGCGCGATGCCAATCCCAATGCGCACGCCCGTAAAGCTGCCGGGGCCGCGGCCAAAGGCCAGCGCGTCGAGGTCGGTTAAGGTGGTGTTGCCCTGGGTTAAAATGGCTTTTACCAGGGGCAGAATACGCTGGGTGTGTTCCCGTGGGCACTCTTCGAAATGAGCAGAAACAGCACCGTCGTTTAACAGAGCAACAGAGCAAGCCTCTGTCGCGGTATCAATAGCCAGAATTCGCATCAGTCGTCGCGCTCTCGCAAGGGTCAGTCACAAAATGGCGCGCATCTTAGCACACTCCGGAGCGAATTACTCCGCCGTTGGGTTTGCCAGAAAACGCACCGCGCGTTTAATGTCCCGCGTACGCGGGGCGGGCGGCAGGCTGGCGAGGAAGGTTGCGCCGTAAGGACGCATCACCAGGCGGTTATCACAGATCACCAGCACGCCGCGGTCGGTGACGTCACGGATCAGTCGCCCTACCCCCTGCTTAAGCGTGATGACCGCGTCCGGTAGTTGGACGTCGTCGAACGGATCGCCCCCGCGCAGGCGGCAGTCTTCCATCCGCGCCTTTAGCAGCGGATCGTCCGGCGACGTGAACGGCAGCTTATCGATGATCACCAGCGAGAGCGTGTCGCCGCGCACGTCCACCCCTTCCCAGAAGCTGCTGGTTGCCACCAGCAGGGCGTTACCGGCGCTGACAAACTGCTGGAGCAGCTGGCCTTTACTGGTTTCCCCCTGCAGCAGCACCGGGAGGGTCATGGTGGCGCGAAACTGCTCGGCGAGATCGCGCATCATGGCGTGTGAGGTGCAGAGCATAAAGCAGCGCCCGTTGTTGGCCTCAATCATCGGCTTGAGCATCGCCGCGAGATGCCGCGCCGCCCCCGGCTGGTTCGGCAGCGGGAGATTGCGTGGCACGCAGAGCAGCGCCTGCTTTTCGTAATCAAACGGGCTGGGCAGCAGCAGTGATTCCGCCTGCTCAATGCCGAGGCGCTCGGTGAAGTGGTGCAGATCGTCATTTACAGACAGGGTTGCGGAAGTGAAGATCCAGCTTCCCGGCTTCTGCGCCATCACCTCTTTGAATTTATCGGCCACCGTCAGCGGCGTGAGCGCGAGGGTAAAGTGGCGCGAGGTGCATTCATACCAGTAGCTGTACCCCGGCTGGTTGATCTCTTTTAGCCGTTTGAGCCGCCCGCGATAGAGCGTGGCGCGCTCGAAGGCGGCGTCAAGCAGCGCGGAGCGTCCGAGGGACAGCTTCGCCACGTCGTAGCAGAGCTCAAGTGCATCATCGAGCAGCAGCAGCGCGCGCTGGATATTTATGTCCGCCAGCAGTTCGCGCAGGTTGCCGCGATAGCCCGGCTCGCCAAGCTGTAAGCGGAAATCCTGCGCGCTTTGCGCCAGACGGTCGGCGCACTTCTGCAACTGCTGGGTATCTTTAAGTTCGGTCCGGTAGGCAATGGTAAAATCTTTCGCCAGATCCTGTAGCTGGCGGCTGGAGAGCGACTGGCCGAAATACTGGCTGGCGATATCCGGCAACTGATGGGCTTCATCGAAGATCATTACGTCCGCCTCCGGGATCAGCTCGCCGAAACCGCTGTCCTTAACCACCATATCCGCGAGGAACAGGTGGTGGTTCACCACCACCACGTCTGCGTCCATCGCTGTTTTGCGCGCTTTCACCACAAAACAGTCTTTATACAGCGGGCAGTCGCTGCCGAGGCAGTTGTCGTTGGTGCTGGTCACCAGCGGCCAGGCCGGGGAGTCTTCCGGCACGCTCGCGCAGGTGCTGATATCGCCCTCTTCAGTCTGGTTCGCCCAGGCGCGCAGGATAATGACGTCGCTCAGGGTTTGTACCGGCAGATCGCCGCCGGCCAGCGCCTGCTGTTCGAGTCGCTCCAGGCACAGGTAGTTCGATCGCCCTTTCAGCAGGGCCAGACGCCCTTTGTATTTCAGCGCTTTTGCTACGGTAGGCAAATCGCGGCTGTAGAGCTGATCTTGCAGCGCTTTCGATCCGGTGGAAATTATCACCTTCTTTTTCGCCCGCAGCGCCGGCGCAAGGTAAGCATAGGTCTTACCCGTGCCGGTTCCGGCTTCAACCACCAGCGGCTGGGCCTTATCAATGGCGCGGGCAACGGCGTGCGCCATCTGTCGCTGAGGCTCACGGGGCTTGAAGCCGGGGATCGCCTGCGCTAATTGACCTTCAGGGGAAAAATCGTCTGCCACGTTGCTCTCTCACTGTATTTTTGCACAGGGATTATGTCAGCCCATCTTCTCCTGTGCCACCCCAAATAGTGACGACGGCAGAACAATATGGCAGTCTTGCCGCCTGACGACGAAAAATAACGAGGAAACGTTTATGACAATTGTGCGCATTGATGCCGAAGCCCGCTGGTCTGATGTGGTGATCCATAACCAGACGCTGTATTACACCGGTGTACCGTCAAATCTGGACGCGGATGCGTTCGAACAGACGGCGAATACCCTGGCGCAGATTGATGCCGTGCTGGAAAAACAGGGCAGCGATAAATCCCGCATTCTGGATGCGACCATTTTCCTGGCAAATAAAGACGATTTCGCGGCGATGAACAAAGCCTGGGATGCGTGGGTGGTAGCGGGTCACGCGCCTGTACGCTGCACCGTACAGGCCACGCTGATGAAACCGGAATACAAGGTTGAGATCAAGATTATCGCGGCGGTTTAAGCCCGATTACTCTTCATCTTCATCCTCAAAACGCGCCACGATCCGCTCGCCGGTATGGGTGGCGCGCAGCTCCTCCGCCACCTGGGAAATCGCCTGTCCGCTGCTCATCCCCTGGGACATCAGTTCCTGAATTCGCTCAACCGCTTTCTGCTGCTGTTCATGGCTCAGAGAAGGTAAACCTGCAAACATCGTCAACTCCTGCTAAATTATTCGCGCTAATTATTTCACGCTGCCCGGTAGTATGCCATACATGAACATGCGCTTCCCCACTGTTGTTACCTTACCCTGGCGCGCTGACGCCGCTGAGTTCTGGTTTGCCCGTCTGAGCCATCTTCCTTTTGCCATGCTGCTGCACTCCGGCCATGCGGATCACCCGTACAGCCGCTTCGATATTCTGGTGGCCGATCCCCTGAAAACGCTGACGACCGACGATCTGTCGACGACGGACGATCCGCTGATGCAGCTTCAGCAGGAAATCAACGCGCTGGGCTTATCCGCTACCCCTAACCTGGACCTGCCCTTCCAGGGCGGCGCGCTGGGCCTGTTTGGCTACGATTTGGGTCGCCGCTTCGAGATGCTGCCCGAGCATGCGCAGGCGGATATTGCCCTGCCGGACATGGCCGTGGGGCTGTATGACTGGGCGTTGATTGTGGACCACCAGAAAAAAAGGGTCTCCCTGCTGAGCCATGATGACGTGCAGGCGCGTCTGGCCTGGCTTGAGGCACAACAGCCTGCTCCAGCTGAAGCGTTCACCCTGACCTCCGGCTGGCGCTCGAACATGACCGCGCTGGAATACGCGGAAAAATTCTCCCGCGTGCAGGCCTATCTGCAAAGCGGCGACTGCTATCAGGTTAACCTTGCCCAGCGTTTCCAGGCAGCATACCAGGGGGACGAGTGGCAGGCGTTTACCCGTCTCAATGCCAGCAACAGGGCTCCGTTCAGCGCGTTTGTCCGTCTGGAACAGGGGGCCATCCTCAGCCTGTCGCCGGAGCGTTTTATCCATCTGGCGGAAGGGACGATTCAGACCCGCCCGATTAAAGGCACGCTGCCGCGCCTTGCCGATCCGGACGCCGATCGCCAGCAGGCGGAGAAACTCGCCGGGTCACCGAAGGATCGCGCCGAAAACCTGATGATTGTCGACCTGATGCGTAACGATATTGGCCGGGTCGCCGAACCAGGCAGCGTGCGCGTGCCGGAGCTGTTCGTCGTCGAGCCTTTCCCGGCAGTGCATCATCTGGTCAGTACCATCACCGCGCGTCTGCCCGCCTCCCGCACCGCCTGCGATCTGCTCCGGGCCGCGTTCCCGGGCGGCTCCATCACCGGTGCGCCAAAAATTCGCGCCATGGAAATCATCGACGAACTGGAACCGCACCGCCGCAACGCCTGGTGCGGCAGCATCGGCTATATCAGCCTGTGCGGCACCATGGATACCAGCATTACCATTCGCACGCTGACGGCCTGCGACGGCAATCTGTACTGTTCTGCGGGCGGCGGCATTGTGGCGGACAGCCAGGTCGAGGCGGAATATCAGGAAACCTTTGATAAGGTGAACCGCATCCTGAAGCAACTGGAGAACTAACGGTGGAGAAAGAGAACCTGACGCTGGATGATTTTCTGTCGCGCTTTCAGCTGCTACGGCCGCAGGTCAACCGCGCCACGCTGAATCAGCGTAAGGCGGCGGTGCTGATCCCGGTGGTGCGCCGGGAACAGCCGGGCCTGCTGCTTACGCAGCGTTCGCCGCATATGCGCAAACACGCCGGTCAGGTGGCCTTCCCGGGAGGCGCGGTGGACAGCACCGATGCGTCGCTGATTGCCGCCGCGCTGCGGGAAGCGCAGGAGGAGGTGGCGATCCCGCCTGACGCGGTGGAAGTCATCGGCGTGCTGCCGCCCGTCGACAGCGTGACCGGCTTTCAGGTCACGCCGGTCGTCGGCATTATCCCCCCCAATCTTCAGTATCACGCCAGCGTCGACGAAGTCTCTGCGGTGTTTGAGATGCCGCTTGAAGAGGCGCTCCGGCTAAGCCGCTATCATCCGCTGGATATCCATCGCCGGGGGCATGACCATCGGGTCTGGTTGTCCTGGTATCAGCATTATTTTGTCTGGGGCATGACGGCGGGCATCATTCGTGAACTGGCGCTACAAATCGGCCTGAAGCCTTGACTATACTTTACATTCCAGCCTTTTTTGCAGGTTTGCGATCCGCGTCGCGCTATTAGCAAAACCCATCGTTAACCATTAGTTTAATTCATGTGAATAGTTAAGCCGAGGTTGGTGTTCCCTCTTACACTATGCGCAGTTATAACATCGTTACTGGAACCCCGGTAACCCTGTCAGGAGTGTGAAAGTGATTAGTATATTCGACATGTTCAAAGTGGGGATTGGTCCTTCTTCTTCCCACACTGTAGGGCCGATGAAGGCCGGTAAACAGTTCGTCGATGATCTGGTCGAAAAAGGATTACTGGAAAGCGTTACCCGTGTCGCCGTAGACGTTTACGGTTCACTGTCATTAACGGGTAAAGGCCACCACACCGATATCGCCATTATTATGGGTCTGGCGGGCAATATGCCGGACACTGTTGATATTGATGCCATCCCGGCATTCATCCGCGACGTGGAAGCGCGCGGTCGCCTGCTGCTGGCTAACGGTCAGCACGAAGTGGATTTCCCGCAGGATGACGGCATGCGTTTTCGCAGCGACAACCTGCCGCTGCAT
Organism: Enterobacter cloacae complex sp. I3; assembly: GCF_014896175.1. NCBI lineage: Bacteria > Pseudomonadati > Pseudomonadota > Gammaproteobacteria > Enterobacterales > Enterobacteriaceae > Enterobacter > Enterobacter cloacae complex sp. I3. The sequence goes on from NZ_JADBQZ010000004.1 coordinate 138,061, forward strand.
GAAAACGGCATGACTATCCACGCCTGGAGCGGCGAAAAAGAGATCTACAGCAAAACCTACTACTCCATCGGCGGTGGCTTCATCGTTGACGAAGAGCATTTCGGTAAAGAGAGCGCGGGCGACGTGAATGTGCCCTATCCGTTCAAATCGGCCACCGAGATGCTGGGCTACTGCAAAGAGACCGGTTTGTCGCTGTCCGGCATGGTGATGCAGAACGAGCTGGCGCTGCACAGCAAAAAAGAGATCGAAGACTATTTTGCCAACGTGTGGCAAACCATGCGCGCCTGTATCGATCGCGGGATGAACACCGAAGGCGTACTGCCAGGGCCACTGCGCGTGCCGCGTCGTGCCTCTGCCCTGCGCCGTATGCTGGTGACCACGGACAAATTCTCTAACGACCCGATGAACGTAGTTGACTGGGTGAACATGTTTGCTCTGGCGGTGAACGAAGAGAACGCCGCGGGGGGGCGCGTCGTGACTGCGCCAACCAACGGCGCGTGCGGGATCGTTCCGGCGGTGCTGGCCTACTACGATCACTTTATCGAGCCTGTGACGCCGGATATTTATATCCGTTATTTCCTCGCGGCAGGCGCTATCGGCGCGCTGTACAAGATGAACGCGTCCATTTCAGGCGCTGAAGTGGGCTGTCAGGGTGAAGTAGGCGTGGCCTGCTCCATGGCGGCGGCCGGTCTGGCCGAGCTGCTGGGCGCAAGCCCTGAACAGGTTTGCGTGGCGGCGGAAATTGGCATGGAGCATAACCTCGGTCTGACCTGTGATCCGGTCGCAGGCCAGGTGCAGGTGCCGTGCATTGAGCGTAACGCGATTGCCTCCGTCAAAGCGATTAACGCCTCGCGCATGGCGATGCGCCGTACCAGCGAACCACGCGTGTCGCTGGATAAGGTTATCGAAACCATGTACGAAACCGGCAAAGACATGAACGCGAAGTACCGTGAAACGTCGCGCGGCGGTCTGGCCATTAAGGTGCAGTGCGACTAATCCTTTCTTTCGCCCATCCGCAACGGATGGGCGAATTTCTCCCTTCATTCTCGTCTCCTTCTTCTTTCCCCACTACACTTTTACGGTCGCGGCTGCTCGCGCTCGGCCTGACATCAGGCAGCGGCTAAATAGCGAACGGGTTGAGAGAGAAGCAGGCGCGGTAGTAACGCCACAATGGCTGGCGGGAAAATCTTCCCCGCCAGAAGATCGTAACGGGCACATCGTACCCGTTAAGCAGACTTATTCGTCTTCGTCGTGTGCAGACTGTTCTTTAACAATGCGGACCAGATCGACGCGGTAGTCGTTAGCTTCAACGATAGTGATGTGCAATGGAGGAAGCTCGATCACATCCCCGACGCGCGGGATCTGACCGTTTACGGCGATAACCAGCCCCGCCACGGTTGCGATGTCTTCTTCATCGTTAACCACGTTTTCCAGCCCCAGCGTATGCGAAAGCGCGTGCAGGTCGGTCGCACCTTTGACCAGCCAGCCTTCGCCGTCGGCCACAATTTCAGGCGTTTCGTCTTCATCCGGGAATTCACCGGCAATCGCTTCAAGCACGTCCAGCGGCGTCACCAGCCCCTGTACCACACCAAACTCGTTGGTGACGATAACAAAGCTACCGCGCGCGCGACGCAATACGCCCAGCAGATTGATCGGATCCAGCGTTTCCGGTACGACAATCGCTGGCGACGAAGCTGCAATGGCCTCCACGTTGACGCCCTCTTCCAGCGCCACCAGCATCTCTTTCGCCCGAACCACGCCGATGATTTCATCCAGTTCACCGCGGCATACCGGGAACAGGCTGTGCGGAGATGAGAGCAATTGCTGACGAATTTCATCAACGCTCAGGTTCGCATCGACCCAGCTAATTTCCCCGCGCGGCGTCATGATGCCGCGCAACGAGCGGGAGGCCAGGGAGAGCACGCCGTTAATCATGTAGCGTTCTTCTTCCACAAACGCCCCTTCTGGAACCGGCACCGGGTTACGGTTTTCAGGGTCAGACTGGACGTTCACCTGACGGCGTCCGCCCATCAGGCGCAGAATGGCGTCCGCCGTACGGGCGCGCAGCGGCTGATTTGACTGCTGCTTAATAAAGTTACGGCGCGCAATCTGGTTGAACAGTTCGATCAGGATCGAGAAGCCAATCGCGGCGTACAGGTAGCCTTTCGGAATATGGAAGCCGAAACCTTCCGCCACCAGGCTCAAACCAATCATCAGCAGGAAGCTCAGACAGAGCACGACCACCGTCGGATGCTGGTTGACGAAGCGCGTCAGCGGTTTCGAGGCCAGCAGCATCACCGCCATCGCAATCACGACGGCCGCCATCATCACCGGCAGGTGGTTCACCATACCGACCGCGGTAATCACCGCATCCAGCGAGAAGACTGCATCCAGCACCACAATTTGCAGCACCACGACCCAGAAGCTGGCGTAGCCCTTACCGTGACCATCATCATGCTGCCGGTTCTCCAGCCGTTCATGCAGCTCTGTTGTCGCTTTGAACAGCAGGAATATCCCCCCGATTAACATGATCAAATCACGGCCGGAGAAGGTGTAATCCATGACGGAGAACAGCGGTTTGGTCAGCGTGACCATCCACGAGATCACGGAGAGCAGCCCCAGTCGCATGACCAGCGCCAGCGAGAGTCCAATCAGACGCGCTTTATCACGCTGTTTTGGCGGTAGCTTATCCGCAAGGATGGCGATAAACACCAGGTTATCGATGCCGAGAACGATCTCCAGCACCACCAGCGTGAGCAGTCCCACCCAGATTGACGGGTCCATTAAGAATTCCATGACAAGCTCCTGCTAAAGGAATGACAAAACGGTGCCCCACTCAACGTGGGCAAATAAGAGGCAGACAGAGTTGATACGTGGCGTGGTTCGCCGGTGAAAAAGGCGCGGAATGGCCTGGTAGATGACTGACGTCGGTGACGGTCCATATAGTGGGCTGTAGCCCTATACTCCTGAACAAGTAAACGGAGGCTAAACATATCAGAGAGACTGTGTTTTTAGCAAAGATTTACGTTCCTTTGCAAAGTTCTGTAACACAGCGGCTATACGCTACAGATAATTCTGTAACGCGTGGCTAAATTACGGATCTTCATCACATAAATTATTTTTTCACTATCTAAAATAATTCGCGGAAGTCTTAGTTTTTTGAACTCTAACCCTTATCTGAATCGATTCGGTTCGCCAATACGATTCTCAGTACGTCTGCCCGGCAGGCGTATTAATGATAATAAAAGGAGGTAGCAAGTGACCATTGCTATTGTCATAGGCACACATGGTTGGGCTGCTGAGCAGCTACTCAAAACGGCAGAGATGCTGTTGGGCGAGCAGGAAAACGTCGGCTGGATCGATTTCGTTCCCGGTGAAAATGCCGAGACGCTGATTGAGAAGTACAACGCTCAACTCGCGAAGCTGGATACCAGCAAAGGCGTGCTGTTTCTCGTCGATACATGGGGCGGCAGTCCGTTTAATGCTGCCAGCCGCATTGTCGTCGATAAAGAGCATTATGAAGTCGTCGCCGGGGTAAACATTCCCATGCTGGTGGAAACCTTTATGGCGCGCGACGACAACCCAGGCTTCGATGAGCTGGTCGCGCTGGCCGTTGAAACCGGCCGCGAAGGGGTGAAAGCCCTGAAGGCTCAGCCGGTTGAAAAACCCGCCCCTGCCCCGGCTGCGGCGGCACCGAAAGCAGCGGCACCGGCAAAACCGATGGGACCGAACGATTACATGGTTATCGGCCTGGCGCGTATTGATGACCGTCTGATTCACGGACAGGTTGCGACTCGCTGGACCAAAGAGACCAACGTACAGCGTATCATCGTGGTCAGTGACGAAGTGGCCGCCGACACTGTCCGTAAAACCCTTCTGACTCAGGTTGCACCACCGGGCGTTACCGCGCACGTGGTGGATGTCGCCAAGATGATCCGCGTTTACAACAACCCGAAATATGCGGGTGAACGCGTGATGCTCCTGTTTACTAACCCGACAGACGTCGAGCGCATTGTTGAAGGCGGCGTGAAAATCACCTCCGTGAACATCGGCGGTATGGCTTTCCGTCAGGGCAAAACGCAGGTCAACAACGCGATTTCAGTTGATGCGAAAGATATCGAGGCGTTCAACAAGCTGAATGCCCGCGGTATTGAGCTGGAAGCCCGTAAGGTTTCCACTGACCAGAAACTGAAAATGATGGATTTGATCGGTAAAGTTGGGAAATAAGCCCGCGCCGGTTTTTCACATAAAGCTTATGTTATAGGAGAAGTACAATGGAGATTACCACTCTTCAGATTGTGCTGGTGTTCATCGTCGCGTGTATTGCGGGTATGGAATCCGTACTTGATGAATTTCAGTTCCACCGCCCTCTGGTGGCCTGTACGTTGATCGGTGCCGTTCTGGGTGATATGAAAACCGGTATCATCATCGGTGGTACGCTGGAAATGATCGCCCTGGGCTGGATGAACATCGGTGCCGCCGTTGCGCCTGATGCCGCACTGGCCTCTATCATCTCAACCGTTCTGGTTATTGCCGGTCATCAGAGTATTGGTGCAGGTATTGCCCTTGCCATTCCTCTGGCCGCAGCAGGCCAGGTGCTGACCATCATCGTTCGTACCATCACCGTGGCCTTCCAGCACGCGGCGGATAAGGCGGCCGAGAACGGCAACCTCACGGCACTCTCCTGGATCCACGTGTCGTCCCTGTTCCTGCAGGCGATGCGTATCGCAATCCCGGCGGTTATCGTTGCGATCTCTGTCGGCACCAGTGAAGTTCAGGGCATGCTGAACGCGATTCCTGAAGTGGTCACCAGCGGTCTGAACATCGCGGGCGGTATGATCGTCGTGGTAGGTTACGCGATGGTCATCAACATGATGCGCGCGGGCTACCTGATGCCGTTCTTCTACCTCGGCTTCGTCACCGCAGCATTCACCAACTTCAACCTGGTTGCGCTGGGCGTGATTGGTGCCGTGATGGCGATTCTCTACATCCAGCTCAGCCCGAAATACAACCGTGTTGCGGGTGCCCCAGCGCAGGCTGCTGGTAACAACGATCTCGATAACGAACTGGACTAACAGGTGAGCGAAATGGTTGATATGACAAAAACTACCACCGAGAAAAAACTCACTCCGGGTGATATTCGTGGCGTGTTCATCCGTTCTAACCTGTTTCAGGGTTCATGGAACTTCGAACGTATGCAGGCGCTGGGCTTCTGCTTCTCAATGGTGCCGGCGATAAAACGCCTCTACCCTGAGAACAACGAAGCACGCCGTCAGGCGATTAAGCGTCACCTGGAATTCTTCAACACCCATCCTTACGTCGCGGCTCCGGTTCTGGGCGTGACGCTGGCGATGGAAGAGCAGCGTGCGAACGGCGCGGAGATTGACGATGGTGCCATCAACGGTATCAAAGTCGGTCTGATGGGTCCGCTGGCCGGCGTGGGCGACCCTATCTTCTGGGGTACTGTTCGTCCGGTCTTCGCGGCGCTGGGTGCCGGGATCGCGATGAGCGGCAGCCTGCTCGGTCCTCTGTTGTTCTTTATCCTGTTCAACGCGGTACGTCTTCTGACCCGTTACTACGGCGTGGCCTATGGCTACCGTAAGGGCGTGGACATCGTTAAGGATATGGGCGGCGGCTTCCTGCAGAAACTGACCGAGGGGGCCTCTATTCTCGGCCTGTTTGTCATGGGGGCGCTGGTTAACAAGTGGACGCACGTGAACATCCCGCTGGTGGTTTCGACCATCACCGGTCAGGATGGTCAAACCCGCGTCACCACCGTGCAGACGATTCTGGACCAGCTGATGCCTGGCCTGGTGCCGCTGCTGTTGACCTTCGCCTGTATGTGGCTGCTGCGTAAGAAAGTGAACCCGCTGTGGATCATCGTTGGCTTCTTCGTCATCGGTATCGCGGGCTACGCTGTCGGCCTGCTGGGCCTGTAAAACATTGCGTTTTCGACCGGGGGCTTGCCCCCGGTCTTTTTATCTGGAGGATGAATGACTGTTACGGACATCGTGCTGGTGTTGTTTATTGTTGCCCTTCTGGCTTACGCGATCTATGACGAATTCATTATGCCTCGCCGTAACGGCGAGACGCTGCTGACCCTTCCCCTCTTACGCCGTGGACGCATTGATGCATTTATCTTCGCCGGCCTGGTGGTCATTCTGATTTACAATAACGTGACCAGCCACGGTGCAATATTAACCACATGGTTATTATGTGCGCTGGCATTAATGGCGATTTACCTGTTCTGGATCCGCTCACCAAAACTCATTTTTAAAAAACAGGGATTCTTCTTCGCCAACGTATGGATAGAATATAACCGCATTAAAGAGATGAATTTATCCGAGGACGGCGTGTTAGTGATGCAATTAGAACAGCGCCGCCTGCTCATTCGGGTCAAAAATATTGATGACCTTGAGAAAATCTACACATTACTCGTTAAAACTCAATAAGTTAACATTATAACCTCGGCTATATATTGTGATATTCTTTCGCAAAGAATATAGCCGTTGCTATATCTTCTCGCCTCTTTGACTTATATTTATTAACGATATTTTCACGCATAAATCTAAATGAAAATCGTTATCAAAGACGCAGATAAATTAAGCCTTGCTCGTTGTTGTTTTATATTCTCAAAATATGTTAAGGTTGCGCCCGTCGTTGGGGAGTAGCCGATTTCCTGCATGCAGGAAATGTACGCGTCAACATACTCGTTGAAAAACGTGGCGCGTACGGATCGCTTTCAGCACGCTTACCGTGCAAAAGAGATCAGGCGAGACCATAGATACATCAACTGCTGTTTACTGGGGGCAGTGATGTGTCATATGGATATCCCCGGTCTGGACGCTCTTATGAACATCTCCGCTACGATCCTTCTCGCTTTTGGCATGTCCATGGATGCATTTGCCGCCTCCATCGGCAAAGGCGCCACGCTCCACAAACCTAAATTCACAGAAGCTCTGCGCACCGGTCTGATCTTTGGTGCCATCGAAACGCTGACGCCGCTCATCGGCTGGGGTTTGGGCATGCTCGCCAGCCAGTTCGTGCTGGAGTGGAACCACTGGATTGCGTTCGTCCTGCTGGTGTTTCTCGGAGGCCGAATGATGATTGAAGGTTTTCGCGGGAATGATGATGAAGATGAAGCACCGCTGCACCGCCACGGTTTCTGGCTTCTGGTCACCACGGCAATTGCCACCAGCCTGGACGCCATGGCCGTCGGGGTGGGTCTGGCATTCCTGCAGGTCAATATTATCGCCACCGCGCTGGCCATTGGCTGTGCAACGCTGATTATGTCCACGCTGGGCATGATGGTCGGGCGGTTTATCGGCCCGCTGCTGGGTAAACGCGCCGAGATCTTAGGCGGTATCGTGCTGATCGGCATTGGTGCCCAGATCCTCTGGGCACACTTCGCGCCTTAAGCGTCGCGCTGCCAGACGTGGATACTGAAATCCGTCTGGCAGACAAACGTCGTCCGAGCCGCTAACGCATCCCATACTTCCGGCTTTGCCCGCCACGCGAACGGGGTCATCTGCAGCAGGGCTACCGCTTCTTCCCCGTTCAAATTCATTTCATACGCCACTGAATGCTCCTGCTTCAGCGTAAAGCCTGTCAGCTGTTCAGAGTGGGGGGCATGCAGACGCACCTCATCGTAAATGAGTCCCTTCAGCTCCATCAGGTGACGCGGGCCCGGCGTGACGGTTATCACCCAGCCTCCGGGCTTCACCACGCGCGCCAGCTCGTCTGCTTTACACGGCGCGTAGATGCGGATAATGGCATCCATACTGGCATTATCAAACGGCAGCCGGTGGCTGGATGCCACGCAAAACGTCACGCCAGCGTAACGTTTAGCCGCCGCGCGGATCGCCACTTTCGACACGTCGAGACCGAATGTCACGGCCCCCTTCTCCCGCACCACATCCGCAAACCGTGCGGTGTAGTACCCTTCCCCGCAGCCGATATCAAGCATGGCGGACGCCGAATCAGGCAGTAAGTCACCCAGCATCTGCGCCACCGTCTCCCGCAGCGGCAGATAGTGCCCGGCATCGAGAAACGCCCTGCGCGCCTGCATCATCTCTGCGCTATCGCCCGGATCGCGGGAGCGCTTGTGCTGCACCGGAAGAAGATTCACATACCCTTCTTTCGCCATATCAAACTGATGTCCCTGCGGACAGGCATAACTTTTATCTGAGCGCGTCAGTGACGCGTGGCAAAGGGGACAGCTGAAGGACATGGAAACTCCGGGAGATAAACTAAAGGGCGAAGTGTACCGCTATTCGCCCTGCTATAAAACGGCTGGATTACCGCATGACGATAAGGTGGTCTGAACCGGCCGGCAGGCCATCGGGTTTGATATTCTCCAGGCGCAGCACGTTGCCCATGATTTCGCTGAAGACCGGCGCGGAAACCGCCCCGCCATAGTAGGCCCCGTTTTGTGGATCGTTAATCACCACCACCAGGGCGAAACGCGGGTCGCTGGCAGGCGCAACGCCTGCGGTATAGGCGACGTATTTATCGACATATTTGCCACTATCATCAATTTTCTTCGCCGTCCCGGTCTTAACCGCCACGCGATAATCGCGAACGGCGGCCTTAACGCCCCCGCCGCCGGGCAGCGCGACGCTTTCCATCATGTGCTCCACTTCATGCGCGATCTCCTCCGGCATGACGCGGTGGCCGATAACCGGGGGATCGATGCGGGTGATGGAGAGTGGACGCTCAAGCCCGAAGCCGCCAATCGTCGCGTAGACGTGGGCCAGCTGGAGCGGTGTGACCATCAGGCCGTAGCCAAAGGCAAAAGTCGCGCGGTCTAGCTGACTCCAGTATTTACGCTGTGGCAACAGCCCGGCGCTTTCGCCCGTTAAGCCCAGCCCCGTGTTGGTGCCAAACCCAAAGTTTCGATAGGTATCAATAAGATGCTGGACAGGCATCGCCAGCGAGAGCCGGGATACGCCGGTGTCGCTCGATTTTTGCAGGATCCCGGTCATGGTCAGCTCAGGATAATAACCCACATCGCGGATACGATGCCCGTCAAGGGTATACGGGTGGGTATCAATGACGCTGTCCGGCTGGACCAGCCCCTGCTGCAGAGCCGTCATCAACACCAGCGGCTTGACGGTCGAACCGGGCTCGAACGTATCGCTGATTGCCCGGTTGCGAAAATCGTTTATCGTCGCGCCTTCCCGGTTATTGGGATTGAAATCCGGATAGCTCGCCATGGCGAGTATTTCCCCGGTGGGGATATTAATGAGCACCGATGCCCCTGACTCGGCCTTATTCCAGGCGACGGCATTGTCCAGCGCGTCTTCGGTAATGGTTTGCAGCCGCTCGTCAATACTCAACTGGATGTTATGTGCCGGCGTGGGCGCCACTTCCGTCAGGTTTTCAACCACGCGCCCGTAGCGATCCTCCCGGACCTGTCGGACACCCGCTTTACCGGTCAGCTGAGTATTGAAGCTTTTCTCCACCCCTTCAATGCCCTGCCCGTCAATATTGGTGAAGCCAATCAGGTTCGCCGCCACGTGGCCTGCCGGGTAAAAGCGGCGGGATTCATCGCGCAAATTAATGCCGGGTAAATTGAGCTTATCAATCCACTTCGCCTGAGCAGGATCGACCTGACGCGCCAGGTAGATGAAGCGTCCCTGGGGGTTGGCGTTAATCCGTGATGAAAGGGTGCTCAACGAGAGGTGCAGCGCGCTCGCCAGCGCCTGCCAGCGTTCATCAAACCCAACGCCCCCTTTTGCCAGCACCGTTTTTGGATCGGCCCATACGGCCCGGACGGGCACGCTGACCGCCAGCGGTCGGCCTTCACGATCCATAATCATCCCACGCGGCGCATCAATCGCCAGCTGACGGAGGGATCGCATATCTTCCTGCTTCACCAGATTGTCAGGTTTGATGATTTGTAGCCATGCAACGCGGCCAAGTAAAAAGGCCAGACTGCAGAAAATAGCGAAACAGAGCAGCGCGAAACGCGCCGGCGTGAAATTGCCAGCGGTTAATATCAATTTTTTCTTCACCTGAACCCCAGGGCTGTTAAACAACGCTCTGATTTAACGAGAAAAGATGCGCTTAGGGAGGCGAAACTGTGATACTAACCTCGCAGCTTTGCAACAAGTTGCTAACAAGACCGTAGATAGTAATATTTTGAAAGATAGGGAATAAAAAAGCCCCGCATGATGCGAGGCTTTATGTCTGAGAGTGAAGCGCTATGCGCCCCCAGTCAGCAGCGGTTCGATCAGATAGCAGTTACGTTAACTGCAGCTGGGCCTTTCTGGCCGTCCTGAATTTCGAACTCAACGTTCTGGCCTTCGGCCAGAGTTTTGAAGCCGTTACCCTGGATTGCAGAGAAGTGTACGAACACGTCTTTGCTGCCATCAGCAGGAGTAATGAAACCAAAACCTTTAGACTCGTTGAACCACTTAACTTGACCTTTAATCTTTGCCATTTTGCAAAATTCCTTAGAGTGTTTTCTTAGCCCGCAGGCATTAACTGAGATAAAACTGAGACATTACTGCATGAGGCACTAATATAAGGTTCGGCAGAGAAGCGGTATTCAACGACAACGTGTTTACTCAGGACTTCTTTACTGAAAATGCCACACATAAACAGAACTGTACCTCGTTTGACCCAAAACGTGTTATCACACACTATGTTTAATATGGCAAGCCATTTTTAAACATGTCTCGATCCGCCGCACAAATTCGAACACTGTCTGTAAGGAATTGCACAATTATGCGCTTCTCAAACAGACGGCTATACTCCCTTACACAGACTCAACGCTGCTTGCACAACCGCTGTAATCTAAGACTTTTTTAACATAGCTCAATCATTACAATGCGTCCAGCAGTCGGGAAAAGAAATCTTTGGCGTTGATTGAGTTAGAACAAATTGTGAAAACTTATGCTTAAATCATTGTAACGTGACCGTATTGTTTCAGCCAAAAACGATGTTAATAATCCGCACCCTTTTGTATTAAAATCCATCAGGTAATTAGCAGTGTTATGCACCAAAATAATGAAATTTTTATGACTCTGCATCAAAACAAGGCAAGCAAAACGTTTCGATAAAATTAAAATTTTCCTGACGACGAATACATACACAATATACGCAACAATTTATCGCTTCGTTTATAAGGGTAAATACTCGCCAACTTTCAGTATCCTGAAAGTATTATTAACTGGTGCTACATTATCCAGCGCATCAGTTAATTCTTTTATGGGGTCATCCAGCGCTTCATCCGCCAGCTCAAACACGCCCCAGTGAACAGGGAACGCCAGCGGGCAACCTAACTGTTGCCACAGCGCAACGGCAGACTGGGGATCCATATGGTGTACGGCCATAAACCATCGCGGAGCATAGGCGCCAACGGGCAATGCTGCAGCATCAATTTTCCCCAAACGTTCCGGTATCATCAGCAGCTCAGGCGAATAGCCGGTATCGCCACTAAACCAGAACCGGTGATGCTGCCCTTCAAAGACCCAGCCGCACCACAATGAGCGATTGCGGTTCCAGAGCGTGCGCATACTCCAGTGCTGCGCCGGTACGGCGGATAATGTTATCCCCTGCCAGGTAAAACTCTGCCACCAGTCGAGCTCAACCACCTGTTTTGCGCCCCGGCGGCGAAACCAGCCGCCCAGGCCTAAAGGAACAAACACACTAACGTCCGGAAAGCGTTTGAGAATGTGGCGAACAGTGAGTTCATCAAGATGATCGTAATGGTTATGCGAGATAACGACCGCGTCAAGCTGGTGCAGTTGATCGACAGAGAGTGCCGGAGGCGTTCTACGCTGCGGCCCTAAGAACGGAAGTGGAGAAGCGCGCCTTGAAAAAACGGGATCGGTAAGAAGGAAATTGCCGTCCAGCTGCAGCAGTATGCTCGCATGTCCGAGCCACCACGCCCCATCCTGCTGCGGCTGCTGAAGATCGGCCGGTTGCCACCACCGCCGGATAAAGTCATCGTAGCCGAGCGCGGGCGGCTTCGGTAAACCAGCTGCTTTGCGTTCTTTGCGCCAGCGGTCAAGGTCGCCAGGCTGGTGTCCTGCAGAAGTGGTATTACGAAAACCGTTTGGGGTGTGATGTTTCAGGGAGGGGTCATACCAGGGATTTTTCCAGACCACTGCCACCTCCCGGAATAATACGATTAACGCTCAGCCACCAGGCGGATAAAATCGTCTTGATCGTTGTTCTCGTCAGCGACCGCTTCTTTTTGTGCTTCTTTCTCTTCCGGCTCGTTAGCCTCGCACAGACGACGCAACAGTGCATTCTGCCGTTTTTGCTGCTCAAGCAGCGCTTCCAGCAGTTCGATCTGCTCATTGGTACGTGAACTGGCACGGTTTACGAAAAACCAAATGACCAGCCCCAACAGCAGAACAACCAAAGAGATCGTCAGGGATGCCATATTTAGCAGCCCTGAATTCAGTAACTCACCCATTTCACCACCTCAATAAAAACGTCTATTTTACCACTGGCGCGAAGGAAGGAAATCACCTGAAGAAAAAATGCGTGCTACCACGGAATAAACTTATTGATTGCGCAAACGCCGCTAAAAAACTGTACATCCTGATCGCACATCACGTTGATAGTCTGCGTCCACAATACCACGCACGCTATCAGCACGATAATCAGAATCACCCAGCGTATTTTTTTCACTCCACACTCCGTTTACAGACCTGATATGACCAGGTTATCACGGTTATCTTAAACAAGGACTAACTGTAGCGCCATCAGGCTCTTTTCAGAATCCTGCACTTGTTTCATTACGTAAACCGGTTAGGCTAGCATCATGATAACAATGATAAAGAGGTAATAATGCGCTTAATTATTCGTACAATTGTTGCACTGGCGATACTCTGGATTGGCCTTCTTTTAACGGGTTATGGCGTGCTGGTGGGAAGCACCGAAAACGCCGCAGGGTTAGGCATTCAATGTAAGTATTTAACAGCACAGGGAGTCAGCACGGCGCAGTATCTCCATTCTGATAGCGGGATCATTGGGTTAACCAACTGCCCGGTACTGCGTAAGACCTCCGTCGTGATTGATAATGGCTGAGCCACAGCGTTAACGACGAATAAAAAACGCCGCAAAGATGCGGCGTTTTTTTTATGCTAACCGGGGTTAGAACGGATAGTCGTGGTAACCCATCTGTTCAGAAATCTTACGCGCGGCGGTATGCAGAATAGCCACGTACTCGTGCAGGCGCTCTTCCGAGAAGCGAAGCGTTGGGAAAGAGATGCTCAACCCTGCGATCACGACGCCAAAACGGTCAAACACCGGAACGCCAATACAGCGCAGCCCTTCTTCCTGCTCTTCGTTATCTTCGCCGTACCCTTGCTCACGCACCTTGTCGAGCACCGTTAATAACTCATCGGTGTTAGTGATGGTGCGTTCAGTGCTGCGTTTGTACTCCACGCCATCGAGGATCTGTTTAACTTCTTCACGATCGCGCCACGCCAGCAGAACCTTACCGATTGCCGTGCTGTAAAGCGGGTTGCGACGACCAATGCGCGAATACATACGCAGGTTATACATGGAGTCAATTTTATGGATGTAAACAATACTGTCTTCATCCAGCGCGCCCAGGTGGATAGTCTCTTTGGTCAGGCGAGAGATCTCGCGCATCTGGATATCCGCGCTACGGATCAGATCCACGTTTTGCAAGGCACGGGCACCCAGTTCAAAGAGTTTCAGCGTCAGAGAATATTTTTCAGATTCGCCTTCCTGTGCAACGTAACCCAGTGATTTCATGGTTTGCAAAAAGCGGTAAACGGTGCTTTTCGACATCATCACGCGCTGTGACAACTCTGTGATACCAATTTCACGCTCTTCCCCGAGCGCCTGTAAGATGCCAAACACCTTCAGCACGGAAGAAACTGAATCTGGCTGTTTATCCAAATCCGCAATTGCCATTTACCACCTCATAGAGAGTGTTTTATAAAAATCAGAACCGGTTTTTATTATAAATTCCCGTCATGTTACCTGCAATCAATCCGCGTTTACTTCGTTACAAATCTGCGACATAAAACGGTGTTAACGATGCTAAAATAGTTACCCTGAGAATAATTTCACTCTGAGCAATTTATCCCCGATGGAAAAAAACCTTTCCGATGGCCTGCCTTTGCCCCAGCGGTATGGCGCTATCGCTACGATTATTATTGGTATCTCAATGGCCGTTCTTGACGGCGCGATTGCGAACGTTGCCCTTCCCACCATTGCCACCGATCTGCATGCTTCCCCGGCCAGTTCGATATGGATTGTTAACGCCTATCAGATTGCGATTGTGGTTTCCCTGCTCTCCTTTTCTTTTCTGGGCGATATGTTCGGCTACCGTCGGGTATATCAGTGCGGGCTGGTGGTATTTACCTTTACATCACTGCTGTGCGCCCTTTCGGACTCTCTGCATACTCTGACGCTGGCGCGCATCGCGCAAGGTTTTGGCTGCGCGGCGCTGATGAGCGTCAATACGGCGCTAATCCGCCTAATCTATCCGTACCGCCATCTGGGCCGCGGCATGGGGATAAATTCGTTTATTGTCGCGGTCTCTTCTGCCGCCGGGCCAACGATTGCAGCGGCCATTCTTTCTGTCGCCTCGTGGCAGTGGCTGTTCGCCATAAACGTGCCGCTGGGTATCGTGGCCATCTTCTTTGCCCTGCGATTTCTCCCCGCTAACGGCCCGAAAAGCACCATGCCGCGCTTTGACGTAGCAAGCGCGGTGATGAATGCGCTCACCTTTGGTCTGCTGATTACCGCCCTGAGCGGTTTTGCGCAGGGTCAATCCCTGATGCTAACCGCCGTGGAGCTTGTTGCCCTGCTGGTGACGGGCTTCTTCTTTGTTCGCCGCCAGCTTTCCCTGCCGGTGCCCTTACTGCCGGTCGATCTGCTGCGTATTCCCCTCTTTTCGCTTTCCATCTGCACCTCCGTCTGCTCATTCTGCGCCCAGATGCTGGCTCTGGTTTCTCTGCCATTCTTCCTGCAAAGCGTGATAGGACGTTCCGAAGTGGAGACCGGGCTGCTGTTAACCCCCTGGCCGCTGGCGACGATGGTGATGGCACCCCTGGCAGGTTACTTAATAGAACGTGTACATGCCGGTTTGTTGGGCGCGGTGGGGCTGGCCGTGATGGCAACAGGTCTTTTCGCGCTGGCGCTGCTGCCATCATCGCCAGGGGATCTGGACATCATCTGGCGCATGATCCTGTGCGGAGCCGGGTTTGGCCTGTTTCAGTCCCCCAACAACCACACCATTATTACCTCTGCGCCGCGCCACCGCAGCGGAGGTGCCAGCGGCATGCTGGGGACCGCGCGTCTGCTGGGGCAAAGCACCGGTGCGGCGCTGGTTGCCCTGATGTTTAACCTTGCCGGGCAAAACGGCAACCACGTTGCGCTTCTCACCGCAGGTGCGCTTGCCACCCTTGCAGCCATCGTCAGCGGGTTGCGCGTGACCCAACCCGGCGTTCAGGCATAAAAAAAGCCGGGCGGAGTCTTCTCCTGCCCGGCTTATTTAAGCACTTAGCGTTACTTCAGGTATTCCCCACTGCGCAGCGCTTCAATACGTTTATCCAGTGGCGGGTGAGACATAAACAGCTCGCTCAGCGACTTTGATTTGCCGTTGATGCAGAAGGCCATCATGCTGTTCGCTTCCTGCGGCTCATAGCTGGTTTTCAGACGCTGCAGGGCGGCAATCATCTTCTCACGCCCTACCAGCTTCGCTGAACCGGCATCCGCATGGAACTCACGGTGACGGGAGAACCACATGGTGATAATGCTCGCCAGAATACCGAACACCAGTTCCAGCACCATCGATACGGCGAAGTAGATCAGCGGATTACCGTTGCTCTCTTCACCTTCATCACGGTTGCCGCCCATGAAGCCAGCCGCAATCTGCGCCAGGATACGGGAGATGAAGATAACGAAGGTGTTCACCACGCCCTGAATCAGGGTCATGGTCACCATGTCACCGTTGGCGATATGGCTGATTTCGTGCGCGATAACCGCTTCGGCTTCGTCACGGCTCATGTTCTGCAACAACCCGGTGCTCACGGCAACCAGCGACGCATCACGACGGGCACCCGTAGCAAACGCGTTAATATCCGGGGCATGGTAAATAGCAACCTGCGGCATCGCAATGCCTGCCTGCTTAGACTGCTGTGCCACCGTATTCATCAGCCACTGTTCCATGTCGTTACGCGGCTGTTCAATCACCTCACCGCCGACGGATTTCAGCGCCATCCACTTTGACATCAGCAGGGAAATGAAAGAGCCACCAAAACCAAACAGCAGCGCCATAATCAACAGACCCTGAACGCTGCTCGACTGAATTCCCGTCAGGCTTAGCACGAGCCCGAAAACCACCATCACCGCGAGGTTGGTGAGCAGGAAGAGCGCGATTCGCATCATAATTTTCTTTTTACCTCAGTTTAACAAAACGCACTATGCGATTACCCACATCGTATGGGTATTGCGGCTATTTTCAAGCATCCGGTGGGCGTAAGTCACCAGAAAGACACAACTTTACACAATTGGAAATCAGCCTGACGGAAGGATGCAGAACAAAAAGAAACAGGCACAATTTCTTGTGCCTGTTGGGAGATTATTTTGCCGGAGCGGGCTGTACGGCAGGCTTCTCTTTTTCCAGATTCGCCAGGTCGAGCGCGATATGCACCGTCTCGTCCAGGTACGGATCCGGCTCCTGGTAATCTTTTGGCAGATCGTCCAGTTTCTTGAGCAGAGGCTTACCTTCTCGCTTGAAGCGATCGTTGATACGCGCCAGACGCGTTGCGTCGTCCTCATTGTTCTCTTTTTCACGCTGAGCGTAGTTCAGAGAAACAATATTCCGCTTATCTTTCAGGGCATTGAAACGCGCAATGTCCTTCATGATGTACTGGAATTCCGGGTCTTTCGCGATGCGTTCATTATGCGCTTTCAGCAGCTCAGGGCCAAACTGCGTCATATCACCTGCCTTCACGAATGTCGCAGCATTGATGCTGTCCCACGGCAACGCGTTATCTTCAAACTTCTCGCCGGTTTCGGTCTCTTCCGTGCCGGTCGGCATCATGATATCCGGCGTTACGCCTTTACGCTGCGTACTGCCGCCGTTAACGCGGTAGAACTTCTGAATGGTGTACTGAACGGAGCCCAGCGCAGGCCATTCCGGACGCAGCATCTGATCGTAAATACGGTTCAGCGAGCGATACTGCTGAACAGTACCTTTGCCGAAGGTGGGCTCACCCACGATTAGCGCGCGGCCATAGTCCTGCATTGCAGCGGCAAAGATTTCAGATGCGGATGCGCTGAAGCGGTCAACCAGGACCACCAGCGGGCCTTTGTAATAGACCACACCGTCGTTATCAGCATCTTCACGAACTTTACCGTTGTTATCACGCACCTGTACAACCGGGCCAGACGGGATAAACAGGCCTGAGAGCGACACCGCTTCGGTCAGCGCACCGCCACCGTTCGTGCGCAGGTCGATGATGACGCTGCTCACGTTCTGCTTCTCAAGTTTCTGCAGCTGAACTTTTACATCGTCTGTCAGCCCCACGTAGAAGCCAGGGATATCCAGGACACCCACCTTCTCTTTACCCACGGTTTTCACCGACATTTTCACCGCGCGGTCTTCCAGACGGATACGCTCGCGGGTCAGGGTCACGATACGGGTTTTGGTGCCTTTACCGGCAGGCAGAATTTCCAGACGAACTTTGCTGCCTTTCGGACCTTTGATCAGCGCAACCACATCGTCCAGACGCCAGCCAATGACATCAACCATGCTCTGACCGGTTTGTCCTACCCCCACAATGCGATCGCCTACGCTTATCGCTTTGCTTTTGGATGCCGGGCCGCCCGCGACCATGGAGTTGATCACCGTGTAGTCATCATCCATTTGCAGTACCGCGCCAATACCTTCCAGAGACAGGCTCATCTCAGTATTGAACTGTTCGGTATTACGTGGAGAGAGATAGTTGGTGTGCGGATCGATTTCGTGCGCAAAGGCGGTCATCGCCAGCGAGAAAACATCTTCACTGTTGGTCTGCGCCAGACGGCGAATGGCAAATTTGTAACGACGCGTCAGCGTGTCGCGGATCTCTTTTTCATCTTTGCCGGTCAGCTTGAGACTTAGCTCGTCGTATTTGACCTTTCCATCCCACAGCGCGTTCAGCTCGGCTTCGTCTTTCGGCCAGGGCGCTTTGCTGCGATCGAGATTAAAGGTGTCGTTGCCAGTGAAGTCCATTGGACGTTCCAGCACTTTCAGCGCGTACTGATAGCGTTCAAAGCGGCGCTTTTGCGACAGGTTGTAGAGATCGTAGAACAGATCCAGCTTGCCTGACCGCAGCTCATCACCCACCTCGGATTTGCGCTTAGCGAACTGCTCGACATCGCTGGCGAGCAAAACGTTATGGCTGTAATCCAGCAAGTTCAGATAGCGGTCAAAGATTTTGGCCGAGAAGGCCTGATCGAGATCGAACTGACGATAGTGCGAGCGGGTAAAGCGAGAGGTTACACGCTCGCTTACCGTCGCGTGCTGCGTCTCTTCCTTGAGTACCGGAATTTGATCAACACGCGTGATATCGTCCACTGCGAAAGCGTGACCTGTTATGGCAAACAGGCCCGCCAGCGCGGTGAGCTTAAAAAAAGTGTTCATGCCAGGCTTGGCCTCCGTTTCAGAACAACAAGTGTTCTGCGCGTACAATCATTGACATACCAGAAGTCAGCTGTACACGAACGCCATCTTTGGTGATTTCCAGTACGGTGGCGTCCATTGCGTTGTTGCCCGCTTTTACCTTCAGAGCCTGACCCACGCTCAGGGCGTTAATGTCAGAAACCGGAGTATGGCGCTGCTCTTCACGAGGCGCACGAGGGGCTTTCGCTGCTGGTTTGTCTGCACGCGGTTTGCGATCGTTATTGTCGTGACGACGCGGCGCAGGACGTGGTTTACGCTCACGACGAGGCGCTTCTTCCTGGCCGTTTGCCGCTGCGGCTTCGCGTTTTTTCGCCTGCTGTTCTGCACGTTGTGCCTGAACGCGTGCTTTGGCTTCTTCCAGCTGCTTGCGCGCGTGTTCTACGTGCTGCTCGTCCAGCTCGCCGCAAGGGTTGCCGTCGAGATCCACGCGGGTCGCGCCCGGTTTGATACCGTACAGGTAACGCCAGCTCGAAGTATAAAGACGTAAGGCAGAACGCAGCTGAGTTTTGCTGAGGTTCATTTCCCCTTCAACACGCGCTACCAGATCCTGAAAAATACCGACTTTCAGGGGACGTGCTTCACCTTCCGCGCTGAAGCACTGCGGGAAACGCTCGGCCAGAAATGCGATAACTTCTTTACTGCTATTCAACTTAGGTTGATTTTCCATGAAATTTCCTGATTACAACGGACGTTGCCAACAAGCGCAGGCATGAACAGGCGTCATTATAATGACGCTATCAGTAAATGCTACGTTATCCGTTGATTATCCTGCGACGCTCGCAAAGAATTTTTGATAATCGGTTGCAGCGAGGACGTTTTCCAGATTCGCCACCAGCTCGCGCAGCCCCTGTTCGTCCTCGGTTGTAAAGCGACTGAAGACCGTACTGTCGATATCCAGAACGCCAATAATCTGATTTTTTACCACCAGCGGCAGAACGATCTCTGAATTGCTGGCAGCATCACAGGCGATATGCCCGTCAAACGCATGAACATCTTCCACGCGCTGAACCTGATTCTCGGCCACCGCGGTACCGCATACGCCGCGCCCTACCGGAATACGCACGCAGGCCAGTTTGCCCTGAAACGGACCCAGCACCAGCGTTTCACCTTCCAGAAGATAAAAGCCAGCCCAGTTCACATCGGATAGCCGTTCGAACAGCAATGCGCTAGTATTTGCCAGAGTGGCTAAGAAGCTGGTTTCACCTGCCATCAATGCCTTAAAATCGCGGTTCAGATCCGCGTAGAATTCTGTTTTGTTCATTATTCAATCACTTAGTTGTCTTACAAAATTACCGCATAGCCTATTAAAATAAGCAATAAATGCGCTCATGCTCAAGATGAATCCGTTCATGAGTTAATATAACGTTCAACAATACTTATTTGCGCGCAGCTGATGGCCCTAAAAACAACCAAAATTACGCCGACAAAAAAGATAACTGTCCATACGGTAAGCGACGCTTTGCCTCGTGCACATTATCAGCGTTGCCCCCAGTGCGATACGCTTTTTATGTTGCCGAAGATGAAATCGCACCAAAGCGCCTTTTGTCCCCGCTGCGACGCTAAAATTCGTGACGGCCGCGACTGGTCGTTAACCCGCCTTGCCGCTATGGCCGTTACCATGCTGCTGCTGATGCCTTTCGCCTGGACCGAACCGCTTCTGAAGCTTTACCTGCTTGGTGTGCGCATTGACGCTAACGTGCTGCAGGGTATCTGGCAGATGACGAGCCAGGGCGATCCTCTCACCGCCGCCATGGTACTGTTCTGCGTTGTCGGCGCGCCGCTGGTGCTGGTTGCAGCCATTGCCTACCTGTGGTTTGGTAACATCCTGGGGATGAACCTGCGTCCGGTATTGCTGATGCTGGAAAAGCTTAAAGAGTGGGTCATGCTGGATATCTATCTGGTGGGCGTGGGCGTGGCATCAATCAAGGTGCAGGACTATGCCTTTCTGCAGCCGGGCGTCGGGCTTTTTGCCTTTATCTGCCTGGTATTGCTCAGCATCCTGACACTGATCCACCTGAACGTTGAGCAGCTTTGGGAGCGTTTTTACCCGCAGCGCCCTGCCACCCGCCCGGATGAAAACCTCCGCGTCTGTCTGGGATGCCATTACACCGGGTTGCCCGACAAGCGTGGACGCTGCCCGCGCTGCCACATACCGTTGAGGTTACGACGCAACAACAGCCTGCAAAAATGCTGGGCGGCGCTGATTGCCTCCCTGGTGTTTCTGTTCCCGGCCAATATGCTGCCGATATCCATTATTTACGTGAACGGTGGCCGTCAGGAAGATACTATCCTCTCCGGTATTATCTCTCTTGCACACAGTAACGTTGGGGTGGCGGCCATCGTCTTTATTGCCAGTATCCTGGTTCCCTTTACCAAAGTGGTGGTGATGTTTACCCTGCTCGTCAGCATTCACTTTAAGTGTGAACAAGGTTTACGTACCCGTATTCTGCTTCTGCGATTCGTCACCTGGATTGGCCGCTGGTCAATGCTGGATCTGTTTGTGATTTCGCTGATGATGTCGCTGATCAATCGCGACCAGCTTCTTGCTTTTACTATGGGACCCGCGGCTTTTTATTTCGGCTCTGCGGTGATATTGACTATTCTTGCTGTGGAATGGCTGGATAGCCGCTTACTTTGGGATGCACATGAGTCAGGAAACCCCCGCTTCGCCGACTGAAGCGAGAATTAAAACTAAACGCCGCATTTCGCCATTCTGGTTGCTGCCCGTCATCGCCCTGATGATTGCAGGCTGGCTTATCTGGACGAGCTATGAAGATCGCGGCAGTACCGTCACCATTGATTTTCAGACCGCCGACGGCATCGTCGCCGGACGAACCCCCGTTCGTTTTCAGGGGGTCGAAGTCGGTACGGTTCAGGACATCTCCCTTGGAAAAGGGCTTAACAAGATTCAGGTGCGGGTCAGTATTAAATCTGACATGCAGGATGCTCTTCGCAGCGAAACGCAGTTCTGGCTGGTGACGCCGAAAGCCTCCCTGGCCGGCGTGTCCGGGCTGGATGCGCTGGTTGGCGGCAACTACATCGGCATGATGCCGGGCAAAGGTGAACCGCAGGATCACTTTGTCGCGCTGGATACGCAGCCGAAATACCGCCTCAATAACGGCGATCTGATGATCCATCTTCAGGCACCGGATTTGGGCTCGCTGAACAGCGGCTCGCTGGTCTACTTCCGAAAGATTCCGGTTGGCCGCGTGTATGATTACAGCATCAACCCGAATAAACAGGGCGTCACCATTGATGTGCTGATCGAGCGTCGTTTCACCAATCTGGTGAAAAAAGGCAGCCGCTTCTGGAACGTTTCCGGCGTCGATGCCGACCTCAGCCTGAGCGGTGCAAAAGTAAAGCTTGAGAGTCTGGCCGCCCTGGTTAACGGTGCCATTGCCTTTGACTCCCCGGAAAACTCAAGCCCTGCCACGGCCGATGACACGTTCGGTTTATATCCGGATCTGGCGCACAGCCAGCGTGGCGTGATCGTTAAGCTCGTTCTGCCTGATGCCAAAGGGCTGAAAGCGGGGTCAACGCCGCTGATGTACCAGGGACTGCAGGTCGGCCAGCTCACCAAAATGACGCTCAACCCTGGCGGTTCGGTCACGGGCGAAATGACGGTCGATCCGAGCGTGGTCGATCTCCTGCGCGAGAAAACGCGCATCGAGATGCGCAGCCCTAAACTCTCTCTGAACGATGCCAGCCTCAGCACGCTGCTGACCGGAAATACCTTTGAACTGATCCCCGGTGAAGGTCAGCCCAGCAATAGCTTCGTCATTGCCCCGGCGGATAAAGCGCTGCTGCAAAAACCGGGCGTCGTGACGGTTACGCTCAATGCGCCTGAAAGTTACGGTATTGAGGCCGGTCAGCCGCTGATTCTGCACGGCGTACAGGTGGGTCAGGTGCTGGAGCGAACGCTCTCCGAAAATGGCGTGAGCTTCTCGGTAGCTATCGATCCGCAATACAGCAACCTCGTCCATGGCGACAGTAAGTTCGTGGTGAACAGCCGCGTCGACGTGAAGGTGGGTCTGGACGGCGTGGAGTTCCTCGGCGCCAGCGCCAGCGAATGGGTTAACGGCGGTATTCGCATTTTGCCGGGCAATAAAGGCGCCGTTCGAGACAGCTACCCGCTGTACGCCAACCTGGACAAAGCGATTGAAAACAGCCTGAGCGATATGCCAACCACGACCCTGACCTTAAGCGCCGAGACGCTGCCTGACGTTCAGGCGGGCTCCGTGGTGCTCTACCGCAAATTTGAGGTTGGGGAGGTGATTGCCGTTCGCCCGCGTGCGGACGCGTTTGATATCGAACTGCATATCAAGCCCGAGTACCGCAAGCTGCTGACCCCAAACAGCGTCTTCTGGGCCGAGGGCGGCGCGAAGGTGCAGCTTAACGGCAACGGCCTGACCGTGCAGGCCTCCCCGCTCTCGCGCGCGCTGCGCGGGGCGATCAGCTTTGATAACCTCAGCGGCGCGGGCGCGAACCTGCGTAAAGGCGATAAGCGAATTCTCTTCCCATCCGAAACCGCCGCGCGTGCCGTGGGTGGGCAGATTACCCTGCATGCGTTCGATGCCGGCAAGCTGGCGGAAGGCATGCCAATTCGCTACCTGGGCATTGATATCGGGCAGATCCAGAAGCTGACGCTCATCACCTCGCGCAACGAAGTGCAGGCCACCGCCGTGCTTTATCCGGAATATGTGCAGACCTTCGCCCGCTCGGGTTCCCGCTTCTCGGTGGTAACCCCGCAGATTTCGGCCGCGGGCGTTGAGCATCTCGACACCATTCTGCAGCCTTACATCAACGTCGAACCCGGTCAGGGCAAAGCCCGTCGTGATTTCGAGCTGCAGGAAGCTACCATTACCGACTCGCGCTACCTTGGCGGCCTGAGCATTGTGGTGGAAGTGCCGGAAGCGGGCTCGCTTGGCATCGGTACGCCGGTGCTGTTCCGCGGCATTGAAGTGGGTACGGTAACGGGCCTCACGCTCGGCACGCTCTCCGACCGCGTGATGGTGGCGCTACGCATCAGCGAGCGTTACCAGCATCTGGTGCGTAATAACTCGGTGTTCTGGCTGGCATCCGGCTATTCGCTGGACTTCGGCCTGACGGGTGGCGTGGTGAAAACCGGTACCTTCAACCAGTTCATCCGCGGCGGTATTGCGTTTGCCACCCCGCCGGGAACGCCGCTGGCGCCGAAAGCGCAGCCGGGTAAACACTTCCTGCTGCTGGAAAGCGAACCGAAAGAGTGGCGCGAATGGGGAACGGCCCTGCCGCGTTAATCTGACAGGCTCCGGTGTCAACGCACCGGAGCCTTTATGTTACACTGCGCACCTGAACTTTTCCCTGTGGTGTGCTCGTGGCTCAAAACTCCGTATTTCTTCCCGATCAATTCCTGGCGCAGATGCGCGAGGCGCTTCCCTCTCATCTGTCGCTGGACGATTTTATCGCCGCCTGTCAGCGTCCGTTACGCCGCAGCATTCGCGTCAACACCCTGAAAATCAGCGTCGAGGATTTTCTGGCCCTGGTTTCTCCGTACGGCTGGCAGCTTACGCCGGTTCCGTGGTGTGAAGAGGGATTCTGGATCGACCGCGATGACGAAGACGCGGTGCCGCTGGGAAGTACCGCAGAACATCTGAGCGGTCTGTTTTATATTCAGGAAGCGAGCTCGATGCTACCGGTTGCCGCCCTGTTCGCCGACGGCAACGCGCCTGAACGCGTGATGGATGTCGCCGCCGCGCCCGGTTCGAAAACCACGCAGATTGCCGCGCGCATGGGCAACCGCGGAGCAATCCTCGCCAACGAATTTTCCGCCAGCCGCGTGAAGGTGTTGCATGCCAATATCAGCCGCTGCGGTATTCATAATGTCGCTCTTACGCACTTCGACGGTCGCGTCTTTGGTGCCGCCCTGCCGGAAATGTTTGATGCCATCCTGCTGGACGCCCCCTGCTCCGGTGAAGGGGTAGTGCGTAAAGATCCCGATGCGTTAAAGAACTGGTCCGTGGAGAGCAATCTTGAGATCGCCGCCACGCAGCGGGAGCTGATCGACAGCGCGTTCCACGCCCTGCGCCCCGGCGGCACGCTGGTCTATTCAACGTGCACCTTGAACCGGGATGAAAACGAAGACGTCTGCCTGTGGCTGAAAGCGCAATACCCGGATGCGGTCGAGTTCCTGCCGCTCAACGATCTGTTTTCCTCGGCACAGGAGGCGGTCACGCCGGAAGGTTTCCTCCATGTGTTCCCGCAGATTTACGACTGCGAAGGGTTCTTTGTGGCGCGCCTGCGTAAAACGCAGGCGATTACTCCCCTGCCCGCCCCCAAATTCAAGGTCGGCAATTTCCCGTTTGCCCCCCTCAAAGGGCGCGATGCAGCACAGCTTGTCGCCGCCGCCGAAAAGGTTGGCCTGGTCTTGGATCAGAGCCTGCAACTCTGGGTGCGTGATAAAGAGGTATGGTTGTTCCCGGCAGAGATCGCACCGCTCATCGGAAAGGTCCGTTTTTCCCGAATGGGGATCCGCCTTGCGGAGGTGCATAATAAGGGCTATCGCTGGCAGCACGAGGCGGTCATCGCGCTTGCCGGACACGAGAATACGTTCGCCCTGACGCACCAGGAAGCTGAAGAGTGGTACCGTGGCCGCGATGTTTATCCTGACAGCTCGCCTTCCGCAGATGAAGTGGTAGTGACCTATCAGGGATTCCCGCTGGGGCTGGCCAAAAAGGTCGGTTCAAGGCTTAAAAACAGCTATCCACGCGAACTGGTCCGGGATGGCCGACTGTTTACCGGTAACGATCGCACCGCCTGAAAAAAGCGCATTTTTTTACTGGCGATTTTGCTCTCCTTGTCTACGATCAAAAATGGATGCCCATACTGGTCATACCAGATTTTGACAACCGACCCGGAGAGCACTATGACGAAAACCAGCGTGCGTATTGGCGCTTTTGAGATCGACGACGCAGAACTGCGCGGCGAAGCACAAGGCGATCGAACGTTAAGTATTCCCTGCAAATCCGACCCGGATTTGTGCATGCAGCTCGATGCATGGGATGCAGACACCAGCGTCCCGGCAATACTTGATGGCGAACACTCTGTCCTTTACCGTGAGCATTACGATAGTAAAACCGATGCCTGGGTCATGCGTCTTGCCTGACCTAAAGAGAACCCGCCCGAAGGCGGGTTATTTATTACTGCAGCTGCGCCAGCGTAAAGTAACCGTCAAAAACGGCCCCCGTATCAATGTAGTGCAGATTGTCAAAATCATACCTTCTGTCGACGGGCGTATGTCCGAACCAGAAGTGATCCGCCCCGCTAATTCCCTGCCCTTTGCCCACCATAAACCCCATCAGGCGGTCGCGATCCCATAACACGCGCTGGGCGCTTACCGGTTTTTCCCAGCGGTATTCCTCCGCCGGGTAATCAGCATGAGCAATAACGTTCACCCCGTTCGCGCAGGTAATTTCGATAATATGCGGTAACGCACGGCATGCGTTAAGTAACGAGCGCGCCCGCTGCTGCTCTTCATGCTCAAGCCGCGAAAACCACATTCCGCCATTCATTGTCCAGAGCGCAAAATCATTATTATCCAGGCTATCTATTGCCATTTGCTCATGATTGCCCCGCACTGCTCGAAACCATTTCTCATTGATGAGCTGCAATGATTTCACGCTGTCCGGACCACGATCGATCAGATCGCCAACGGAAATAAGTAAATCCTCATAAGGATTGAAATGACGGCGTTTCAGTTCCTCCATGAGCCTCTGGTAACAGCCGTGTATGTCGCTGACAACCCATACGTGACGCCACTCTCCACCTTCTATTCGCTGATACATAAGGCCTCCCTTTAACAGTATAGCCGCCGTCAAAAGCGCAAGAAGATCAGCGCAGCCCTTACAAAGTAAAACAAACGGTAAACCAAAGAGAAATAAAGATCCGCGCGCTCTTAATCCCTTTTTACTGGCTCCTTAGAATAAGGGGAGATAAAAACGAGAGGTCTTCACGTGTCTAATACACAGCTACATAACGATGTTTTCTATCCGCATCGCACGAATATTATTTCCGAGCTGGTGAACGGCAAACGCGTCCCGGGGCCAATCTGGCGGAAACGCGACTACCGACTGAAGTTCCTTTTACGTTCCCTGCTCTTTTGGTCTTCCACCCACCGTATGCTGGAAGCCCTCTCTGGCCGTGACGATTTCGACAAACTGCTGACATCGCAAATTACGTTGCCCAGCAAGACCCATCGGCAGTACCTGATGCGCGGTCTGACGGCAAACGATCGCGCCGACGCTATCGTTAACCATTACTACTGGATCGATCACCTGAAGGAGAGCCGTCTTGCCCAGGCTATGACCGGCGCGCAGGAACAACCTATCGCGCAGTTCCATGTCAAAGACGGCGTGACCTACACGGTTAATGCGTCCTCAGCTGGCAAAGCCGAGCGTGAAGGTGAGAGTACGCTCTGGCTGCGCGACAACGAGGATACGCTTCTTGCCAGCCTGACCTTTAGCGTCGCCCGCAGCAATGGCCAGCCCGTTGTGGTCATTGGCGGACTTCAGGGCCCCCGTCGCTGCGTGTCACGAGATGCCATTAAACTGGCAACTCGCGCCTGCCATGGCCTGTTTCCCAAGCGCGTGCTGATGGAGGTACTTTTCCAGCTGGCAGCGCAGTCATCTGTTCGGGCCATTTTTGCCGTCAGCGATGAGGGACACGTTTTCCGCGCGCTGCGCTATCGCCTCAGCAAAGGCCGTCATTTCCACGCCAGCTATGACGAATTCTGGGATTCTTTGGGTGGAAAAAAACTTTCCGCATTCTGCTGGCAGCTGCCGCTGCAGATGGAGCGCAAATCCCTCGACGAGATAGCCAGTAAAAAACGCGCTGAATACCGTCGTCGCTTTGAACTGCTTGATGAAATTGAGGCGTCCGTTAAGTCCCATTTCTAATCGCGACAAGCGTTTTCGCTCTCAGCACAGAGAATGCACTCGGTTTGAGAAAGGAATGATAAAGCAGAGCACTCTTGCATATGCCAGGGGTGCTCAGTTAGCATTGCGCGAAATGAAAATAGCGAATGCGTTGGAAAAGCGCAGTGTAGACGCAAATTTAAGGACTTTAATGATGATTTACGACTGCTTCTTGTATTACGATGAAGATATGCTTCTTGATATCAGGCTGAATACGCTAGCAGGCGTTGTTGATCGCTTCGTTATTGTTGAGTCAACGCATACCTTTACCGGCAAAAAGCGGCAGCTTCACTTTGACATAAATAAATACGGTCCTTTTAAAGATAAAATTATTTATGTTGTGCATGATGAAACACCTCTCATGAAAGCCTCTGACGGCGGCGATCGGCATCAGGACGGTCTGGTGGTGGATGCATGGGCGAATGAAGCCGCGCAGAGAAATGCCATCATGCAGGGCCTCAAAAGTGCTAAAGATGATGATTTGATTTTAATTTCCGATGTGGACGAGATTTTTTCACCACAGGTTATCGGCTCTATCAACGCGAATAAACTCTGCACAACGCTTTATCAGAACTTTTATAATTATCAGTTTAATCTGCAGGTTTTTAATACAGATAACACCCCAAGAAAATGTAAACTGCCGAGAGCCACAAAATATAAAAACCTCGTTCATTTTTTTGGCGGCGAGCCTGAGTCGTTCAGAAATCTTAAACGCACCAGAAGCGTCAAAAACTGGTCCTGGCTTAAATGGAACTGGTTCAAACTTAACAATCGCATCATTGAAAATAGTGGCTGGCATTTCTCATGGGTTATGACCCCTGAACGCATATCAGAAAAAATGTCCACCATATCCCACACGGAATACGATCTGCCTGAGTTCAACAACCCGGAACATATCATGAAGGTGATAAAAAACGCCGAAGATATCTGGGGACGAGACAGGAAGTTAATCAGGCAAGAGCTGTCGGCAGACAATTTCCCCGAGTATATCGTTAACAACAAAGATAAATTCAGGGAATTCATTATTTAACTATCAGACCGGGCCTTTACTTCACCGACGAAGATTCCACAGCGATCGCCCGGCCACAATTTTTTAACAAAGATGCCAAAAAACCCTGGACGTACGCGGTCCTGAGTATGTTATGGTTTAGTCAGGATAGGGAACTGTCCAGCCATTCTCGGGGTTTTCGGTCCATAACCAAAAAACCTTTTGAGAAACATAGAGATAAAAAGAGACCGAATACGATTCCTGTATTCGGTCCAGGGAAATGGCTCTTGGGAGAGAGCCGTGCGCTAAAAGTTGGCATTAATGCAGGCTAAGTCGCCTTGCCTTTTAAGAATAGATGACGACGCCAGGTTTTCCAGTCCACAGCAAAAGTGGCCTGAAAAAAAGCGTCAGAGCATCATTAAAAGTGAAAAACCGCAGTGCTCTGGCGAGCATCTGCGGTTTTTTTATTGGAAACCTGAACGTCAGCAGAGCTTGTCAGCGCGCTCGATAAACGGTGCCAGGCTCATCTTCTGCCCCGGGTTGGCCGGGTCATCAATCTGAATCACGCTGACTGGCTGACCGCTGCTCTTGCCACTAGCGACCTGCTGCTCAGCAGTATCGTTGAGCGGGTACTGGACCAGCGTGCTCGGGTTGATCGCATACAGCGCATGGCCCGGACGGCAGGTCAGCATCACCTCTTCGCGATTAAAGGCCCATTTGTCTTTGCCCACTTCAAAGCGGCTTACGGTGATTACCTGCGGTGCCGCCAGAGCGCTTCCCGCGCAGGCCAGCAATAAGAGAGAAAGTACTGTCTTTTTCATTTAATAGTTAACCTTGTCAGAAGGGTTCCCAGGTAGCAAACAGACTGACCGTTGCCAGAACCAGCGCGCCCAGCACCACCTCTGCCTGTGTCATCCTGATAAACATCTGTTGTGCGCGCCCGGAATCCGGACGGAACCGTGGCACCAGAAAATACCGATTTGCCAGCGCAATTGCCACCATCAACGCCACGAGAGCACATTTGAACAACAAAAACTGCACGTAGCCAGCCTGCCAGGGAATATGGATGCCCAGAATCAACAGCGCATTCACTACGCCGGTAAGCAGCACGCCTGCGACGGCATAATGCCCCACGCGCGAGAAACGCATCATGGTATAGATGGCCGCGTTCTGCCAGCGTCCTTTCGCCAGACGCATGCAAAACAGCAGCGGCAGCAATCCACCCACCCAGGTTGCGGCACACAGCAGGTGAACAGCATGATTGATTCGCTGTATCGCCCCCATCGGGCCGTCGCTCATCGCCGCGTGCCCTACACCTGCCAGCAGGATAAGCTGGCCCATGGCGAGCAGCAGCAGGCGCGAGCCTTTCAGCGGCGCGAGCCACGCGACGACAACGGTGATGGCAGCGAGGATAATTTGCCACAACCAGACGCCACCAAACCGCGTTCCCAGCACGCTGTTCCAGATTTGCGGGTTAAACACATCGCCCCAGCCGTTGCCCATTAAGCCGCCCTGAAGCATAAACATCAGGATCGCAGCGGTCAGGCTGACGATGGACGCCACTCTCTGCTGGAGCTGGAAACGCCGGGCCATCAGGCGGTGCAGCCCGGAAGGCGCAAACCAGACGCTGTAAAGCGCGTTGCCAAAAACGAGCATTAACGCCGCAAAATGGATAAAGCGCAATCCTACGTATAACAGTCCCAGCATGCTATTTCACGCTGAAGCGATAGCTGCCTTTGGTTTTATGGCCGTCGACGGAAACCACGTGCCAGTCCACCCGGTAAGCCCCCGGCGCCAGCGTCTGTTCCAGCGGAACGGTCAGCTGTGCTTTGTTCTTTTCGTCTCGCGTGGCGGTACCGGTTTTGATCACCTGCTTTTGCGCATCCGTCACCACGACGCCGCTAAATCCGGGCTCGATACCTTCGGAGAAACTCAGCGTCAGCACCTGCGGTGACGCCACCTGGCTGTCCGCTGCCGGGCTCTGCTGCTCAAGATGCGCATGCGCCAGCACGGAGGGTGAGATTACCGTTGAGGCCAAAAAAACCAGTGCGCATACCGCGCGGGAAGCGGATAAACCCATCACAATCATTCCTTTTTGTTATGTCTGTATGCTAAAGAATAACGCTGTATAATAAACGAGTCGAGGATCATCCCGCTCTGCTTGTCATCGTCGCGCAATCGCGGTAACGTTGCCGCCGCAAAATAAGGAGAAGGTAATGAAGATCAATCTGGCCGCCCTTCCTCAGGACGAGATGGATAAAGTGAATGTCGATCTCGCTGCCGCTGGCGTCGCCTTTAAAGAGCGTTACAACATGCCCGTCGTGGCTGAAGTGGTGGAGCGAGAACAGCCTGCCCATCTGCGTGACTGGTTTCGCGAAAGGTTAATTGCCCACCGTCTCGCCTCGGTCAACCTCTCCCGCTTGCCGTACGAGCCGAAAGTTAAATAAGCTTAACGACTCGTTACACTTCCTTACGCGGAATCTGGCAGGATAAGAAAACCCTGATTAAATTAGGTGTACTCTTTAATCCCTGCGACTCTGTGTATAAGGAAGTCACGATGTCACATTGGAATATTGCGGCAGCCCAGTATGGCGGGCAGCATCACAGCGTAGATGACCATATTGCGCACCATCTCCACTTTATTGCCGAAGCAGCACATCATCAGTGCGATTTGCTGGTTTTCCCGGAACTCTCATTAACCGGCCCGGGCGCGACGGCATTACCGCTTCCGCCCGAAGACGATCGACTACAGCCATTGCTTGATGCCGCGCATTTTTACCGCATTACCCTCATTGCAGGGCTTCCCGTTGAACGAAACGGTCAGCGCCAGAAAGGCCTTGCGCTGTTTATCCCCTCCCGCGATCGTATTCTGCGTTACCCTCAGGGGAGCGGCGCCAGCCTTGTGCCGGGTGATAAACAACTCACGATTATAGATGGGCAAAGCGATTCACCGAATCTTGATCCGCAGGCAACACTCTTCACCAGTTGCCAGTCGGTGAGGGATTACCGCTGGCGACAGTCCATCAATACCCTGCAGCGCTTTGCGCACAGGTATGCCATCGCGGTGTTAATGGCAAATGCCGGCGCGGGCAGCGCGTTATGGGATGAAAAAGGCCAGCTGATTGTTCGGGCAGATAAGGGTGAGCTCCTGTTGACCGGCACGCGCAACGGACAGGGTTGGCAAGGCGATATCATTCCTTTAGGCTAAGCGTTTTTAGCTCAGGAGATTTTCATGCTGCGCGTCATTGATACCGAAACTTGCGATCTTCAGGGCGGAATTGTGGAAGTGGCCTCGGTCGACGTGGTTGATGGAAAAATCGTCAACCCGATGAGCCATCTGGTGCGCCCCGATCGTCCTATTAGCCCACAGGCCATGGCTATCCATCGCATTACAGAATCAATGGTGGCGGATAAACCCTGGATAGAAGACGTTATCCCGCACTACTACGGCAGCCCATGGTACGTTGCCCACAACGCCAGCTTTGACCGTAGGGTACTCCCCGAAATGCCCGGGGAGTGGATTTGTACCATGAAGCTGGCGCGTCGCCTCTGGCCAGGGATCAAATACAGCAATATGGCGCTGTATAAATCCCGCAAGCTCAGCGTCAGAACCCCTGAAGGGCTGCACCATCACCGCGCCCTGTATGACTGCTATATCACCGCTGCGCTACTCATAGATATTATGAACACATCGGGCTGGACGCCGGATGATATGGCAACGATCACCGGACGCCCTGCGCTGCTGACGACGTTCACCTTCGGCAAATACCGCGGGAGAGCGGTATCGGATATTGCAGATAAAGATCCGGGCTATCTACGCTGGCTGTATAACAACCTCGAAAAAATGAGCCCGGAGCTGCGCTTAACCCTGAAACACTATCTGGGCGAAGCTTAACGCTGCACACGGCCTGGCAACGTATCCTGCGCCAGGCCTATCAAAAAGGCATACTCCAGGGCCACCCCTTCGTAGGATTTGAATCGACCCGATTTCCCCCCGTGCCCGGAGTCCATATCGGTGCAGAGCAGCAGCAGGTTGTCATCGGTTTTCAGCTCCCGCAGCTTTGCTACCCATTTTGCCGGTTCCCAGTATTGCACCTGTGAATCGTGCAAACCGGTCGTCACCAGCATGTGCGGGTACGCTTTCGCTTCTACGTTGTCATACGGGCTGTACTCTTTCATATAGCGATAATAGGTTTCATCCTGCGGGTTGCCCCACTCCTCAAACTCCCCGGTCGTCAAAGGGATGGACTCATCGAGCATGGTGGTAACCACATCGACAAACGGGACCTGCGCAACAATGCCCTTAAAGCGTTCGGGCCGCTGATTGATGACCGCCCCCATCAGCATCCCCCCCGCGCTGCCGCCCATGCCGAAGCAAAGCTGAGGATCGCCATAGCCTTGCTCAATCAGCGCATCGCAGACGTCGAGATAGTCGTTGAAGGTGTTTTTCTTTTTCAGGAATTTCCCGTCTTCATACCAGTGCTGCCCCAGCTCGCCGCCGCCGCGAATATGGGCAATGGCGAAAACAAAGCCGCGGTCGAGCAGGCTTAATCTGCTGCTGCTGAAGTCGGCATCCATGCTGGAGCCATAAGAGCCGTAGCCGTAGACCAGGATCGGATTTTTACCCTTCTGGAAATGCGCCTTATGATAAACGAGCGAAACAGGCACTTCCACGCCATCGCGCGCGGTGACCCACAGGTGTTCGCTGCGGTAATTGTCGGAATCAAAGCCCTTCACTTCGGTTTGCTTAAGCACCTGGCGCTGTCCGGTATCCATATCCAGCTCGAAGAGCGTATCCGGCGTGGTCATGGACGAGTAGCCGTAGCGCAGCCGGGACGATTCAGGTTCCGGGTTAAAGCCGATCCACGTGACGTAGGCCGGATCGTCGAACGCAATCCCTATCACCTCACGCGTTTTACGGTTGATCTGCCGGATACTGGTCAGCCCACGCTGGCGCTCCTCCACCACCAGCCAGTCGGTAAACAGCGTGAACCCTTCCAGCATCACCTGATCCCGCGCGGGAATGAGCACCTCCCACTTGCGCTCGTCGCGCACCTTGGTTTTGTACAGACCAAAGTTCTTGCCTTCACGATTCGAACGCAGATAAAAGCTGTGCTGGAAGTGATCCAGGCTGTACTCGTGGTCCTTGCGGCGCGGCAGGAAACAGAGCGGCTGGGCGTCAGGCAGTTCGGCATCCAGGAGCAGCACTTCCGAGGTGGTGGCGCTGGCGAGGAAGATAATCACATAGTGGCGCGAGGAGGTTTTATGCAGGCTGACATAAAACGTTTCGTCTTTCTCTTCATAGACCAGCTCGTCATCGGCTGAGTCCGTGCCTACGGTATGGCGCCACACCTGATAAGGCAGCAGCGTGGAGGCGTGCTTTTTAACGTAGTAGACCGTCTCGGAATCGTTCGCCCAGACAAAATCCGGGGAGACGTTTTCCAGCATTTCCGGATACCAGTTGCCGGTTTCCAGATTGCGAAAACGCAGGCCGTACTGGCGCCGGGAGAGATAATCCTCCGCAAGCGCCATGATGGTGTTGTCCGGGGAGATGGACATACCACCCAGGGTATAAAACTCGCTGTGGGCGGCACGCTGGTTCGCATCCAGCAAAATGTCCCATTCATCCCACTCGGCGCTTAATACCGACTGTCGTTGATAGATGGGATACTCGTTGCCCGGCTCATAGATATGGCGATAGCGATAGCCGTTTTTGGTCCAGGGCGCGGAGATGTCGCGCTGGGGAATACGCTGCACCATTTCATTCAGCAGCTGGTCCTGAAGCGCCTGCTGGCTGGCCATGACCCTGCGGCCATAGTCGTTTTCCTCGTGCAGGTAGTCGAGCACCTCTGGCCGGGAACGCGAATCGTCCCGCAGCCAGTAATAGTTGTCTATGCGCGTATCGCCATGCGTGACGATCGCATAAGGAGTACGTCGGGCTTTCGGTGGCATGTCATCATTCTTTTAAGTTTTACACCCTATAAGGTTGGCAAAACCCGCGCATGATGCAAGCGAAACATGACCCCGGGGACGCGAGTTAGCCCTGTAGCGCCTGTTTTTGTTCCCCGATATCTTTTTCTATCCCCTCGCGCACGTCCTGAGGGATCTTCAGCGCGTCGCCGAGGGCGTTAAGGTAGCTACGCTCCATAAAGTGATCGATATCTATGGCGGCACAGCTGAGAAAATAGAGTTCCAGCGCCTCTTCCTCATTTTTCACGCTCAGTGCCAGACGCTGCGGATCGAGCGGCTGTTCAATGGCCTGCGCCACCAGCGTTCTGCCCTGTTCTTCAACACCCGCCTCGCGCAGCTGCTGTTCGATAGCCGCTCTTTCATTATCATCAATATGCCCGTCGCTTTTGGCGGCGAAAACCAGCGCCAGGATGAGCCGCTCCGTGCGCAGATCCAGCGGAGAAGTATGCTCCCCATAGTGAGGTTCATCGCGGTGCGCCGCTCGCACCCTGTCCTTATATTTGTTCCACAGCACGGTGCCGGCGATAGCGCCGCCCCCGGCCAGCAGCGCGCCGGTACCGTACTTCGCCAGCAGCTTGCGTGAGGATTTATTGGCAACCAGCAGCCCTGCCAGCCCACCGAGCGCCCCCGGTACCAGCAGTTTGCTCAGCCCCTGCTCGCCGGAACCAGACGTTTTCTGCCCTAACATGGATTGCAGTTGATTTAACCAGCCTGACATGGTTTCCCTCGCTTAACGGTTAACATGTTCTCCAGCGTAAGCGAGCAGGCGTCAGGAAATGTCCATCAAGCCTAAAGAAGCGCAAATTTCTGGTCTGCCCTTTTGCCGTGCGCAAGACAGACGCAAACGTTTTCGTTTATACTGCGCGCATCTTTTTCAGGGGGAATGTTATGACTCGTTTAGGAACCGCGCTGCGACCTGCGGCGACGCGCGTAATGCTGTTGGGATCGGGCGAACTGGGTAAAGAAGTCGCCATTGAGTGTCAGCGTTTAGGGGTGGAGGTGATTGCCGTAGACCGCTACGCCGACGCGCCCGCCATGCACGTCGCCCATCGTTCTTATGTGATTAACATGCTGGACGGTGATGCCCTGCGCACGCTCATTGCACGGGAGAAACCGGATTTTGTCGTGCCGGAAATTGAAGCTATCGCAACCGATACGCTGATCGCCCTTGAGCAGGAAGGCCAGCGCGTGGTGCCCTGCGCGAAAGCCGCAAAGCTGACCATGAACCGTGAAGGCATTCGCCGCCTGGCGGCGGAGGAGCTGGGGCTGCCTACTTCAAGCTACCGTTTTGCGGGTGACAAAGCCGCATTCCTGCAGGCCGTTGAAGAGATTGGCTACCCGTGCATCATTAAGCCGGTGATGAGCTCTTCCGGAAAAGGTCAGAGCTTTATTCGCGACAGCAGCGCGCTGGACAGCGCGTGGGATTATGCGCAACAGGGTGGCCGTGCCGGTGCCGGTCGCGTGATCGTCGAAGGCGTGGTGAAGTTTGATTTCGAAATCACTCTGCTCACCGTCAGTGCCGTGGACGGCGTCCATTTCTGCGACCCGATTGGCCACCGCCAGGAAGATGGCGATTATCGTGAATCCTGGCAGCCGCAGCAGATGAGCGACCTGGCGCTGGAGCGTACCCGGGAGATTGCCCGTAAGACCGTTCTGGCCCTGGGCGGTTATGGCCTGTTCGGCGTGGAGCTGTTCGTCTGCGGAGACGAAGTGATCTTCAGCGAAGCCTCCCCTCGCCCGCACGACACCGGTATGGTCACGCTCATTTCGCAGGATCTCTCGGAGTTCGCCCTGCACGTGCGCGCCTTCCTCGGCCTGCCGGTTGGCGGCATCCGCCAGTACGGCCCGGCGGCGTCGGCGGTGATCCTTCCGCAGTTGACCAGCCAGAATGTGACGTTTGATAACGTCGAAGGCGCGGTGGGCGCAGGCCTGCAGGTCCGTCTGTTCGGCAAGCCGGAGATCGACGGTACGCGTCGTCTGGGCGTGGCGTTAGCCACCGGAGATAACGTTGACGAGGCCGTAGCAAGAGCAAAAGCGGCGGCTGCGAACGTTCAGGTAGCAGGATAAAAAAAACGGGCCGAAAGGCCCGTTTTTCATGCTGCATATGGCTTACTGCTTCGCGCCTTCAACCGCTTCACGAGCCAGTTTCGTGATGCGATCCCAGTCGCCCGCTTCCAGCGCATCCGCCGGAACCAGCCATGAGCCGCCGATGCACAGCACGCTTTTCAGCGCCAGGTAGTCGCGGTAGTTAGCCGGGGAGATACCGCCCGTCGGGCAGAAGCGTACCTGAGAGAAAGGACCGGCAATCGCCTGCAGCGCTTTGGTGCCGCCGTTCGCTTCCGCCGGGAAGAATTTGAACTCTTTCAGACCGTAGTCCATGCCCAGCATCAGTTCAGAAACGGTGCTGATGCCCGGGATCAAGGGAATGGTGCCTTCGGTCGCGGCCTTCAGCAGCGGCTCGGTCAGGCCCGGGCTGATGGCAAACTGTGCGCCGGCTTCGGTCACTTCCGCCAGCTGCTGCGCGTTGAGAACGGTACCCGCACCGATGATGGCGTCCGGCACTTCTTTAGCGATGGCGCGGATGGCATCCATCGCGCAGGCGGTACGCAGGGTCACTTCCAGAACGCGAACGCCGCCCGCAACCAGCGCTTTCGCCATTGGCACAGCGTGCTCCAGCTTGTTTACCACGATAACCGGCACGACAGGGCCAGTGGTCAGGATTGCTTCTGCACTTGTTTTCCAGTTTTTCATCAGAGTTCTCTCTCGCCAGATCGTTAAAATCAAGTCGTCTTAAAACGTAATACAGGTTGCGCCCTGCTCCGCACCGGAGAGCTTCTCACGCAGCGCGCTGAACATTTCGCGTCCGGTCCCCACGCGCGATGCGCTCAGGTCAGGAATATGAGGCTGACGTGCCGCCAGCTCCGCGTCATCCACCAGCAGGGTCAACTCGCCAGTCTGGCCGTTCACGCGGATCATGTCGCCGTCGCGCACTTTCGCCAGCAAGCCGCCGTCGTAGGCTTCAGGCGTGACGTGGATGGCGGAAGGCACTTTGCCGGATGCGCCTGACAGGCGGCCATCGGTCACTAACGCAATTTTGAAACGGCGGTCCAATAATACACCAAGTGGTGGCATAAGTTTATGTAATTCTGGCATGCCGTTCGCTTTTGGCCCCTGATGACGCACGACCACCACGCAGTCTTTATCAAGCAGACCGGCGTCGAAGGCAGGCAACACGTCGTGCTGGCTTTCAAACACTACCGCCGGGGCCTCGATAACCTGGTTCTCTTCCGGCACGGCAGAGGTTTTCATCACCGCGCGGCCAAGGTTGCCGCTCAGCACTTTGGTACCGCCGTGGTGGGAGAACGGTTTGTCGATAGTGGCAATCACCTGCGGATCAAGAGACGCGGTTGCCCCGTCGCGCCAGTCCAGCTCGCCGTTGTTCAGCCACGGCTCCTGGGTGTAGCGCTGCAGACCAAATCCGGCTACGGTGTTCACGTCTTCATTCAGCAGACCGCCTTTCAGCAGCTCGCGCATCAGCAACGGCACGCCGCCCGCGGCCTGGAAGTGGTTGATGTCCGCCGGACCGTTCGGGTACAGACGCGCCATCAGCGGTACCACGGAGGAGATGTCGGAGAAGTCATCCCAGTTAATCAGGATACCCGCCGCGCGCGCCATGGCCACCAGGTGCATGGTGTGGTTAGTTGAACCGCCGGTCGCCAGCAGGGCGACGATACCGTTGACGATCACTTTTTCGTCGACCATTTTGCCCATCGGCATCCATTCATTGCCGTTTCCTGTCAGGCGCGTCACCTGACGGGCCGCGGCCTCGGTCAGCGCCTGGCGCAGCGGCGCGTCCGGCTGGATGAAGGACGAGCCCGGAAGCTGCATCCCCATAAACTCCACCACCATCTGGTTGGTGTTGGCCGTGCCGTAGAACGTACAGGTGCCCGGCGCATGGTAGGACGCGGCTTCGGCTTCCAGCAGCGCCTGACGATCGGCTTTGCCTTCCGCATACAGCTGGCGGATACGCACTTTTTCTTTATTCGGCAGACCGCTGGCCATCGGGCCGGACGGCACGAAAATCGCAGGCAGATGACCAAACGACAGCGCTGCCATCACCAGTCCCGGGACGATTTTGTCGCACACGCCGAGATACAGCGCACCATCAAACATGTTGTGTGACAGGCCCACCGCGGCAGACATTGCAATCACTTCGCGG
Organism: Enterobacter cloacae complex sp. I3; assembly: GCF_014896175.1. NCBI lineage: Bacteria > Pseudomonadati > Pseudomonadota > Gammaproteobacteria > Enterobacterales > Enterobacteriaceae > Enterobacter > Enterobacter cloacae complex sp. I3. The sequence continues at coordinate 176,859 of NZ_JADBQZ010000004.1, forward strand.
CTCAGCAGCGACAGCTCCATACCATCCTGCCCCTGCGTCACGCCGTCGCACATGGCCGGGACGCCCCCTGCCACCTGCCCGACCGCGTTCACGCTGTGCAGCGCTTTACGAATGATGTTGGGATAGACCTCATACGGCTGATGCGCGGAGAGCATATCGTTATAGGACGTGATAATAGCGATATTGTTACGCAACATGCTTTTCAGGGAGGCTTTGTCATCAGGCTGGCAGGCGGCGAAGCCGTGGGCCAGGTTACCGCAGGCCAGCTGGGAGCGGTGAACGGTGTTGCTTTTCGCCTGTTCAATGCGGGCGAGGTAGGCCGAACGGGTCTCTTTCGAGCGCTCGATAATGCGTTGTGTTACGCGTAACAATACAGGATTCATAAAAGCTCCTTTAATTTATCTGTCCGGGCTCGGGAGTTTACAAAGTCGCTGGCGGTTGTTAACAACGCTGAAACGCTTGCTGTCCGGAGCTCAGGGGCAAAATCACTTCCGGCAGTGTAATAAAAAAAGCCCCGCGGGTGAATCCACGCGGAGCTTAAAAGTATAAAAATTGTGCCACTAGCTGTGTTAGATCATGTTACCGGTAAAATAACACTTTCGGGCTAGTGGATTATCCTACTCAAACTCATTCCAGGAGCGGCCATCGCGGGTGATCATCGCCACCGACGCCACAGGCCCCCATGTACCCGCCTGATACGGTTTTGGCGCATCCTGATCGGCAGCCCAGGCTTCGGTGATGGAATCGACCCATTTCCACGCCTCTTCCACTTCGTCGCGACGCACAAACAGCGCCTGGATACCGCGCATGGTTTCCAGCAGCAGACGCTCGTAAGCATCCGCAAGGTGCGTCTGGTTGAAGGTTTCGGAGTAGCTCAGATCCAGCTTGGTGGTCTGCAGGTTGTGCTTATGATCCAGGCCCGGCACTTTGTTGAGGATCTGGATATCCACCCCTTCGTCCGGCTGCAGACGGATGGTCAGCTTGTTCTGCGGCAGTTCCTGCCAGGACTCTTTGAACAGGTTCAGTTCCGGGTTCTTAAAGTAGACTACCACTTCGGAACACTTCGTCGGCAGACGCTTACCGGTACGCAGGTAGAACGGCACGCCCGCCCAGCGCCAGTCGTCGATATCCACGCGGATGGCCACAAACGTCTCGGTATTGCTGGACTTGTTCGCGCCCTCTTCTTCCAGGTAGCCTGGCACTTTTTTACCTTGCGCAAACCCGGCGGTGTACTGGCCGCGAACGGTTTTCTCGCGCACGTTGGAGCGGTCGATGCGGCGCAGCGACTTCAGCACTTTCACTTTGGCATCGCGGATGCTGTCAGCCGTCAGGTCAGACGGTGGAGACATGGCAATCATGCACAGAATTTGCAGCAGGTGGTTCTGGATCATGTCGCGCATCTGGCCGGCCTGGTCAAAGTAACCCCAGCGACCTTCAATCCCCACCTCTTCCGCCACGGTAATTTCCACGTGGTCAATGGTACGGTTGTCCCAGTTATTCACAAACAGGGAGTTAGCGAAACGCAGCGCCAGCAGGTTCAGTACCGTCTCTTTACCGAGATAGTGGTCGATACGGTAGACCTGGCACTCTTCAAAGAACTCGCCCACCTGGTCGTTAATTTCACGGGAGGTAGCCAGCGACGTCCCCAGCGGTTTTTCCATCACCACGCGCGCCGGCTTGGCGTTCAGTTTGGCTTCGCCCAGGCCTTTGCAGATGGCGCCAAAGGTGCTTGGCGGCATGGCGAAATAGTTAATGGTGACACGGTTTTTCTGATCCAGCATGGCACCCAGACGGGAAAACGCGCTGACGTCATTAACGTCCAGGTTGCAGAAATCGAGACGACCGCTGAGGGTATCCCACAAACTTTCATCAATTTTTTCCTTCATGAAAGTTTCGAGCGCCTCGCGGACAACTTTGGTATAAGCGTCCTTGTCCCAGTCGGCGCGCCCAACCCCCAGGATACGCGTATCCGGATGAATTTGGCCCGCTTTCTCCAGTTGATACAGGGAAGGCAGCAATTTCCGGCGTGCAAGATCGCCTTTCGCGCCGAAAATGACCAGGTCACATGCCTGGGCTGTTTGCGTTACCGCCATGTCATTCTCCTCAGTTGGATCACCTGGTGCTTCTGCCAGGTATCGTTGTAATTTTATTACAATGCACTGTACTGCTTTTACGTCATTCCCGAAACCATTAGCGCTTATCGTCTCGTGCGATACGGCGATTTTTCGCCATTCAGCCGATTATGGCGACGTAATGACGCAACAGCCGTCGATAATTTGCGCAACAGGGTCATAGCAAAACCCGACATCGATCAAGTAATGAAAAAAAACAACAACATTATCTCGTCGACTGTTACCCTTTAGGGAAGCCACAGGGGTAATATCGGCTAATCGAATCAAGATTTCATCAATGAGTGAAATCGTTTCCACCCCCATGAGCGCCTTGTTAACAATGAACATGCTTGAAAAAATCCAGTATCAACTGGAACACCTTAGCAAATCCGAGCGAAAAGTGGCTGAAGTCATTCTGGCCGCGCCCGCTCAGGCGATTCATTCAAGCATCGCCGCTCTGGCTCAGGAAGCGGGCGTCAGTGAACCGACGGTCAACCGCTTCTGCCGCAGCCTGGAAACGCGCGGCTTTCCTGATTTTAAACTGCATCTGGCACAAAGTCTGGCAAACGGCACCCCCTATGTTAATCGTAATGTGGATGAAGACGACAGCGTAGATGCCTATACGGCAAAAATATTTGAGTCGGCCATGGCCACGCTCGATCACGTTCGTCAAAGTCTGGATATGAGTTCAGTAAACCGCGCGGTGGATTTACTCACCCAGGCCAAACGCATTGCGTTCTTCGGTCTTGGCTCGTCAGCCGCCGTGGCGCACGACGCCATGAATAAATTCTTCCGCTTTAACGTGCCGGTTATTTATTCCGATGACATTGTGCTGCAACGCATGAGCTGTATGAATTGCAGTGAGGATGACGTCGTGGTACTGATTTCGCACACTGGCCGCACCAAAAGCCAAGTTGAGCTGGCGCAGCTGGCCCGTGAAAACGATGCCATGGTAATCGCCCTCACCACCGCCGGCACGCCGCTGGCGCGGGAGGCGACTCTCGCCATTACCCTGGACGTGCCTGAGGATACCGACATGTATATGCCAATGGTGTCCCGTCTGGCGCAACTCACGGTAATCGACGTGCTGGCGACCGGATTTACCTTACGCCGGGGCGCAAAATTCCGAGATAACTTGAAGCGAGTCAAGGAAGCGCTGAAGGAATCGCGTTTTGATAAAGAATTGCTTATAAAGAGCGATGTTCCCTGAAATTAGATAACGAAGACGTAACCCATAATTAGATGTAACGATTTTCGGCATTCGGCCCCCTCTTTGCTGCCTTGCGGTAGATGAAGGCCGATTCAATGTTCACGCAACACCAAAGTTGTTTCAGTCAACGGAGTATTACATGTCCAGAAGGCTTCGCAGAACCAAGATCGTCACCACCTTAGGCCCGGCCACCGATCGCGATAATAACCTCGAAAAGATTATCGCCGCTGGCGCCAACGTGGTGCGTATGAACTTCTCTCACGGTACGCCAGAAGACCATAAATTGCGTGCCGATAAAGTGCGTGAGATCGCCGCTAAGCTGGGCCGCCACGTCGCTATCCTCGGCGACCTGCAGGGTCCAAAAATTCGTGTATCAACCTTTAAAGAAGGTAAAGTTTTCCTCAATATCGGCGACAAATTCCTGCTGGATGCCAACCTCGGCAAAGGCGAAGGCGATAAAGAGAAAGTCGGGATCGACTATAAAGGCCTGCCGGCTGATGTGGTACCTGGCGATATCCTGCTGCTCGACGACGGTCGCGTCCAGCTGAAGGTGCTGGAAGTTCAGGGGATGAAAGTGTTCACTGAAGTCACCGTCGGCGGCCCGCTCTCCAACAATAAAGGCATCAACAAACTGGGCGGCGGCCTCTCTGCGGAAGCCCTGACCGACAAAGACAAAGCGGATATCGTAACGGCGGCCCAGATCGGCGTTGATTACCTGGCGGTCTCCTTCCCACGCTGTGGCGAAGATCTGAACTATGCGCGCCGCCTGGCCCGTGACGCAGGCTGTGATGCCAAAATCGTCGCTAAGGTTGAACGCGCGGAAGCCGTGTGCGATCAGGATGCGATGGACGATGTGATCCTCGCCTCTGACGTGGTGATGGTTGCCCGTGGCGATCTGGGCGTGGAAATCGGCGACCCTGAACTGGTCGGTATCCAGAAAGCGCTGATTCGTCGCGCACGTCAGCTGAACCGCGCGGTGATCACCGCCACCCAGATGATGGAATCCATGATCACTAACCCAATGCCAACCCGTGCGGAAGTCATGGACGTCGCTAACGCCGTGCTGGACGGTACCGATGCGGTGATGCTGTCAGCGGAAACCGCGGCAGGCCAGTATCCGGCAGAAACCGTGGCCGCAATGGCGCGCGTCTGCCTGGGCGCGGAGAAGATCCCAAGCATTAACGTCTCCAAGCACCGCCTGGATATCCAGTTCGACAATGTGGAAGAAGCGATTGCGATGTCCGCCATGTATGCGGCCAACCATCTGAAAGGCGTTACGGCGATCATCACCATGACCGAATCTGGCCGCACCGCGCTGATGACCTCTCGCATCAGTTCCGGCCTGCCGATTTTCGCTATGTCACGCCACGAGCGTACGCTGAACCTGACGGCGCTGTACCGCGGTGTTACCCCGGTACACTTCGACAGCACCAATGACGGCGTAGCCGCGGCGCACGATGCCGTAAACCTGCTGCGCGATAAAGGTTACCTGGTGTCTGGTGATATCGTCATCGTGACGCAGGGTGACGTGATGAGCACCATCGGCTCAACCAATACCACGCGCGTACTGACCGTAGAGTAAGATCCGATCCCCTCTCCCCTAAGGGGAGAGGGGCAAGGTGAAGGTTTTCTATTTCCTCGGGTAAAGCTCTTTACGCTTATAGGGCTCCGTCTCTCCCGGCTTCCGCGTTTTCAGCAGCTTCAGTATCCACGTGTACTGTTCGGTATGCGGCCCCACCAGCAGCTCCACCTCTTCGTTCATGCGGCGCGCGATGGTGCGATCGTCCGCGGTCAGCAGGTCATCCATCGGCGGACGGACTTCAATGCTCAGACGATGCGTTTTACCGTCGTAAACCGGAAAGAGCGGGATCACGCGGGCGCGACAGACCTTCATCAGGCGGCCAATCGCGGGGAGCGTGGCTTTGTAGGTCGCAAAGAAGTCGACAAACTCGCTGTGCTCAGGTCCGTGGTCCTGGTCCGGCAGATAGTAGCCCCAGTACCCCTGACGTACCGACTGAATAAACGGCTTGATGCCGTCGTTACGCGCATGCAAACGTCCGCCAAAACGACGACGTACCGTATTCCAGACAAAATCGTAGATTTTATTGCCCTGGTTATGGAACATCGCCGCCATTTTCTGCCCCTGGGAAGCCATCAGCATTGCCGGGATATCCACGCCCCAGCCGTGCGGCACGAGAAAAATGACCTTCTCATCATTGCGACGCATTTCGTCGATGATTTCCAGCCCTTTCCAGTCAACGCGGTCGATGATTTTTTCCGGTCCTTTCAGCGCCAGCTCCGCCATCATCGCCATGGCCTGCGGTGCGGTGGTATACATCGCGTCGATGATGGCCTCGCGCTCGGCATCGCTTTTTTCAGGAAAACAGTAATAGAGGTTGATCTGCGCACGACGACGCGCGCTTTTACCTAAGCGCCCGGCCAGACGGCCAATTTTTCCCAGTACGGGATCGCGCAGCGCGGCAGGCAGCATAGCGATGCCCGCAAAGGTGTAAACCCCCAGCCAGGCGCCCCAGTTGCGCGGGTGTCGAAAGGATTTTTCAAACTCAGGAATGTATTCAATATTATTTTTTTTTGTTTCCATGCTGGTTCCAGGGTCTGGTGACGCAAAAAATTATTCAGATAGTGTAGCGAGGCAGTCGCCCACGCACAAAAGAAAAAGCCGGCGCATGCTGACACCGGCTTTTTTCATAAAACAGTGAGCTTAGTTTAAGCTCAGCTGCGGTATCACCTCTCTCGCCTGCGCCAGGTAATCGGAACGATCTTTACCTGTCAGGCCTTCGGTGCGCGGCAGTTTGGCCGTCAGCGGGTTCACGGCCTGCTGGTTGATCCACACTTCATAGTGCAGATGCGGGCCAGTAGAGCGTCCGGTGTTGCCGGAGAGCGCGATACGGTCGCCGCGTTTCACTTTCTGCCCCGGTTTGACCAGCAGCTTACGCAGGTGCATATAGCGGGTGGTATAGGTACGACCATGACGGATAGCCACGTAATAGCCCGCTGCACCGCTGCGTTTTGCCATCACCACTTCGCCATCGCCAACGGACAGCACCGGCGTGCCCTGCGGCATCGCGAAGTCTACCCCGCGGTGAGGCGCAACGCGCCCGGTAACCGGGTTCAGACGACGCGGGTTAAAGTTAGAGGAGACGCGGAACTGTTTCGCCGTCGGGAAACGCAGGAAGCCTTTCGCAAGGCCCGTACCGCTGCGGTCATAGAACTTGCCATCTTCAGCGCGAATGGCGTAGTAATCTTTTCCCTCGGAGCGCAGACGCACCCCCAGCAGCTGGCTCTGCTCGCGCTTGCCGTCCAGCATTTCGCGGGACATCAGGACGGAAAACTCATCGCCTTTCTTCAGCTTACGGAAATCCATCTGCCACTGCATGGCTTTGATCACCGCGCTGATTTCACCGCTGGTCAGGCCCGCATCACGGGCGCTGGAAACAAAGCTTCCGCCCACGGTACCTTTCATCACGCTGTTAACCCAGTCGCCTTTCTGCATTTCACTGGTCATTTTGAAACCGTTTGCAGTGCGGTCATAGGTGCGGGTTTCGCGGCGGGACATTTCCCAGGTCAAACGCTGAAGATCGCCATCCGCCGTTAATGTCCAGGAGAGCTGTTGCCCGATTTTCAGGTTACGCAGGTCTTTATCCGCAGCGGCCAGCTGGCTGATATTGCCCATGTCGATACCGTACTGGTTGAGCACGCTGCTCAGCGTGTCACCGGTAGAGACAACGTATTCGTGGATCCCCGCTTCGTTCTCGGTTTTATCGTCCAGTTCATCCTGAGGGATAGCTTCATCTTCCTGAGCAGCCTGGTCGATAGGCTCGCTGGCTTCAGGCAGCAAAGAGCGGATCTCGCTCTTTTCAAGCTCGATGGTTTTAATGATAGGGGCAGAACTCGGGTGGTAAACATAGGGCCGCCAGACGGCGACCGCTAAGGTGAGAACTGTAAGCGACCCCAGCATAACGCGGTGGGGTCGAGGCAGATTGTTAAATGCCAGGGCGACAGAGCGGGCTATCTGTTGCACGTATTCACTTCCTCGTTAATCTCCTTTCAGGCAGCTCGCATACTGGTTCGCCAGTTGGCTGAGGAACTGCGAATAGCTCGCTTTGCTCAACTGGATATTCGTACCTAGCGGGTCAAGGGTTCCCATGCGCACGGATGTTCCCCTGGCCACGGCTTCTACGACCGCTGGCCTGAACTGTGGCTCAGCAAAAACGCATGTCGCTTTCTGCTCAACCAACTGTGTTCTGATTTCATGTAAACGCTGCGCACCAGGTTGAATTTCAGGGTTGACGGTAAAGTGCCCAAGCGGGGTCAGGCCGTAGTGTTTTTCGTAGTAGCCGTAGGCGTCATGAAAAACGAAATACCCTTTTCCTTTCAACGGTGCGAGCTCATTACCTACCTGCTTATCGGTTGCGGCTAATTGTGCCTCAAAATCCTTCAGGTTGGCGTCTAGTTTGGCTCGACTTTGCGGCATAAGTTCCACTAATTTGTCATGGATTGCAACCGCTGAAAGCCGCGCTATCTCTGGGGATAGCCAGAGATGCATGTTGTACTCGCCGTGATGGTGATCTCCATCACCTTTTTCACCCTCTGCAGCGTGATGGTCATGTTCGTCACCGTCCTCATCCGCCCCTTTCATGAGCAACGGTTTCACGCCGGAAAGCCCGGCAATCGCGACCTGTTTTTCATCAGCAATCTGTTTGGCGGATTTCTGCATGAATGCTTCCATCTCCGGACCAATCCAGACAACTAAGTCTGCGTTTTGTAAGCGTTTTACATCAGACGGACGCAGAGAATAGTCATGCTCTGAAGCCCCGTCAGGGAGGAGAACCTGGGTTTCCGTTACCCCATCGGCAATGGCCGACGCGATGAATCCAAGCGGTTTAAGCGAAGCAACAACGGCAGCGTTAACATCTTGTGCGGTTGTTCCCCAAAGGGCAGCGGATAATGCTGCGAAAAGAAGCGTATTTTTATGTAACATAATGCGACTAATCATCGTAGTGAATGCGTGGAATGTGATATTATAACATTCGTTGACTTCTTCAAGCTTAAATTGACATGACGACTCTGGTTTCTCTCGACAATATTTCGGTCTCCTTTGGCCAGCGCCGCGTCCTCTCTGACGTATCGCTGGATCTCAAGCCCGGAAAAATTCTGACGCTGCTCGGCCCCAATGGCGCAGGTAAATCCACTCTGGTGCGCGTGGTGCTGGGTCTGGTTACACCGGATGAAGGTGTAATCACGCGCGAGGAAAAATTGCGGATCGGCTATGTGCCGCAAAAATTACATCTGGACGCCACCCTGCCGCTGACGGTAAATCGTTTTCTGCGTCTGCGTCCGGGCACGCGAAAAGCCGATATTCTCCCGGCGCTGAAGCGCGTGCAGGCGGGCCACCTTATCGATGCGCCGTTGCAGAAGCTGTCCGGCGGTGAGACGCAGCGCGTTTTGCTGGCCCGTGCGCTGCTGAGCAGCCCGCAGCTGCTGGTGCTGGATGAGCCAACCCAGGGCGTGGACGTCAATGGTCAGGTCGCGCTTTATGATTTGATCGACCAGCTGCGCCGCGAACTGAACTGCGCCGTGCTGATGGTCTCCCATGACCTGCATCTGGTGATGGCGAAAACCGACGAAGTGCTGTGTCTCAACCATCACATTTGCTGTTCCGGCACGCCTGAAGTGGTCTCAATGCATCCGGAATTTATCTCCATGTTCGGCCCTCGCGGCGCTGAACAGCTTGGCATTTATCGCCATCATCATAATCACCGCCATGATTTGCAGGGACGAATCGTTCTGCGTCGGGGAAATGGACACTCATGATTGAACTGTTACTGCCCGGCTGGCTGGCCGGGGTTATGCTTGCCTGCGCCGCAGGCCCACTCGGCTCGTTTGTGGTGTGGCGCAGAATGTCTTACTTCGGTGATACCCTGGCGCATGCGTCACTGCTGGGCGTTGCCTTTGGTTTGCTGCTGGATGTGAATCCCTTTTACGCGGTAATTGTGGTCACGTTGCTGCTGGCAGCCGGTTTGGTCTGGCTGGAGAAGCGCCCTCACCTCGCGATTGATACGCTGCTTGGCATCATGGCGCACAGCGCGCTGTCGCTGGGTCTGGTCGTTGTTAGCCTGATGTCAAATATCCGCGTTGACCTGATGGCCTACCTGTTTGGCGATCTGCTGGCCGTAACGCCCGAAGATCTCATTGCTATCGCGATCGGCGTGGTCGTGGTGCTGGGCATTCTGCTGTGGCAGTGGCGGAATTTACTGGCAATGACCGTCAGCCCGGATCTGGCGTTTGTCGACGGCGTGAAGCTGCAGCGAGTGAAGCTGCTGCTGATGCTGGTGACGGCGTTAACGATTGGCGTGGCAATGAAGTTTGTCGGGGCACTAATCATCACGTCGCTGCTGATTATCCCTGCCGCCACGGCGCGCCGTTTTGCACGTACGCCAGAGCAAATGGCCGGTATCGCGGTGGTTATCGGGATGATCGCCGTCACGGGCGGGTTAACCTTTTCGGCGTTTTATGACACGCCGGCCGGACCGTCTGTGGTCTTGAGCGCGGCGGTGTTGTTTGTTTTCAGTATGATGAAAAAGACCGCGCAGTAGTGAGCATTTCCCCGGTGGCGCTTCGCTTACCGGGGCTACAATTTATCGCTACTTACGGCATCGCGGGCGGCGTAATACCGAAATGATTCCACGCCCGCACCGTCGCCATACGACCACGTGGGGTACGCTGTAAGAAGCCCTGCTGGATCAGATACGGCTCCAGCACATCTTCGATAGTCTCACGCTCTTCGCCAATTGCCGCCGCCAGGTTATCCAGCCCGACCGGGCCACCGAAGAACTTGTCCAGCACCGCCAGCAGCAGTTTACGGTCCATATAGTCAAAGCCTTCAGCATCGACGTTCAGCATATCCAGCGCCTGAGCGGCGATCTCGGCGGAAATCGAACCATCGTGCTTCACTTCAGCAAAGTCACGCACGCGGCGCAGCAGGCGGTTGGCAATACGCGGCGTACCGCGGGAACGCTTCGCCACTTCATATGCCCCCTCTTCGCTCATATCCAGCCCCATGTAGCGCGCGCTGCGCCCCACAATGTGCTGAAGATCGGGCACCTGATAAAATTCCAGACGCTGAACGATGCCAAAGCGGTCGCGCAGCGGAGAGGTCAACGACCCGGCGCGCGTCGTGGCGCCAATCAGGGTAAACGGCGGCAGATCGATTTTGATGGAGCGCGCGGCCGGGCCTTCGCCGATCATGATATCCAGCTGGTAATCTTCCATCGCCGGATAGAGCACTTCCTCCACCACCGGTGACAGGCGGTGGATCTCATCGATAAACAGCACGTCATGCGGTTCAAGGTTGGTCAGCATCGCCGCCAGATCGCCCGCTTTCTCCAGCACCGGGCCGGAGGTGGTACGCAGGTTGACGCCCATTTCATTGGCGACGATATTCGCCAGGGTAGTTTTACCTAACCCCGGCGGGCCAAAAATCAGCAGGTGATCGAGCGCATCGCCGCGCAGCTTTGCCGCCTGGATGAAAATCTCCATCTGGGAACGAACCTGCGGCTGGCCGATGTACTCATCAAGCAGCTTCGGGCGGATCGCACGATCCACCACGTCTTCTGCCTGAAGGGTGCCTGCCGATACCAGGCGGTCTGCTTCAATCATCCTTTACCTCACAATGCAGCGCGCAGCGCTTCACGAATCAGAGTTTCACTGCTGGCGTCCGGTTTGGCAATTTTGCTCACCATCCGGCTGGCCTCCTGAGGTTTATAGCCCAGCGCCACCAGCGCGGCAACCGCTTCCTGCTCGGCGTCATCATCAGAGGCAGGCGTACCCGGAGCAGTCAGAACCAAATCGGCAGCCGGAGTGAACAGATCGCCGTGCAGACCTTTAAAGCGGTCTTTCATCTCAACTATCAGACGCTCTGCGGTTTTCTTACCAATGCCCGGAAGCTTAACCAGCGCCGCGGGATCTTCACGCTCAACGGCATTCACAAACTGCGGAGCGGACATGCCGGACAAAATCGCCAGCGCCAGCTTAGGCCCCACACCGTTGGTTTTAATCAGCTCGCGAAACAGGGTGCGTTCCTGCTTGTTGTTAAAGCCGTACAGCAGCTGGGCGTCTTCACGCACCACAAACTGGGTAAAGACAATCGCCTCTTTGCCCGCGTCCGGCAGCTCGTAGAAACAGGTCATCGGCATATGGACTTCATAGCCCACGCCACCCACTTCCAGCAGCACTAACGGGGGTTGTTTTTCAATGATGATGCCTCTGAGTCTGCCTATCACGTGACGCTCCTGCGTTCTGGGAGAAATTAACTGCCGACATAATAAAAAAAGGCTGGATGTTTATCCAGCCTGATTTCTGATTATCGTAACCTGCCTCGCGCCAGATTGAGCCGCGACTCGCTCATTTGCATCGCGTTCTGGCTGACGTGGCAGTGGGTAATTGCAATCGCCAGCGCATCGGCGGCGTCGGCCTGCGGGTTCGCGGGAAGCTTCAGCAGGGTGCGCACCATGTGCTGCACCTGGCTCTTCTCCGCGCTACCGATGCCCACCACCGTCTGCTTGACCTGCCTTGCCGCGTATTCGAATACCGGCAAATCCTGGTTCACCGCAGCCACGATGGCCACCCCACGCGCCTGACCGAGCTTCAGCGCCGAATCCGCGTTCTTCGCCATAAAGACCTGCTCAATGGCGAAATAGTCTGGCTGAAACTGGGTGATGATCTCCGATACGCCCGCATAAATAAGCTTGAGGCGCGACGGCAGATCGTCCACTTTGGTGCGAATGCATCCACTGCCGAGGTAGGTTAGCTGGCGTCCCACCTGACGGATAACGCCATACCCGGTGACGCGTGAGCCGGGGTCAATCCCGAGGATAATCGACATCACGCGTCTCCCGTAAACGGTTTACAGGCTCTCATCAGAGAGTCGCTGCAACCTCATCAGAGATTTCACCGTTGTGGTACACTTCCTGCACGTCGTCGCAGTCTTCGAGCATGTCGATCAGACGCAGCAGTTTCGGTGCGGTTTCTGCATCCATATCCGCTTTGGTGGACGGGATCATGGAGACTTCAGCGTTGTCCGCTTTCAGGCCCGCCGCTTCCAGCGCATCGCGCACGGCACCCATCTCTTCCCACGCGGTGTAGACGTCAATGGCACCATCATCGTAGGTCACCACGTCTTCCGCACCCGCTTCTAACGCCGCTTCCATGATCGCATCTTCGTCGCCTTTCTCGAAAGAGATGACGCCTTTTTTGCTGAACAGGTAAGCTACGGAGCCGTCAGTGCCCAGGTTGCCACCGGTTTTGGTGAACGCGTGGCGCACTTCCGCAACGGTACGGTTACGGTTGTCGGACAGGCATTCAACCATCACCGCAGTACCGCCAGGGCCGTAACCTTCATAAATGATGGTTTCCATGTTCGCGTCTTCATCACCGCCCACGCCGCGTGCGATAGCACGGTTCAGGGTGTCACGCGTCATGTTGTTAGACAGCGCTTTATCTACCGCCGCGCGCAGGCGTGGGTTAGAAGCCGGGTCGCCGCCGCCCAGACGCGCTGCTGTCACCAGCTCGCGAATGATTTTGGTAAAGATCTTACCGCGCTTGGCATCCTGTGCCGCTTTACGGTGTTTGGTGTTGGCCCACTTACTATGACCTGCCATAAAAAGTTCTCCAAAAATCGCGCCTTCTCAGGCCGCGTTAATTACAAATTCTTCAATCGCCTGCCGGTTGCTCCACGACTTGGTCAGTGCGGCGGCATCCGCCGCGTTCACCCAGCGGTAGTTCAAGTGTTCGGTAAACACGATCTCCCGCTCATGGGGGAGCGCGAGACAGAACCACGACTCCGTGTTGCGCTCAATGCCCGGCGCATAGCGATGACGTAAATGGCTAAAAATTTCAAACTCCACCGTGCGCTGACAGTCCTTCAGGGTCAGTTGCTCATGAGCAACGTCAATGGCGACCTCTTCCTTTACTTCACGCGCGGCGGCCTGCGGCGCGGTCTCCCCCTCTTCCAGGCTGCCGGTAACCGACTGCCAGAAATCAGGATCGTCGCGCCGCTGCAACATCAGCACCCGCTTCGTGTCTTCTGCATAAATGACCACCAGGACAGAAACGGGAAGCTTATATGCCATATCAGTTTTTCTCTTCCTTCTTCACCACTTCAATGCCCAGCTCGGCCAGCGCTGCCGGGTTGGCAAAGCTTGGCGCTTCGGTCATCAGACACGCTGCGGCAGTGGTTTTCGGGAAGGCGATAACGTCACGAATGTTATCGGTGCCGGTCAGCAGCATGGTCAGACGGTCGAGACCGAAGGCCAGACCCGCGTGCGGCGGTGTGCCGTACTTCAGGGCGTCCAGCAAGAAGCCAAACTTCTCGCGCTGTTCCTGCTCGTTAATACCCAGAATGCCGAACACGGTCTGCTGCATTTCACCGCTGTGAATACGCACGGAGCCGCCGCCCACTTCATAGCCGTTGATAACCATGTCATAAGCGTTTGCCACTGCCTCTTCCGGCGCCGCTTTCAGCTCTGCCGCCGTCATCTCTTTTGGCGAGGTGAACGGGTGGTGCATCGCGGTCAGGCCGCCTTCACCGTCGTCTTCAAACATCGGGAAGTCGATAACCCACAGTGGCGCCCATTTGCTTTCGTCGGTCAGGTTCAGGTCTTTGCCGAGCTTCAGACGCAGCGCGCCCATCGCATCCGCAACGACTTTCTTGTTGTCTGCGCCGAAGAAGATCATGTCGCCGTCCTGCGCACCGGTGCGCTCAAGGATCGCTTCCACGATGTCCGCGTTCAGGAATTTCGCCACCGGGCTGGTGATCCCTTCCAGACCTTTCGCACGCTCGGTCACTTTAATATAGGCCAGACCTTTCGCGCCGTAGATCTTAATAAAGTTGCCGTAGTCATCAATCTGCTTACGGCTCAGCGCCGCGCCGCCCGGTACGCGCAGGGCAGCCACGCGGCCTTTCGGATCGTTAGCCGGTCCCGCGAATACCGCGAACTCAACGGATTTCACCAGGTCTGCTACGTCCACCAGCTCCATCGGGTTACGCAGGTCTGGTTTGTCGGAGCCGTAGCGACGTTCCGCTTCGGCGAAGGTCATGATCGGGAAATCGCCCAGCTCAACGCCCTTCACGTCGTTCCACAGGCTACGCACCAGCGCTTCCATCACTTCACGCACCTGTTCGGCGGTCATGAAGGAAGTCTCAACATCGATCTGGGTAAATTCTGGCTGACGGTCAGCGCGCAGGTCTTCGTCGCGGAAGCACTTAACGATTTGATAATAGCGGTCGAAGCCGGACATCATCAGCAGCTGTTTGAACAGCTGCGGTGACTGCGGCAGCGCGTAGAATTTGCCTTTATGAACGCGGGATGGCACCAGGTAATCGCGCGCGCCTTCCGGCGTCGCTTTGGTCAGCATCGGGGTTTCAATATCGAGGAAACCGTGATCGTCCATAAAGCGACGCACCAGGCTGGTGATTTTCGCACGGGTTTTCAGGCGCTGAGCCATTTCCGGACGACGCAGATCCAGGTAGCGGTATTTCAGACGCGCTTCTTCAGTGTTGACGTGGTTGGAGTCCAGCGGCAGCGCTTCGGCACGGTTGATGATAACCAGATCGGACGCCAGCACTTCGATAGCGCCCGTCGCCATGTCTGCGTTAACGTTTTTCTCGTCACGCGCACGCACGGTGCCGGTGACCTGAATGCAGAACTCATTACGCAGCTCAGAGGCCAGCTTCAGCGCATCTGCGCGATCCGGGTCGAAGAACACCTGAACGATACCTTCACGGTCGCGCATATCGATGAAGATAAGGCTACCAAGATCACGACGACGGTTGACCCAACCACACAGGGTGACCTGCTGTCCGACGTGGGACTGACGCAGCTGCCCGCAATATTCTGTACGCATGAGATATCCCTTAATTAGCCGCAGGCTAAATGTCGCCTGGTATGCAGGCTACTATGTCGCAGCTTTCTGTATGTCACAACTGGATGAAAAAAGGCGGCTATTATACTGGAAATTCCGCCGGACGATAAGAGCGAACCACCGCCAGACGGTCGTTTGCTGCACTCTTATTGCGCATTCTCACAAAAATTAACAAAATTATCCGACCGATAACAGGTCATCACGTCGTAAGGTGTTACGGAAGTGATTAATTTACCTGGAGTGACGATGTTAACACTTGATGCCCGCAAAACCGCGCTTGTTGTGATTGATTTACAGGAAGGGATCCTGCCCTTCGCCGGTGGCCCACACGCAGCGGATGAAGTCGTCAGTCGCGCCGCTCGCCTGGCCGAGAAGTGCCGCGCCATCGGTGCCCCTGTGGTCATGGTGCGCGTAGGCTGGTCCGCTGATTTCGCCGAGGCGTTAAAACAGCCCGTTGATGCCCAGGCGCCCGCGCATACCCTGCCGGAAAACTGGTGGACGTACCCGGTGTCGCTGGGCAAACGCGACAGCGATATCGAAGTGACTAAACGCCAGTGGGGCGCGTTCTACGGGACCGACCTTGAGCTGCAGCTTCGCCGCCGCGGTATCGACACCATTATTCTGTGCGGCATATCCACCAACATCGGCGTGGAATCGACAGCCCGTAACGCCTGGGAGCTGGGCTTTAATCTGGTGATTGCTGAAGATGCCTGCAGCGCGGCTTCCGCCGAACAGCATCAGGGCAGCATGACCCATATCTTCCCGCGCATCGGACGCGTGCGCAGCACGGATGAGATTTTAAGCGCGCTATGATGTACGTGGGCCTGCCCCAGTGGTCGCACCCGAAATGGGTGCGCCTGGGCATTACCAGCCTTGAAGAGTATGCCCGACACTTTAACTGCGTCGAGGGTAACACCACGCTGTATGCGCTGCCCAAAGCCGAGATAGTCGAACGCTGGCGGGAGCAAACAACGGACGATTTCCGTTTCTGCTTTAAGTTTCCGGCGACCATTTCCCACCAGGCCGCGCTGCGCAACTGCGGGGACTTAACGGAAGAATTTTTCACGCGCATGTCGCCGCTGGCGAACCGAATTGGACAATACTGGCTCCAGCTTCCCGCCACGTTTGGCCCGCGCGATCTGCCCGCCCTGTGGCAGTTCCTGGATGCCCTGCCCCGCGAATTCACCTACGGCGTGGAAATCCGACATCAGGACTTCTTTGCGAAAGGCGAAGCCGAAAAAGCGCTCAACCGGGGCCTGCTGGATCGTTCCGTTAACCGGGTGATACTCGACAGTCGCCCGGTGCACAGCGCGGTACCGCATAACGAGGCCATCGTTGATGCTCAGCGTAAAAAACCGAAAGTGCCGGTCCACGCCATCGTGACCGCACAGAACCCGATGGTCAGGTTCATCGGCAGCGACAATATGCAGCAAAATCAGGCGATGTTCGCCGTCTGGCTGCAAAAACTCGCGAGCTGGGAGCACACCACCACGCCGTACCTCTTTTTGCACACGCCGGATATTGCTCAGGCGCCCGAACTGGTCGATGCTCTGTGGCAGGCCTTGCAGGCAGCGGTGCCGTCCGTGGGCAGCGTCCCTTCCATCCCACAACAATCTTCTCTTTTCTGATATCACCCCCTATCATAGTGAAGTGCCATCTGCCAAAAAACAGGGAGTTAGTATGGTCAGCGCGCTGTATGCGGTGTTAGGTGCATTACTGCTGATTAAATTTTCATTTGATGTTGTGCGCCTCAGGATGCAGTACCGCGTCTCTTACGGCGACGGCGGTTTCTCCGAACTGCAAAGCGCTATTCGCATTCACGGTAATGCGGTGGAATACATTCCCGTTGCTCTCATCCTGCTGCTGTTTATGGAGATGAATGGCGCGGAAACCTGGATGGTGCATATTTGTGGTCTGATGCTTATTGCTGGCCGGTTAATGCATTATTACGGCTTTCACCACCGTTTATTCCGCTGGCGTCGTTCCGGCATGAGCGCGACCTGGTGTTCGCTTTTGCTGATGGTGCTGGCTAACCTGTGGTATATGCCGTGGGAGTTGGTTTTCTCCCTCCATTAGCGCACAATACGCCACTTTATTTTTCCCGGATTTTTACGTTATGTCAGATCGCGACACGCTTTTTTCCGCGCCTATCGCCAGCCTGGGCGACTGGACCTTCGATGAACGGGTAGCCGAAGTCTTCCCGGATATGATCCAGCGCTCTGTTCCCGGTTATTCCAATATTATCTCTATGATCGGTATGCTGGCTGAGCGCTTCGTTCAACCCGGTACGCAGGTCTATGACCTGGGCTGCTCGCTCGGCGCGGCAACGCTGTCGGTACGTCGTAACATTCATCACGATGGCTGCCGAATCATTGCCGTCGATAATTCCCCGGCCATGGTGGAACGCTGCCGTCGCCATATTGACGCGTACAAAGCCCCCGTTCCGGTGGACGTGGTGGAAGGCGATATCCGCGAGATCGAGATTAATAACGCCTCGATGGTAGTGCTGAATTTTACCCTGCAGTTCCTGGTGCCTGAAGACCGCCAGCTGCTGCTGGACAAAATTTACCAGGGGCTGAATCCCGGCGGCGCGCTGGTGCTTTCTGAAAAATTCAGCTTTGAGGATGCCAAAGTAGGCGAGCTGCTGTTCAACATGCACCACGATTTCAAACGGGCGAACGGCTACAGCGAGCTGGAGATCAGCCAGAAGCGCAGCATGCTGGAAAACGTGATGCTGACGGACTCCGTGGAAACCCATAAAGCGCGCCTGCACAAAGCCGGTTTTGAGCACAGCGAACTGTGGTTCCAGTGCTTTAACTTTGGCTCTCTGGTGGCGCTAAAAGCCGGGGATGCCGCATGATTGAATTCAGCAACTTTTATCAGCTGATTGCTAAAAATCACCTTTCCCACTGGCTGGAGACCCTGCCGGCGCAGATTGCCGCCTGGCAGCGCGATCAGCAGCACGGCCTGTTAAAGCAGTGGTCAAATGCCGTGGAGTATCTGCCGGAGCTGACGCCGCATCGTCTGGATTTACTGCACAGCGTGACGGCGGAAAGCGCAGAACCGCTCCCTGCCGGACAGATCAACCGCATCGAAACGCTGATGCGTAATTTAATGCCGTGGCGCAAAGGGCCGTTCTCGCTGTACGGCGTGAACATCAATACCGAGTGGCGCTCAGACTGGAAGTGGGATCGCGTACTGCCGCACCTTTCCGACCTGACCGGGCGCACCATTCTGGACGTAGGCTGCGGCAGCGGTTACCACATGTGGCGCATGATTGGCGCGGGAGCCCATCTGGCGGTCGGCATCGACCCGATGCAGCTCTTCCTGTGCCAGTTTGAGGCAGTGCGAAAACTGCTCGGCAACGACCAGCGCGCGCACCTGCTGCCGCTGGGCATAGAGCAGCTCCCTGCCCTGAAAGCGTTCGATACCGTCTTCTCAATGGGTGTGCTGTATCATCGTCGTTCCCCGCTTGAACACCTGTGGCAGCTCAAAGATCAGCTGGTCAGCGGCGGTGAGCTGGTGCTGGAAACGCTGGTGATTGAAGGCGATGAGCATGCGGTTCTGGTGCCGGGCGATCGCTACGCACAGATGCGCAACGTTTACTTCATCCCGTCCGCGCTGGCGCTGAAAAACTGGCTGGAGAAATGCGGATTTGTGGATGTTCGCATTGCCGATGTTTGCGTAACGTCTATCGAAGAGCAGCGCCGCACCGACTGGATGATCACCGAATCGCTGGAGCAGTTCCTCGACCCGGCCGACCACAGCAAAACCGTTGAAGGCTATCCTGCACCGATGCGTGCGGTGTTGATTGCGACCAAGCCGTAGTTTTCCCCTCTCCCCCGTGGGGTGAGGGGATAAAAAAAGGCCCCTGTTGAAATTGCAGGGGCCTGGTACAAGCAAGCATCATATTGGGCGACATGATGCGCGGTAAAAATCGGTACGTTGCTACACGTGATGACGCTCAATCAGCGACTTCATTTCCGCAACCGACTCTCCCTCTACGCCGTAGCGAGAATATTCATCCGCTTCAGCATCCGTCGACATTGACAGCCCTGTATTGCGATAACGCATGGGTGAAGGTATCCATTTCCCCGCAGAGCTGTGAAGCTCTTCCACCCCGGCGTTTAAAAACCGTTCCAGATTGCTGGCACGGACTCCCGCACCCGCCATTATTATTGGAACACCGGAATGTGCTTTTAGTTCCGTAATTAATTGCAGACCTTTTTCCGCAGAAGACTGCTGTCCCGATGTCAGGACGCGCGCCACGCCAAGTTCGGCAAGCGTATCAAATGCTTGCAGGGGATTTTTGCACATATCAAACGCACGATGAAACGTGACGGCCATTCCTTTCGCGGCGTCCATCACCTTACGCATCCGCGGCAGATCGACGTGACCATCCTCATCAAGCAGGCCGGTCACCAGCCCCGGGAAGCCCAGGTCACGAACCAGCGCGATATCTTCAAGCATGGCACTGAACTCACCCGCCGTGTAACAAAAATCGCCGCCGCGAGGCCGAATAATCGGGTGGACCGGGATGGTGACGGCCTGGCGGGCAGACTTCAACACGCCGTATGAAGGCGTTAACCCCCCTTCTTTCGGGGCGGCGCATAGCTCAATACGGTCAGCTCCCATCTGTTGCGCCGTTACGGCACACGCCACGCTGTAACAACAAATCTCCAGCAGCGCCATCTGCTTCTCCTTAAAATCAGCTTAACGCGCCATCATGACACGCCTCTCGTTTCGTGTCTCAGCGACGAATCACAACTCTCAGGCTTCGCTGGCAACGATCTGCTCAATGGTCCAGGGATGAAATTTCACGGTCACCTGCCCGTCCGTCACGGCCAGCGTCGGGTTAGGCAGACGCTCGCGCTCGCCTTTGGGTGAACTCGTCTTCACAAAAATCCCCGGCTTGCTTAACCCGTCGTCTGACAGCAGGGCCAGGGCGCGCGCGTTCAACGTTTCCGGCTCACCCGGCAGGACGATTTCGATATGCTCCCAGCCTTCGTGCGGATAGCGTTTCTCGCCCGGCCACGGCAGTTCAACCACGGTGAACTGCCAGTGCGCCACGTTCACCGGCTCATGCAGTTTGAACAGACAAATGGGGCGTCCATTGATGATGTTCTCAGAGAGCAACTCGCCGCACTGTTCAAACCCGCGACGCCAGCGCTCGGCGGTGGCATTCTGGTGGCAGCGCAAGGAAATGTGATCCGCCTCAAGCGGCACGATATCCAGACCAAGACGGGTGGCAAGTTCTGTGAACGCCTTTGTGAAGCGCGGTAAATCTGCGGAAATATCATGCAGTTCGTCAATGGATTGCCAGTTCGCCATAAGTCAGTCTCTTATCGTGTCGCAAAGCCGCTAATTTACTCCGTTGCCCCGTTTTGACCAACCGCAGAATCCGGCTTTTTATGACTGCATGGTTATGCACGCTTTCTTAGCCTGGATTCTGAGCAATCTTCGGGCCCCGCAATGCTGACGCCAGAAGGCATTTGCAGTATACTCCCGCCCTAAATTCTTTAACTGGCGCGGGCGGTTGTAAGCCCGCATCAAAAACGTAAGGTATCCAGGTGAATATTCAGGCTCTTCTCTCCGAAAAAGTCAGTCAGGCACTGATTGCCGCAGGCGCACCTGCGGATTGCGAACCGCAGGTTCGTCAGTCAGCAAAAGTACAGTTTGGCGACTATCAGGCTAATGGCGTGATGGCAGTGGCTAAAAAACTGGGCATGCCGCCGCGACAGCTCGCTGAGCAGGTACTGACGCATCTGGATCTCTCCGGCATTGCCAGCAAAACCGAAATTGCTGGTCCGGGCTTTATCAATATTTTCCTTGAGCCTGCGTTCCTGGCGAGCCACGTTGACGCGGCGCTGAAGTCTGACCGTCTGGGCGTTTCCCAGCCGGAAGCGCAGACCGTGGTGGTCGACTACTCTGCCCCGAACGTGGCGAAGGAGATGCACGTAGGCCACCTGCGCTCCACCATCATCGGTGACGCCGCGGTACGCACCCTTGAATTCCTCGGTCACAAGGTGATCCGCGCGAACCACGTGGGCGACTGGGGCACCCAGTTCGGCATGCTGATTGCTTACCTGGAAAAACAGCAGCAGGAAAACGCGGGTGAAATGGCGCTGGCGGACCTGGAAGGGTTCTACCGCGAAGCCAAAAAGCACTATGACGAAGACGAAGCCTTTGCCGAGCGCGCACGCAGCTACGTGGTGAAGCTGCAGGGCGGGGATCAATACTTCCTCGAGATGTGGCGCAAGCTGGTTGACATCACCATGTCCCAGAACCAGCTTACCTATAACCGTCTGAACGTGACCCTGACTCGCGACGACGTGATGGGTGAAAGCCTGTACAACCCGATGCTGCCAGGCATTGTGGCGGACCTGAAGGCCAAAAACCTGGCGGTGGAGAGCGAAGGCGCAACGGTAGTGTTCCTTGATGAGTACAAAAACAAGGAAGGCGAACCGATGGGCGTGATTATCCAGAAAAAGGATGGCGGCTACCTCTACACCACCACGGACATCGCGTGTGCGAAATACCGTTACGAAACCCTGCACGCCGACCGCGTGCTGTACTACATCGACTCCCGTCAGCACCAGCACCTGATGCAGGCGTGGACTATCGTGCGTAAAGCCGGTTACGTGCCGGACTGCGTGCCGCTGGAACACCACATGTTCGGCATGATGCTGGGTAAAGACGGCAAGCCGTTCAAAACCCGCGCGGGCGGTACCGTGAAGCTTTCCGATCTGCTGGACGAAGCGCTGGAGCGCGCCCGTCGCCTGGTGGCAGAGAAGAACCCGGACATGCCTGCTGACGAACTGGAAAAACTGGCCAACGCCGTCGGTATCGGTGCGGTGAAATACGCGGATCTTTCCAAGAACCGCACCACCGACTACATCTTCGACTGGGATAACATGCTGGCGTTTGAAGGCAACACGGCGCCGTACATGCAGTACGCCTATACCCGCGTGCTCTCCGTGTTCCGCAAGGCGAACATTGATGAAAGCGTGCTGGCGAATGCGACAGTGACCATCACGGAAGATCGTGAAGCACAGCTGGCGGCGCGTCTGCTGCAGTTCGAAGAGACGCTGACGGTTGTCGCGCGTGACGGCACGCCGCACGTGATGTGTGCTTACCTGTACGATCTGGCGGGTCTGTTCTCCGGCTTCTACGAGCACTGCCCTATTCTGTCTGCAGAAAATGAATCGGTGCGTAACAGCCGCCTGAAGCTGGCTCAGCTGACGGCGAAGACCCTGAAGCTGGGTCTGGATACCCTGGGTATCGAAACCGTAGAACGTATGTAAAAAAGAAACCCGGCAAACGCCGGGTTTTTTATTATCAGAAGTATTTCCGCAAATACTCTGTCAGACAGAGAATCGCCATCGCCTGGCCATACGGCATCGACGTCAGCGGGATCTGGCGATAAAACTCAAGATCGCTGCCCATGCCCGTCCCGAACGACGTTTGCAGCAACTCCCCTTCCGGCGAGATATTTTTCACGATACCGCGAATCGCTTTTTCAGCAACGTCAGCATATTCAGGCTCAACATAGCGCTTCCGCACCGCTTTCAGGATCCCGTAGGCAAACCCTGCCGTGGCGGATGCCTCCAGGTACGAGTTCGGATCGTCCAGCAGCGTATGCCACAACCCGCTTTCGTCCTGACATTTTGCCAGCGCGGCAATCTGCGCCTTCAGCACCTGCACCAGATAACGGCGCACGGCGTTGTTTTCCGGCAGATCCACCAGCTCAAGGAAGTCGGGGATCACGATGGTGAGCCAGCTGTTGCCGCGCGCCCAGCGGGCACCGGCAAAGTTATGATTACCGTCGTAGCTCCAGCCGTGGAACCACAGCCCCGTCTCCCGGTCCATCAGGTTCTGCACGTGGAGCAGGAACTGATAGATCGCCTCCTCTACGTACTCCGGCTTATTCAGCAGCCTGCCGATTTTCGCCAGCGGCAGCACCGTCATCATCAGCGTGTCGTCCCACATCTGTTGATGATTCTCTTCCGCCAGCGTGATGTGCTGCATGCCCCCATGTTCGGTGCGTGGCATTTCAGTCATCGCCCACTCCGCCCAGCTTTCCAGCCACGGCAGCCAGGCCGGGTTTTTGCTCTCTTCGTAGCGATAGGCCAGCGTCAGGAACGGCGACATCGTATTGACGTTTTTGGTGGTGGCACCTTCCGCAAAGCGGTCGGCAAACCAGCTGTCGATAATGTTGCGCATCCCTTCGTCGCCTGTCTGGCAGTAGTACTGCCAGATGCCATACAGGCCGACGCCGTGCGTCCACTCCCATCCGGCCCAGCCTTTGGTGTCGATCACGCGCCCGTCGTCCAGCCGCAGCAAAAATTCACCCGTTTTGTCGTGGATATTGACCAGGTTGTGCGTCACTTTTTGAATCAGCGATTTCAGCTCGTCCCGGGCGATAAAGCGCTCTGGCTGACGCAATAGCGGGCTATGTTTGACAGGCCAAACTTTCATCATCTTAACCTCTGTTGTATGTCGAATTGAGTACCGCGCGATCCTTCAGCGAAGATGCCGCTGGCTTATTGCGATTCAGATAACCGATGTTGTTATTGCCCCACAGTGACTCATAAGGCATACCGGCCAGCATCTCGACGGTGGCGCGGGCGTGTGGCGTCGCTGACTCCGGCATCGCATGACCATACTCACGCATTTTCGCGGTCTCCTCACGCAGCGTGCTGTGGGTCTGCAAATTAAGCCTGAAGCGCAGGGAAACGAGGAAACCGCAGAACAGCACCAGGATGGTGCCCACGCTCAGGATCAGCAGAATGGTGTGGCTCACTTCCGCAGGCTGTACCTTCTGACCGCTGACAAAGCCGGACATTTGCATCACGATGCCTACCAGCATCACCGCACCGGCCTGTGACGCCTTACGGGTCAGGGTCATGATGCCGGCGAAAATCCCTTCCCGGCGCTGGCCGGTGATCGCTTCATCCACGTCAGCAATGTAGGTATAGGTATTCCATGGCACGTAGTTAATACCGCCGCGACCCAGCCCAGCCACCGCAGAGATCAGCAACAGCAGAGCGTAGACGTCGCTCAGACCGGCGTAATAGAGCATGGCGTAAGAGAGAGACGCCAGGCCAAACAGCACCACCACCATGCGGTAGGACGGCGCAGGTCCGAAGCGAATACACAGCGGGATCATCCCGATCACGGCGAGGAACTGGAAGATAGCCATCGTGCCCAGCAGGTTGGACGCCATTGACGCTTCCTGCATCAGCACAAACACCACGTAGTAGGTGAAGACTGCGTTAAATACGTCCTGTGCGATGTAGCCGCCGAGGTACATGCCAAGATGCTGGCGGAAAATCTTGATGCGCAGCGTAGAGCTTAATTCGACAAACAGACGATTGATGCTTTGCCCCAGCGTCAGTTTCTTCTTCTCTTCTTCGGCACGCAGCGCCGCTTCAGACCACTCCTCACGCGGGCGCTCCCAGGTAAAGAACCAGACAAAGGTCAGCATCAGGGCGCACAGCACGGAGAAAACCAGGCTTGCGTAAAAGAATGAGACGGCGTTGTCTTTACCGAAGTGGGTGAGCAGGATCCCCGGCAGGAAGGAGGCCAGAATCGCTGACATCTGCGCCATAGAAATACGCGCCCCGGAGAACTTGGTTTTCTGTTTGAAGTCGTCGGTCATTTCCGGCACCAGCGTCTCGTAAGGCACCAGAATCATGGTGTAGACAATATCAAACACCAGATAGGTCAGCAGGTAGTACCAGAAATTCATGTCCCCTACCCACATCAACGAGTAGCTGAACACGCACGGAATGCCTAGCAGGATAAAGAACTTACGCCGACCAAAGCGCTTTCCAGGCCAGGTCGTACCGAAGTTATCCGTCAAAAAGCCCATTAACGGGCTGACAACAGCATCCAGCACCCTCGCAGCGGCAAAGATGAAGGTTGCTTCAATCGGTGTGAGTCCACAGAAGGTGGTATAAAAATACAAAAGCCAGGCCGCCGTCAGGGCGGTCGTACCAGCCCCGAGAAAATCGCCTGCCCCGTAAGCAAGATAATTTGCGAGTCCAATTTTACGTGTTTTCATTGCCGTCAACCCTAAGCAAATTTGGGAGACTCCCTGCAAGTAAGGCTCATCGGGGAGTTTTTACACGGCTACAGTAAATGCAACGACGTCCTGATACCTTTCTGTTTCTGCCATCACGGGCAGGGTAAATGGCAAAAATGCAAAGAGTCGCGTCACGCGTGTCACTAATTTATAAAACAGCGTTTCTGTTGCATCAAAATGTGAGGTCAATTTTGCGAGACAGCCATCAGAATTGACTGATGGCTGGTGACAAAGGCAGGCAGCTAGCGGTAGTTGACGATGACAGAATTGCTCTGCACCTTCAGCGCCGGGATCAAACGTCCTCCGCCCGGCACTTCCCAGATAAAACGTAAAGGTTCAATGGCCGGCACGCCGTTGAACGCCTGCGTTGTGCCATTTTCGCCGTCGATTTCCGTGCAGCGGGTCTGTGAGCAGAGGCGCACCCGCAGTCCGGCTGGCGTTGGGCCAATCAGCCTGTAGTTCCACACCACCATCCCCATCTGACCAGAAACCGTTTCAGAGGGCGACAGCGAATTAGAAGACATGGCGACACCCCGGTTGCTGAGGGTCACGCCCATGCTACTTGCCTGCCAGGTCCCTTCCCCGGCAGCCTGAGCCGCCAGCGGGAAGAGCAAAATCCATAGCCATTTCATTATTTTCCTCCAATCGTTGCCGTCATGCGGATATGGCGGTTATCCGACAGCTCCAGATTCGACAGCACAACAAGCTGATTCAGGCTGCGGCGCAGGAAGCGCGACAGCAGCGGACGCAGCGCGTGGTTGACCAGCAGCACCGGCGGCGCGCCCAGCATCTCCTGACGCGCCAGCGCCTCCTGAGTTTGCTCCAGCAGGCGATCCGCCAGGCCAGGCTCGAGGCCGCCGCCGCCCTGCAGGGCCTGCAGCAGCAGGCGTTCAAGCGGTGTATCAAGGCCAATCACCTGGACTTCGCCGGTACCCGGGAACCACTGCTGGGTGATCGCACGCCCCAGCGCCACGCGCACCACCGCTGTCAGCTCGTGCGGATCGCTCTGCAGCGGCGCATGCTCGGCAAGGGTTTCCAGGATGGTACGCATATCGCGGATCGGCACTTTTTCCTCAAGCAGGTTTTGCAGCACCTTGTGCAGCGTAGTTAACGTCAGCACGCCCGGCACCAGGTCTTCCGTCAGCTTCGGCATCTCCTGCGTCACGCGATCGAGAAGCTGCTGCGCTTCCTGACGGCCAAACAGCTCTGCCGAGAATTGCCCAATCAGGTGATTAAGGTGGGTTGCCACCACGGTACTGGCTTCGACAACCGTATAACCCTGAATTTGCGCCTGCTCTTTCAGCGCGCTTTCAATCCAGATTGCCGCCAGGCCAAAGGCCGGATCGACGGTCTGCTCGCCCGGCAGCGTGCCAGCTGCAGTGCCAGGGTTAATCGCCAGCCAGCGTCCCGGGTAAGCATCGCCGCTGCCAATTTCAACACCCTTCATCAGAATACGATAGCGCGCAGGCGGCAGGTCCATATTGTCCTTGATATGCACCACCGGCGGCAGGAAGCCCATGTCCTGGGCGAATTTTTTACGGATGCTGCGGATGCGGCCGAGCAGCTCGCCATCCTGCTGGAAATCCACCATCGGGATCAGGCGATACCCCACTTCCATTCCCAGGGAATCTTCCAGCTGAACGTCGTTCCAGGTTGCTTCGACGGCCTGGGTGTTCTCCGGCATTTTCACCGGAACCGGTTCCGCAGCCGGCCTGGTCTCACGACCACGCATCCACCAGGCCAGCCCCAGCAGCCCCGCCGTAAACAGCAGGAACACGAGGTTTGGCATCCCCGGCACCAGCCCGAGCAGCCCGAGCACCGCAGCCGCCAGCAGCATCACGCGTGGGTTACTGAAGAGCTGGCCCACCATCTGCTCGCCAACGTCCTGATCGGTACTGACGCGGGTCACGATAACGCCCGCCGCAGTGGAGATAACCAGCGCCGGGATCTGTGCGACCAGACCGTCACCAATGGTCAGCAGCGTATAGCTTTCCGCCGCGTGGCCCATGTCCATCCCGTGCTGCAGTACCCCCACCAGCAGGCCGCCGACCACGTTAATCACCATGATCAGGATGCCCGCGATGGCATCACCGCGCACAAACTTACTTGCACCGTCCATGGAGCCGTAGAAGTCCGCTTCCTGGGTCACTTCCGCGCGGCGCTTTTTCGCTTCATCTTCGGCGATAAGCCCGGCGTTCAGATCGGCGTCGATCGCCATCTGCTTGCCCGGCATCCCGTCCAGCACAAAGCGCGCGCCCACTTCCGCAATACGCCCGGCACCCTTGGTGATAACCATAAAGTTGATGATCACGAGGATAACGAACACCACGATACCGATAGCGAAGTTCCCGCCCACCAGGAAGTGGCCGAAGGCCTCGACCACCTTACCCGCCGCTGCCGCGCCGGTGTGGCCCTCCATCAGGATGATACGCGTGGAGGCCACGTTCAGCGCCAGCCGCAGCAAGGTGGTAAACAGCAGAATGGTCGGGAACGCGGCGAACTCCAGCGTGCGCTGGGTGAACATCGCCACCAGCAGCACCATAATGGACAGCGCAATATTGAAGGTGAAAAGCAGATCGAGGATGAACGCCGGGAGCGGCAGTACCATCATCGACAGAATTAACAGGATGAGGATCGGCCCGGCAAGGATCTGCCATTGGGTCGATTTCAGGTTGCCGGGCAGGCGCAACATTGCCACCAGATTAGCCATCAGTGTCCTTCTCGTTCATAAAATCCAGCGCGGCAGGCACCGGAAGGTTCTCAGGTTTGACAGGCCGTTGACCGCCGGCCAGACGCCAGCGCTTCAACTGCCATACCCAGGCCAGCACTTCCGCCACCGCGGCGTAGAGCTGTCCAGGGATCTGTTGTCCGATATCCGCGTGGCGGTAGAGGGCTCGCGCCAGCGGAGGCGCTTCCAGGATCGGCACGCGATTTTCGGTACCAATTTCCCTGATGCGCAATGCAATCAGCCCCGCCCCTTTTGCCACCACTTTCGGCGCGCTCATTTTGTTTTCGTCATAGCGCAGCGCCACGGAATAGTGCGTCGGGTTGGTAACGATGACGTCCGCTTTCGGCACATCTTCCATCATGCGGCGACGGGCAGCGGCACGCTGCATCTGCCGGATGCGCCCCTTCACGTGCGGGTCACCTTCCATCTGCTTATATTCGTCGCGGATGTCCTGACGTGACATTCGCAGTTTCTTGAAGTGGGAATAGAGCTGGAAGATAACGTCAAAACCCACCATCGGAATAATGCTGAGCACAACCAGCAGCGCGCAAAGCCCGACCAGGTTCAGCGCATTGCTCATCGCGGTGAGGGGCGACTCGCTGATAAGGCGCATCATTTCGGGCCAGTGGTACCAGAGGAAAAACCCTGCAGAACTGCCCATCAGCACCGATTTGAGAATAGCCTTGAGCAGCTCGGCCCCGGTCTGCGCCGAGAACATTTTCGCAATGCCCGGCAGCGGGTTCAGTTTTGAAAATTTAGGTTGCAGCGATTTTCCGCTAAAGACCAGCCCGCCCAGCATCACCGGGGAGACCAGCGCCACCAGCACCACGCCGGTAATCAGGGGCAGTAGCGCAACCATGGCCCCTTTTATCAGCTGAATAATCTGGCTGAGGATCAGATTCGGGTCGTTGACCATGCTGTGGTCAAAACGTAAGCCGGTCGAGAGCATCCCCGCCAGCTTGCGGGCGAGCGACTCCCCGCCCCACCAGATAATGCACACGCCTACGATCAGGATCAGCAGGGAGGTCAATTCTCGGGATCGGGGGATCTGCCCTTCCTCACGCGCCTTTTCTAGTCGGTGGGGTGTGGGGGCTTCCGTTTTGTCGTCGTTCTCTTCTGCCACAGTGCATGCTCAGCCCATTACGTCACGGGTATCATGCCAGCGCAGCGGAAATCCAATGGCGGGAAAAGCCCGTTTATTCGGGCTCTTTTCGGTGATTTTGTCGTAAACCGCCTCAGGCGGCGTAACCCCCTGAGGCGGAATGGACAATCAGAAGCCGAGGCTGTCCAGCAGGTCGTCCACCTGATCCTGGCTTGCCACGACGCCCGCCTTGCTGGCGTCGAGCTGCGGACCATTGAGCAGGCTTTCGTTCTCGCGTTTTGGACGGGCAGCCGGTTCCGGAATGTTCTCCAGCAGAACCATCAGCAGCTGGCGCTCAATCTCCTGAATCACATCCATCATGCGCTTGATGACCTGACCGGTCAGATCCTGGAAATCCTGCGCCATCATGATGTCCAGCAGCTGGGCGTTGGTGAAGCTGGTGTGGCCCGGCACATCCCCCAGGAACTGACGGGTGTCGGTCACCAGCTCGCGGGCATCCGCCAGCTCGATGGGATTCTCAAACCACTCATCCCAGCGTTGGGTCAGGGCTTTCGCGCCCTTTTCCATCGCATCCTGATGCGGCTGTGAGGCTTCAACGCTGTTCAGCGCACGCTCAGCTGCCTGAGCGGTCATCTGCACAACGTAATCCAGACGGTCGCGGGCGTCCGGGATCGCTTCCGCCGCTTCGGCAATGGCCTGATCCAGCCCCAGTTCACGCAGGCTGTCACGCAGCATGCGCGTCAGGCTGCCGATGCGGACGATGATGTCGCTCGGCGAGTGTTCTTCAACGGGTTTCATTGCAGGTTGCATCATCACCAACACCTCACATGCCGAGTTTCTCGAAGATCTTACCGAGCTTCTCTTCCAGGGTCGCTGCGGTGAATGGCTTCACCACGTAGCCGCTTGCGCCCGCCTGTGCAGCGGCAATGATGTTCTCTTTTTTCGCTTCTGCAGTGACCATCAGCACCGGCATAGACGCCATGCCCGCGTCCGCACGAATGGTTTTCAGTAGCTCCAGACCGTCCATATTCGGCATGTTCCAGTCGGAGATGACAAAACCAAACCCGCCAGCCTGCAGTTTGTTCAGCGCATCCACGCCGTCTTCTGCTTCTTCAACGTTGTTGAAGCCCAGCTCTTTCAGCAGGTTGCGCACAATGCGACGCATGGTGGAAAAGTCATCCACAACCAAAAACTTAAGCTCTTTATCCGCCATAAAATAATACTCCTGAGTCAAATACGTATTGCCTGTCCGGCACTGATTTTCGCCAGCATCTGCTGGCTTACCTGGCTAAGATCGACCACTTCGCTCACGCCACCCATATTGATGGCCTCGCGCGGCATGCCGAACACCACACAACTTGCTTCATTCTGCGCAATCGTCCAGGCGCCAGCCTGGTGCATTGCAAGCATTCCGGCGGCACCGTCGTTGCCCATCCCCGTCAGGATCACCCCAACGGCGTTGCGCCCCGCATGTTTCGCCACCGAATGAAACAGCACATCCACCGACGGACGGTGCCGGTTAACCGGCGGTCCGTCATGAATTTTGATTTGATAGTTAGCGCCGCTGCGCGCCAGCTCCATATGCTTGTCCCCCGGCGCGATATACGCATGTCCCGGCAGCACGCGCTCGCCGTCTTCCGCCTCTTTCACGCTGATCTGGCACAGCTTGTTCAGACGTTCGGCGAAGGAGCGGGTAAAGCCAGGCGGCATATGCTGCGTGATCAGAATACCCGGACTTGAAAGCGGCAATGGCTGGAGTACATGGCGAATTGCCTCTGTTCCTCCGGTTGACGCCCCAATAACCAGCAGTTTTTCCGAGCTGAGTAACGGTCCGGCCTTCAGGGTTGCCGGCGCGGCCATCGGCTTGTGGGCCGCGAGCTTCGCGCGCGAGGCGGTGCGAATTTTCTCGGCGATCATCTCGCTGTACGCCAGCATCCCCTCGCGAATGCCGAGCTGCGGTTTGGTGACAAAATCCACCGCCCCCAGCTCCAGCGCGCGCAGAGTAATTTCCGATCCTTTCCCGGTCAGGGAGGAGACCATCACCACCGGCATGGGACGCAGGCGCATCAATTTCTCAAGGAAATCTATGCCATCCATGCGCGGCATCTCGACATCCAGCGTTAGCACGTCGGGGTTATATTTTTTAATTAAATCCCGCGCTACCAGCGGATCCGGCGCAGTGGCCACCATCTCCATGTCGCTGTGGCTATTGATGATTTCAGTCATGATCTGACGCATCAGCGCTGAATCATCGACAGACAATACCCTGATTTTACTCATGCTTTTTCCTTACTCAGCGCATATACCGTTTGCCCACGCAGGCTAAACTCACGCGCGAGGTTGCTGAAGTTTTCCGAATGCCCGGCAAACAGTAAACCGTCAGGCTTGAGCAACGGAACAAACCGACGCAGAATGTCCTGTTGCGTCGTTTTATCAAAATAGATCATGACGTTACGGCAAAAAATGGCGTCGAAAGGCCCCGGCACGTTGTACTGCTTATCGAGCAGGTTAACGGGCGCGAATTCGACGCAGTTCGCCAGCTCCTGGCGTACGCGAACCAGGCCTTCATGCGGCCCCGTACCGCGCATGAAGTAACGCTGCAGCTGCTGCGGCGACAGCGTTTTCAGCTCGTCCTGGCGATACACGCCGTTGCGCGCTTTCTCCAGCACTTCGGTATCGATATCGCTGGCGTAGACCTTCCAGCGTCCCGGCGCCATGCCCAGCGTATCGGCAAGGGTGATCGCCAGCGAGTACGGCTCTTCGCCCGTCGAGGCGGCCGCACTCCATACGCGATACTCCCCGGTGCGACGGCGCGCATGCTCGGCCAGAACCGGAAAGTGGTGGGCTTCACGGAAAAAGGCCGTCAGGTTGGTCGTGAGTGAGTTAATAAAAGCCTGCCACTCCGCGCTGTTCTGGTTCGCTTCGAGCATGCTCAGATAGCGGCCAAAATCATCCAGCCCCAGCGTACGCAAGCGCCGGACCAGTCGGTTGTAGACCATGTCCCGCTTATGATCCGCAAGCACGATCCCCGCACGCTGGTAGATTAACTGACATATCCGACGAAAATGCGCGTCGGACAGCGCGAGGCGCTGTGTCATCTGCAACAATAATGACGTTTGCCCAGGGGGCATTGGTGATGTCATAGCGCCTTCTTAATTACATTCAGGATACAACTGGCACGGCCTGCGACCGCCCGACTTCTGTTACTGCTTCAACGTGCTCTTTCACATTAAATACCGCGACCAGCCCGGTGAGACGATCCGCCTGGCTGGCCAGCTGATCGGTTGCCGCTGCCGCTTCCTCAACTAACGAGGCATTCTGTTGCGTCACCTGATCCATCTGGCTGACGGCCTGAGCCACCTGCTCTATCCCGCGACGCTGTTCGTCCGACGCCGAGGCAATTTCGCCCATGATGTCGTTAACCCGCGTCACGGAGGTGACGATCTCGTGCATGGTATGCGCCGCCGTATCCACCAGGGCAGACCCCTGCTGGACGCGAGAGACCGACTCTTCAATGAGGGACTTAATCTCTTTCGCCGCGTTAGCGCTGCGGCTCGCCAGGTTTCGCACTTCACCTGCCACCACCGCAAACCCACGTCCCTGCTCGCCGGCGCGCGCCGCTTCCACGGCGGCGTTCAGCGCCAGGATATTGGTCTGAAACGCAATACCGTCAATCACGCTGATGATGTCGCCGATCTTCTGCGAGCTGGCGGCAATCTCCTGCATGGTGCTGGCCACGTGAGAGGCCTGATCGCCCCCTCTCTTCGCCGTCAGCGCCGCCTGTTTTGACAGGTCAGACGCCTGGCGCGCGTTATCGGCGTTCTGGCTTACCGTCGCGGTCAGCTGTTCCATACTGGCCGCCGTCTGCGCCAGCGACGCCGCCTGCTGCTCGGTGCGGGACGAGAGATCGTTATTCCCCGCCGCAATCTCTGAGATCCCCGTATGCATGGCGTAACTGCCCTGACGCACGTCGGATACCGTTTCCCGCAGCGACCCCTGCATGGCCTTCAGGCTGGCAAAGATCGCCGAAATTTCGTTTTTGCCAAACACCGCCACCGGACGCGCCAGATCCCCCTTCGCAATACTGTCGAAGTGGCTGCTGATAATCGCCAGCGGCTGCACAATCATTCTGCGCGCCCAGAGCAGCGCCCCGCCGGTCAGCAGCCCCGCCAGAATCACAACGACGGCAAAGATAACGCCGGACATGTGATAGCTGGTGCGGCTTGCTTCACCGGCGCGCAGAACAGACCGATTGATATCCTGCTGCCATGCGTCAAAGCTGCCGTCAAACGCCGCCTGAGACGCCTGGACCGGAGCGGTCATGAAGTCCGAAAGCTGGTTGTTCTCAAGCCAGGTCGCCTGGTGATCCAGATCGCTGTACCACTGCTCAAAGTTCTTTTTCATGGCCGCCTTCAGCGCTTTCTCTTTCTCGCCGTCGGCCGCCTGCGCCGTGAAGGCCTTAAACTGTGCGTCTGCCTGCTTCAGGCTGTCGCGCGCCGTTGCCATCAGCGCCTTAATGTCATCCGGCGGATAGCTGAGCGCGGTTAAGGTTCCTGCCTTGTTCAGCGCAGTGCTTGCCTGCAACAGCACGGCACGCGTTTGTGCCAGTGCGGAGCGCTGCTGATTACTCGCCTCAACGTCCTGCAAATTCTGATAGCCATCGCGAAACGCCCAAAAAGACAACCCGTTACTGCCAACCTGCAACACACCGCAAAGGATCAGAATCAAAAACAGTGTGGTCGAGATACGAATACGATTTAACATCCACGCTCCCATCAAGCGGCAAGCAGCCGCGGTTTAATTGTCAGTCAAAATGTTTCCCAGTTTTCATCTTGTCCGGTCGTTGCAGCACGCGTGCGGGTGACCGCCGTGTCGGCGGCTGGCGCGCGGTACGTAGCTGGCGCAGTGACCGTATTTCCAGCGAGTGAAGCGAGACGAAACGCCGAGACGGCCATCTTCAGACGGCTCGCCTGGTCTTCCAGCGCAGCGGCCGCCGCAGCGGACTCCTGCACCAGCGCGGCGTTTTGCTGTGTCACGCGGTCCATTTCCGATACCGCCAGGGCAACCTGGTCGATACCACGACTCTGCTCATCGGACGCAGAGGCGATTTCACCCATGATGTCCGTCACGCGGGTAACGGCATTCACGATGTCATTCATGGTCTCCCCGGCACTTTCCACCAGCACGGAGCCGGTATCCACGCGGGAGACGGAGTCTTCAATCAGGGATTTAATCTCTTTTGCCGCGTTGGCGCTGCGGCTGGCAAGGTTGCGCACTTCCCCGGCCACCACCGCAAACCCGCGACCCTGTTCGCCCGCGCGCGCCGCTTCCACGGCGGCGTTGAGCGCGAGGATGTTGGTCTGGAAGGCAATGCCGTCGATGACGCTGATGATGTCGGCGATTTTCTTCGAGCTGTCGGCGATTTCGTGCATGGTTTTCACCACGCCATCCACCACGCGACCGCCGCGCTGCGCGGTTTCGGAGGCGCTTTCCGCCAGCTGAGACGCCTGGCGGGCGTTATCGGCGTTCTGCTTCACGGTTGCGGTGAGCTGCTCCATGCTGGCGGCCGTCTCTTCCAGCGCCGACGCCTGCTGCTCGGTACGAGATGAGAGATCGTTATTCCCCATCGCGATTTCGCTGGTGCCGGTATAGATCGCCTCGGATCCGTTACGCACGTTGGCGACGGTCTCGATCAATGAACGCTGCATGTGGTCGACGCTGTTGGCCAGCTCGGTGATCTCGTTACGTCCGGAAACGGTCAGCGTTTTGGTCAGATCGCCAGAGGCAATCTCGCGAATATGGGCAATCACGCGGCCGAGAGGGTTCAGCAGGATGTGGCGAATGCCGTACCACACAGCGAACAGCACAATGACCAGCGCCAGGGCCAATACCGCCATCTGCCATTTCGCAAAGCGGTAGTCATTCTGGCTTTCAGTAAAGGCCGAGTGATACAGATCGCCGCTGGCCTTGGCGTATTCCCCCAGCGCCGCGCCGAGTGCGTTTTGCATCCCCTGCGTCGGCTGTGCGAAGTAGGCATCCATGTTGCCGCTCTCGAGGAACTGGATCAGCTCCGTCAGCCCGGCATAGTAGGCGCTGTATTTTTCATCAATGTTCTGGCTCACCTGCGCCATAGCAGGCTGCGGTGCGATTTGCCTGAAGGCGGCGTAGTGTTTAGCCGCGTCGGCCAGCGTAGCCCGGGCATTTTTTAGCAGATCGGTTTTCGCGCTGCTCTGCTGATTGTTCGGATCCATCATCATGCGCGCGGACGAGCGGCTCAGGTTGATACGCGTTTGCAGCATCAGATCCCACGTTGAGGTGAGCTCACTCTGCTGCAGGCGGAGATCGTTTGAGGCGGCGAAACTGTCCTGGTTCTGTTTTAAAGACGAGAAAAAAAGCCCGCCGGAGATAAGCTGAAGTAGTGCGAAAATGACCAGCACCATCATTAGCATTGTGACAACGCGGATACGGTTCAACATACAACACCTTCTCATAGATTTATTAACGGTATTATCGGCACAGGCCACAGGAACTTTACATTTGCGAAAGGGAAAAGCGCGGGGTTAAAACGCGACGTCAACAATCAGCGTATCGGTGTAGGTGCCGGCGGGCGGCGTGGCCTGACTGGTCAGAACTTTGGCGGTGTAGTTATAGGTACGCAGCAGGCCGTCGGCGCTGACCAGCGAGGAGGTCGCGCTGGTCCAGCGTTCGCTGCCGCTGCTGCCCCAGCGGTTAGTCGTGGCTTCTTTATAGATGTCATAACTCAGGGTGTTACTGCCGCTTACCATCCGGCGGACATTATTGAGCGCATTGGCACCGTTATTAATGCCGATGGTATAGGTGCTGCCTTTGGTACAGGTGACGGCAATGGCCTGGGAAACGGTGGGAAAACTTTGCACCAGCGGCGCGCTGGTAAAGTTCACGTCCGGCGTGGTCATGGCGCTGCAGTCGTTGGTGACGGTCAGGTTAAGCAGAATACTGGTCGTCGCGGTTCCCGTTTGATTGATGGTGCAAATACCGAGCGCCCCCACGGAACAGACGCTGTAGTTAACGCTGAAGGTTAACTGCACCTGATACGGCCCGGCAGAGACGTTTTGTCCGGCGACGGTGCGGAAATAGAGCGGAATGTTGTACTGCTTTGATCCGAGCAATCCCAGCAAGGTATTTCCGCTCCAGGTATACGATTTACTTATCTGTACCTCACTGCTGCTCGCGCAACCTGAAAGTCCACACAGCCGGGTGGGGATCACGTCCGTGATGGCGGCATTATCGGTGCGTTTCAGGGTCGCACGACTGTTGGCCGATATCGTTGCTGCGGTGTAGTTCAGCGTCACCGAGTCGTTCGTCAGCAGGTTGAGTATCGCATCACACGCCACCACCAGCGTGCCGGTGGTCTCCACCTCCCCGGAGCCGCTCAGCGCAAACGACGTGACGCTGCCGAACGACGCATTGACCGTGCTGACGGTACAGGCCGCCCAGCTGCCGCCGGAGAGCAGCAGCAGGAGCAACATCACCCAGCGCTTCATGGCCCCTCCCGGCAGACCAGCGGGCCGTAGGTTTGCAGCCTGTGGTCCGGGTTCGCGCCGATGGTCAGCGTTGCCCTGCAGCGTTTGCCTGTCGGCGTCGTGACGTCGAGCAGATTGACGTCGCTGAGGTTTTCCAGCCAGGCAATCCCGTCATATCCCACCACCGCATTGCTGCGCGAGGCGCGTCGAACCTGGCTTCCCACCGGAATGGCCTCCCCCTGCGCGTCGTGCAGGATGACGCTCGCTACCCGCTCCTGTTCCATCGGGAAATCCACCAGATAACCGCTGTGGCGGCGGATCGCCACCCGCCGCTCGGTCTCTTTCAGCCGGGTGTCGGCAGGCAGGTTCAGGGTATTAATACTGTAGCTTGCCGGGTAATAGGCCGAGACGCCGCTCACCAGCAGATACCCGTTGCGGTTGGTTTTACCAACCGGCTGGTTTTCATAGCTGACGGGGACATCCGGCTGGCCATCGGTGCTGATGACCACAAACGCATCGTTGATTTTGTTTGCCGCAAACAGTTCGCCGTCCATCAGCACCAGGGAGCCCATCGCTTCGCTCCACCAGGTCATCATGCCCTTCTCGCCGTACCCGCCCCCCTGCAGCTCGATATTGTTATTGCGCCAGCCCACCGTTCCCTGCTGGTAGTTATTCGATCGCGACTGGTTCGCCCACGCCATATTCCAGCTGAACCCGCCGTCGGAGGGCATCGAGTGGTTGTAGTTGATGCGCTGCGTGCTGCCTGCATTCGGGGTATTTTCCACGGTGAGCGCCGCGCTGTCGCGTTCGCCCAGCGGCACCTGGAATGACATCGCGACCGTCCAGTCGCCCCGCTGCTGGTCCCGGCTGGCGGCGAGGTAAATGCTGCTGGAGCCCCACAGATTTCGGCTCCAGGAGAGGTTAAGCAGCTCGGTTTTCTGGCTGTCAAAGCTCTCCACGCCGATCCAGGCCGCCCCGATGTTGCCGTATTCCCCCAGGTTGAAGGTCAGGGAATATTGATCGGTATTGCGGCTAAAGCTGGCGATGGGGCGGTCATTTTCGTCGTACACCGTCGGCTGGTCATACAGGGCCAGGTTACCAAAGCCGCGATCGCGGCGGGTATGCTGGGTGGCGAGGCTGAACTCGCTGGTGCTGTACTGGTAGCCCCAGTTGATTTGCCCGCCGTCATCTCCGCGCATCCGGCTCTGGCTGTACGAGGTATTCACCACGCCAAAACGCCCCAGCTTGACCACCGTCCCCGCACCGGCGAGCGCCAGTTCCTCCGCGCCTTCGGCGTGCCCCTCCAGCGTCAGCCAGTCCGTCAGGCCGTAGCGATACGATCCGCTCCCCGCCGCCGGGCCGTAGTCAAAATTCTTAATGCCGTAGTTGCGCCGCAGGCTCCCCAGGGTAACGGCCCCATCGCTCAGCCCTTCTTTCAGCAGATCGCTGGTGACGTAAAACGGCAGCGTGGTACTCACCTGGCGCCCCAGCGCATCGGTGGTGACCAGCACCGCATCCCCGGCGCCGTTAATGTAGGGCAGGTTCGTCAGGGTGAACGGTCCGGGCTGCAGCTGCGTGGACCCGGAGCGGTAGCCGTTGATGAAGAGGTCGACCGAGGTCGGCACCGCCGCTTCACCTGAAAATTCCGGCAGCGGCCAGGTCACCAGGTCCGGACGCAGGGAGAAATCACGCCCATAGCTGATCCCGCCCATGCGGACGCTGCTGCTCCAGCTCAGGGCATCGCTGATGACATCCCCGGCGGTCCAGGTGGTGGCGTCCTCCTCGTTGGTCACCAGCAGGGTGGTGTCATAGCGGACATAGCCCTCCTGCTGACCGTCGTTGCCGGTGAAATTTTCGCGGGCGTAGCCGGTGGAGGAGAATGAACCGTTTTCATTGAAGTAGCGGAATTCATGCCAGAGCGAGGCCTGCCCGCCGACGTGCTCGGTATGGTTGGTATAAAAATCGTAATTGAGCAGCGCGCCTCTGCCATAGTGAGGCTTACTCTGCGTCGGCTGGCCGCCAAACGGGGTGACGCGGGAGGTTATCCACTCACGGGGCACGGTCAGCAGCAGACGCTGGGCGGGACTGTCGTACTCCACCCGCACCGCCGGAAGCGTGCTGAGATTGACGTCGCCGTTGGGCACATGTTCAGGCGGAAGCCCGGCGCGCAGCAAATCGGCGCTGGAGATATAGTAAGCGCCGTCGCGTTGCGTCACGGGAACCACCAGCCCGGTGTCGTAGTGGTTCAGTACCAGGGCGAGCTGGAAAACCGCCTCCCCGTTTATCGCCTGCGCTTGCGGCGGCGGCGGTAAGCTGTCATCACCCGGTTCGGCCCAGGTACTGGTACTCACGCAAAGCAGGATCATCATTGCGGGCTTCAGTTGACGGGCGTCGACTGCCATTGTGCATCCCTGGCATTAATCTGCGCGCTGATCTGGCTGGGCTGGCGGATCCCGGCCGGAATCGGCCAGCTGCGGGTGCTGCCCGGCAGCACATAGCCCAGCAGGCCATCCGCAA
The DNA here is from genome assembly GCF_014896175.1 of Enterobacter cloacae complex sp. I3. NCBI lineage: Bacteria > Pseudomonadati > Pseudomonadota > Gammaproteobacteria > Enterobacterales > Enterobacteriaceae > Enterobacter > Enterobacter cloacae complex sp. I3. Next base: position 216,059 of record NZ_JADBQZ010000004.1, read on the forward strand.
TCATGCGCTTTTGTCCCCCCTGCTCCAGCGCCACCTGGCTGAGCCTGACGTGAACATCGCCCTGATTGCGCACTTCAATGGCAGGCTGGCCCGCCACCTGCGTGACGCGCCAGCTTAGGTTACGGGTATCCACGAGGGCATGATGCGCCCCCTCTTTTATTGTCGGGATCCCCTGTCCGTAAACGAACAGCGGTATGGAATAGCGCATCTGCAGTTTAAGGCCGATGGCGGGGTCGGCCTTCGCGTCCGGCTGGGGAATTTCATCCACGATAATGCGATAGGCTTGTTCAACGCCCATCGGAACGGTACCCTGTTTGATCAGGCGGATCAGCTGTTTACTGCCTTTGCCGATGGTGACGATGGGCGGGCTGGCGACCACGTCCTGCTGGGCGGTATAGCGCTCAAAGCCCCCCTCCTGCTTCCAGCGCACAATGCGCACCTGCATCGTTGTGGCACTGTTTCCCTGATTCTGGATCCACAATTCAGTCGCTTTGCTGTCGGCCGACAGCCACGGATCGATGGGCCATAACAGAATGGTCGCCGCCGCCTGCGCCTGTCCTGCCGCCATGGCGGTCACGCCCAACATACTCACCAGGTACCAATGCCTGAATAGTGGCTTCATCGAATGTTCTCCCTTTTTCACCATGACAAGGTCACGGTGAGCTGATCGGAATAGGTGCCTGCCGGGCTAAATCCCGTCAGCAGCGCTACGCCAAAAAGTGGTAGTGCAATATTGTTGCTGTTGGTGTAGGTCACCGGGATGGCCTGGTTGACCCCAATCTCACTGTTCGCCGCCAGTGAACTGCTGCTGTAAAGCCGGTAGCCCACCACGTCGGTGCCGCCTGAACGCGTCATGCGGCGCACCGAGGCGTAGTTTTGCCCGCCGTTGATGCTCATGCTCAGCGCCACGCCCGGCGTGCAGGCGATGGACAGCGCCCCGTTGGGCACAAAGCTGGTGCTGACCGGGGCACTCTCCACGCCGGTATGGGTCCCAAAATCCAGCGTCCCGAAGATCCCGCCGGTCCCCGTCGTGACAGAACATCCCGGCACGACGGTCGCGCTCACCTTAAACGACTGCGACGTCACCGCGCCGGCCCCGGAAACCAGGGTCAGCCCCAGCGCTAGCGCAAAAAAAGGCTGCACAATCCCCTCTGCGCAAGCGCGCAGACTTAAAAAGGAGGCCTTCATGGCTGGAGCTAGTAGGTGACGCTGACGTTGATCGTGTCGGTATAAGTGCCCGGCACCACCGTGACGCTGTTACCGCCGCCGGTGATGCGCCCGTAAAGGGTGTAGCTGTTGACCCCGCCCGCCGTCGACGCGACCGGCAGCGCCGCGTTGTTGGCGATGACGTTGTTAAATCCGCTGTCGCTGTACAGACTGTAAGCCACGCCCTGCGCCGCATTGGCGGTATTGATCAGATAGCGCGCAGGCGTGCCCGGCGTGCCGACCACGGTACCGGGTGCGGTGGAGTTAGTGTTGCCGGTGATCGCCACCGTATAGCTGGCGGTGGTGCACTGAATGGTGAACGTATTCCCGCCGCTGGCGCCGGTGAGCTGGGTGGTCAGCGTGGAAAACGTGGCGGGATGGGTACCAAAATCGAGTGTCCCGAAGTTAATACCGTTTTGCGTGGGCGATCCGTTAATCAGACACCCGTTTGTGAGGGTCAGCGTCGCACCGATGGTGCCGCTGCTGGTCACGGCCAGCGCAGGATGTACCGTTGTCGCCGCCAGTAACGCGCCAGCGCAGATTAAAAGGCGTTTTCTTTTCATTTTCCACCCTCCGGAAGTCAAACGCGTTCCCTTGCCACATTTTATTTATGCTGTTCAAGATGTTAGCCCCGCTTAAGGTTCCTCTGAGAGGGGTTAATGAGAATTTAGTTTACGGATATCGCTTCCACCACCCGCCCCAAAACGCATAATCCTTGTGTCCTATTGACTTAATATTCTTATAAATAACAATGAATTAAAATTATTTTGGCCGCATTTTTATTTTTTCAGAAGAGAATATATCCCTTATAGTGTGATCACCATCACAATATATCGTTATGCCACCAACAACAAAATCAATAAAACTTAAAAACTTGTTGTAACCCCCTACGCTTTGCGTCAATTTATGTGCCGAATATTTTCCCGCGCAGTAATAAAAAATTTATATGTATCGGCGCGGGCGACATCTGATAGCGCATAGAGGGTCTTTTTTCGTGGCAAGTGCAAACAAACTTACACTCTTCATCGTGATATTCATGCTGGCGGGTATTCTTTCAGGGGCGGCAATTCACGAGTACGCATCTGCGGATGCCATCAAAGCCTGGTCGGATAATATTACCCTTCTGACCGATATTTTCCTCCGTCTGATCAAAATGGTTATTGCGCCGCTGGTCTTCAGCACGCTGACCGTGGGCATTATGAAGCTGGGAGAAACCTCCACCATAGGCCGGGTGGGCGGCAAAGCGATGGTATGGTTCATCAGTTCATCCGTGCTTTCTATTCTGGTCGGACTGTTTATCGTCACGCTGGAGCGTCCGGGAAGCGGCCTGAACCTGACTATTCCAACCGAGGCGGTGGATACCGGTCTGGCCGTGGGCGGGATGACGCTGAAAGCGTTCCTGTCTCACACCATTCCCACCAGCATCGCGGGGGCGATGTCGAACAATGAGATCCTGCAGATAGTGGTGTTCTCGATGTTCTTCGGCATCGGCGGCGCGTCGCTGGGGCAGAAATTCAACGCGCCGCTGGTGGCCGCACTGGATGTGGTTTCCCATATCATGCTGAAGGTAACGGGTTACGTGATGTACGTTGCGCCACTGGCCATCTTCGCGGCGATCTCCTCCGTCATTGCCACGCAGGGTCTGGGCATCCTGTTGAACTACGCCTCCTTTATTGGCGGCTACTACGTTGCCATTCTTCTCACCTGCATGGTGCTGCTGGCCGTGGGTTACATGGTGCTGAAAAAAGAGGTGTTTCGCCTGGTCAGCATGCTGAAAGATCCGGTGCTGGTCGCATTCACCACCAGCAGTTCTGAAGCGGCCTACCCTAAAACGCTGGAGCAGCTGGAGCGCTTTGGCTGCTCGCGCAATATCGCCTCTTTCGTTCTGCCGATTGGCTACTCCTTCAACCTCGTGGGGTCAATGGTGTACTGCTCGTTTGCCTCGATGTTTATTGCGCAGGCGTACAACATTCACCTGAGCTTCTCTGAGGTGACGGTGCTGATGTTAACCCTGATGCTGGCGTCAAAAGGCATTGCGGGCGTGCCGCGTTCTTCGCTGGTGGTGCTGGCCGCAACGATCCCGAGCTTTAACATTCCGGTGGCGGGGATCCTGCTGCTGATGGGGATCGACCACTTCCTGGATATGGGGCGTTCCGCGATTAACGTGCTGGGGAACGGGATTGCGACGGCGATGCTCTCGCAGAATGAAGGTGCGCGGGAAGCTGAAGCTGAACTGGTAAAGCAGGAAGCGTAATGGCATGAAAAAGGGTGAGGCCTGATGCCCTCACCCCAGCCCTCTCCCTGTGGGAGAGGGAGCAAACACTAAAAACGGCAACCTGGGTTGCCGTTTTGCATTTACCTACGCTACATGATTCGCCGCGATATCCAGCAGCGCCATCTCTTCGCTGTTCAGCAGCTTCTCGATGTTCACCAGAATCAGCATACGCTCGCCGAGCGCCCCCAGGCCGGTCAGGTATTCGGTCGACAGCGTGACCGCAAACTCCGGCGCAGGACGAATCTGGTCAGAGGTCAGGGAAAGCACGTCAGATACGCCATCCACCACGATACCCACCACGCGCTGTCCCAGGTTCAGGACGATCACGACGGTATTGTCGTTGTAGTCAACGTCGCCCTGGCTGAACTTCACGCGCAGATCCACGATTGGCACAATCACGCCGCGCAGGTTGGTGACGCCTTTAATAAACGCTGGCGTGTTAGCGATGCGGGTAACCTGGTCGTAACCACGAATTTCCTGCACTTTCAGGATATCGATGCCGTACTCCTCATCGCCCAAAGTGAATACCAGGAACTCCTGCCCTGATGGCTCGCCCGCCAGTTTCGTTACATTACTCATACCGGTCATGTTATTACCTTCTACTTAATCAGGCGGCTGTGTACGCCACACGTTGTTCACGATTTAATCCCTGAAGCGCCGACACGTCGACGATCAGCGCTACGCTACCATCCCCCAGAATGGTGGCAGCAGAAATACCCGGCACCTTGCGGTAGTTGCTTTCGAGATTCTTCACCACCACCTGGTGCTGACCAATCAGCTGATCGACCAGCAGCGCGTAGCGACGGCCCGCGCTTTGCAGGATCACCACGATACCCTGCGTGGCCTCGGTCTTCGCCCCGTCCACTTCGAACACTTTCCACAGCTCGACCAGCGGCAGGTACTCACCGCGCACTTCGAGAACGCGCTCGCCGCCCGCCAGCGGATGCAGATCTTCTTCACGCGGCTGGAGGGATTCCATCACCGCGTTCAGCGGCAGAATGAAGACTTCGTCCGCGACTTTGACCGACATGCCGTCGAGGATCGCCAGCGTCAGCGGGAGCAGGATGCGGATGGTGGTGCCGGAGCCCTGTTTAGACTGGATCTCAACGTGGCCGCCCATCTCCTGAATGTTACGTTTCACCACGTCCATGCCGACGCCGCGTCCGGAAACGTCCGTCACCTGCTCGGCGGTCGAGAAGCCCGGCGCGAAGATCAGCATGCCCACTTCTTCGTCGGTCATGTTTTCATTCACCGCCATCCCCTGTGAAATGGCTTTCGCCAGGATGCGCTCGCGGTTAAGACCCGCGCCGTCGTCGGTCACTTCGATGCAGATGTTCCCGCCCTGATGTTCCGCAGAGAGGATCAGATTCCCGACCGGAGATTTCCCGGCGGCAATGCGGTTTTCCGGCAGTTCAATACCGTGGTCGAGGCTGTTACGCACCAGGTGCGTTAACGGGTCGATGATGCGCTCGATCAGGCTCTTATCCAGCTCCGTTGAGCTGCCCATCAGGGTCAGTTCAATCTGCTTATTCAGCTTGCTGGCAAGGTCGCGCACCAGGCGCGGGAAGCGGCTGAAGACATATTCCATCGGCATCATGCGGATGGACATCACCGATTCCTGCAGGTCGCGGGCGTTACGCTGCAGCTGGCCCATGCTGGTGATCAGATCGCCGTGCGTGACCGGGTCCAGTTCGTTAGAACGCTGCGCCAGCATGGACTGGGTGATCACCAGTTCGCCAACCAGGTTAATCAGCTGGTCAACCTTCTCAACGGCAACACGGATGCTGGTGGACTCACTGGAGCGCGCGGCCGGTTTTTCACCACGGCCAGGCGCCGCGGTCTCTTTTGGCACCGCCTTCAGCACCGGGGCCGCTGGGGCCACAGCCGGTGCGGCGGCCTGGGCAACGACAGCAACCTCTTCTTCTGCAGCCGGAGCTGCTACCGCGGCGGCTTCCGTTTCGAAGGCGATCTGGTCGGCTTCAATGACAAAGCACAGCACCGCCACGATATCGTCCTGACTGATACCGTCATCGAGGGTCGCTGCGAGGCTGTCTTTGCCTTTCACTACGTTACTTAATTTCGCCAGGTTACCCAGCTCTTCTTCCAGCAGGTTAACTTCGCTCTCTTTCAGGCGTGACAGCACAACGCGCAGCTTGCCCGCTTGCGCGGCGGCTGGCGCGGCCTCTTCAGCAGCAACCGCATCGACAACGCTCAGCTTTGCCGCAGGGACAACGGCTGCAGCGACCTCACCTTTTGCTTCCAGGGCGAGCTGGCGCAGCGCATTGCAGATGTATTCAAAGCTGGCGGCATCAGGCTCTGCCGAACTTTTATAGGCGTCGAGCTGTTCCTGCATAATATCTTTGGTTTCCAAAAACAGGTTGATAATGTCGGTATTGAGCTGCATCTCACCGCGTCGTGCTTCATCAAGCAGGTTTTCCATTAAATGGGTCGTTTCCTGCAGGATGGTAAATCCAAACGTTCCGGCTCCGCCTTTAATAGAATGCGCCGCGCGGAAGATGGCATTGAGCTGCTCGGAGTCCGGTGCTTCGGGCACCAGATCGAGCAAATGTTGCTCCATATCCGCCAACAGTTCGTCGGCTTCATCAAAGAATGTCTGGTAAAAATCGCTAATATCCATGCTCACGCTATCACCTCGGATTGGCTGGTGGCGATGTTGGAACGGCAGCCGCAGGGACGGCCCCAGGCTGTTTTAAATCGTCCAGTGACTCATTCTGACTTTCGGCGTTTTCGTGCAGGATGGCCTGCTCCGCCTGCTGGTTCAGCACTAAAAGACTGATACGACGGTTGATGGCGTCATCCGGCCCGCGGTCGGAGACCCGCATGGTTGCTGCCATGCCGACCACGCGCAGTACCTTGCCATCATCAAGCCCACCTGCCACCAGCTCGCGACGCGAGGCGTTGGCACGATCGGCAGAAAGCTCCCAGTTGCTGTATCCCTTTTCCCCACTGGCGTACGGGAAGTCATCCGTGTGGCCCGAAAGGCTGATTCGGTTAGGAATGCCGTTCAGCACCGGCGCAATGGCGCGTAAAATATCGCGCATGTACGGCTCAACTTCCGCACTCCCGGTTTTAAACATCGGGCGGTTCTGGCTGTCGATAATCTGAATACGCAGCCCTTCCTGGACCAGATCGATTTTCAGGTGCGGCCGCAGCGCGCGCAGTTTAGGATCCGCTTCAATCAGCTGGTCAAGATCGCCACGCAGTTTTTTCAGACGCGCCTGCTCCATCTTGCGTTTCAGCTCGTCGATGTTCGGCTCTTTTTTCACCTCACCCTTCTGCTGGGTGTAATCATCGCCACCGCCAGGGATCGGGCTTTCGCTGTTAGAGATACGCGGCCCACCGGTCACCGCCGTCGCCAGCGGGGTACGGAAATATTCGGCAATCTGGATAAGCTCCTTCGGGCTGGAGATGGAGATCAGCCACATCACCAGAAAGAACGCCATCATTGCGGTCATAAAGTCGGCGTACGCGATTTTCCAGGAGCCGTGGGAACCGTGCCCGCCGCCCTTGTGCTTGCGTTTTTTGACAATGACGATCGGATGGGACTGGTTTTTCATGCGTCCTCAGTTGTCGTCTGTTGGTTTGGGTTTTTCACCGCGCGCACGTGTTCTTCAAGCTCGATAAACGACGGACGCTCGCTGGAGTAAAGCGTTTTACGGCCAAATTCAACCGCGATCGGTGGCGCGTAACCGTTGAGGTTAGAGAGGAGCGTGATCTTCACGCACTGCATCATTTTGGTGGTTTCCGCGCTTTTCTGGCGCAGCACGCTTGCCAGCGGAGAGATAAAACCATAAGCCAGCAAAATACCGAGGAAGGTGCCCACCATCGCATGGGCAATCAGCGCGCCCAGTTCAGCCGCCGGACGGTCCGCCGAGGCCAGGGCGTGTACCACCCCCATGACCGCCGCCACGATACCAAACGCCGGAAGGGAGTCGCCCACCAGCGCCAGGCTGTTGGCCGGCACTTCAGATTCGCTTTCGTGGGTTTCGATCTCTTCGTCCATCAGCGCTTCGATTTCGAAGGTATTCATGTTGCCGCTGATGATGAGACGCAGGTAATCGACGATGAAATCCAGCATCATGGCGTCCGCCAGAATGCGCGGATAGCTGGCAAAAATTTCGCTCTCTTTCGGGTTTTCGATATCCCGTTCAAGCGAGAACATCCCCTGCTGACGCGACTTCGCCATCAGGCGATAGAGCAGCGCCAGCAGATCCATATACATGCTTTTGGTGTATTTCGAGCGACGGAACAGCAATGGAATTGCCTTCAACGTGCCCTTGATCGATTTACCGTTGTTGCCAACGATAAAAGCCCCTACCCCTGCGCCGCCGATGATAATAAGTTCAGCCGGTTGATAGAGTGCTCCAAGGTGCCCGCCGGTCATCATGTAACCGCCGAAAACTGTACCGAGAACTACCAGGTAACCTAATAAGATAAGCACGACATCATCCTTCCGCTAGTGACTATGGCAAGGACGTCCAGCTCGCAGCGTTTACCGTTTGCGGGGTAAAAAAAAGCAGCGGTAATGACTTACCGCTGCTGGAATCTTGCCCACACGTTCGGGTTAAACAGCTTGTTCGATCTGTTCATCCAGCAGTTGTGGAATAATATCGGCAGCATCCCGGGAAAGTTTACGTCTTTTTACTGCGCGGGACGGCGGCTGACATAAACTACAGGCGAAGCTGCCTGCAGGCTGATGAGCATGGGTAATAAAATTGCCGTCGCAGCAATTGCAGCGCGACAGTTCAAGCATTCCGCTCTCAACAAAACGCACCAGCGTCCATGCGCGGGTCAGCGCCAGCAGAGGGCCTTCTTCCTGCTGTGGGCATTGTTCAAGGTAAAGTTTGTACGCTTTGATCACGGCGTCTACGCCGCTACACAAACCGGTTTTGAGAAGATACTGCCAGGCATTACAGAACATGGAAGCGTGGATGTTCTGCTCCCAGGTCATAAACCAGTCCGTAGAAAACGGCAGCATGCCTTTCGGCGGGGGACTACCGCGTAACTCTTTATACAGTTTGATGAGGCGACCACGGCTCAACTGAGTCTCGCTTTCCAGCATTTGTAAACGAGCACCCAGCGTAATCAGCTCCATGGCCAGCTGTATGTCACGCGCTTCCTGAACAATGCTTTTTTCGCTCATTGCTAGGCCCTTTTCTTACGGGCTGCGTCATCAGGCTGACTGATGTCGCTAAGCAAGCGAGTGGAGAGCAGGATACCGGTATGGATCTGTTGCAGATCGTCCACGCGGGATTCCTGCGTCAGACGCGTTATCGTCTGCGGATTATCAAAACGGAACTGGCACACCAGTTGATTCGTTTCCGCCAGTTTTACCATCTGCGGGAGGGTTAATCCACCCAGCATGGTTGCCATTTCTTCGTTAATACCCAGACGAAACATCGCGGACGCTTTGTCCTGACTAATTAAACGCTGCGCGAGCAGTAAATATGACAAATTGATGTCATAGATATGTTTTAGCAACTCGGATGTATGCATTGTTCCCATCCCGAATAACCAACTATTATTTTTATGCGGAAAGACCGCACCCCGTGATGTCGCCGGGAAATCACCCGGTATAAAAAAGAAAAGGCTAAATGCATAGTTGAATCTAGGTTTGTATTCATCCAAACGCGCAAGGGATGCAACGCGGTTACATCTCTTACAGGTTTTATCATTTCTTACAAATAACTAAGATTTTTCCTAATTCGACGCAAACTCTACTCGCCAGATTTGACACATACAATGCAGCCACCCTCAAATTTAAAAAAAATGTGATCCACGTCACACAATTTAAGTGAATGTTACCCATAAATCCATCAATATGACTTCTAATTTGCTCATTTTTTAAGCAATCAGCACTGTTTTGTATTCTTAATCGACGAATACTCATGCATAAGCTTGAGAATAAGTGGCACGCAATGTGCTTTTACCCGTGCGTGCAGTATCAGCAATCGTTTACATCACGTATGCGTCAGGGACACATTTTGATTACTTCAATAAAACATACAGTTATGCATTTCTGGCAAAAAAATTGTTTCATTGCGTGATCATTCGAAATGCGTTTATAACTTGTTAGAACGATTTAATAGTGAAAGCGAGGATTTGTGTGACTTACGTTAAGTTGTTAATTTTTTTCATTTAGGCGCATTTATCAGTTATTCTTCTTATAAGAATAATTAATGAATAATTATGATAAGCTTCACACTAATGTCGTATTCAAGTCTTGCGAAACCAGGAAATTCGCGGTAATGGTGATGAAACGCTGTCTGTCAGACATCTAAGGAGTGCGCCATGAGTTACTCCCATCTTCTTGTTTCTGTTGCCGTTTCCCCCGAAAGCCACCAGCTTGTCGCCCGGGCCGTATCCATCGCCCGGCCGCATAATGCGCGCATCAGCCTCATTACCCTCGCGGCCGAGCCCGAGATGTACAATCAACTGGCGGCCCCGATGCTGGAAGATATTCGTGAGGTTTTGCAGGAGGAAACGCAGCAGTTTCTGCGAGAGCTTGTCGAAAAAGCAGAGTACCCCATTGATGAAACCGTTATTGCGACGGGGGAACTGAATGCCCATATTCTTGATATGTGCCGCAAGCAGAATATTGATTTAGTGATTTGCGGGAACCATAACCACAGCTTTATATCGAGGGCTACCTGCGCGGCAAAATCTATTATCGCCTCAAGCCAGGTTGACGTGCTGTTAGTGCCGCTTGGGGGGGCTTAACCCCCCCAGAGGAATATCAGGCGAGTTTAGGGAAGGTCGCGATCTTTTTTTGCAGATCGCCTTCGTGACTTTGCGGGGCTATTTCGCGCAGATCCTGAATAAAACGCGCCTGCCAGTGATTTATATCGTTATTCCGGATCGTCTCCATCATTTCGGCATGGCGGGAAATTCGCTCCGTCAGCGGCATGGTCAGCGCGCGGTTGAGGGCATTTGCCACATCATCCCGATCGTAAGGGTTAACGAGCAGCGCTGAGGTCAGTTCGTTCGCTGCCCCTGCAAACTGGGAAAGCACCAGCACGCCTGGATCCGCCGGGTCCTGAGCCGCCACGTACTCTTTTGCCACCAGGTTCATCCCGTCACGCAGCGGCGTAACCAGGCCAACGTCGGCGTAGCGGAAGACCTTCATCAGGATCTTACGGTCAAAATGCTGATTCAGATAAAAGAGCGGCGTCCAGCCCAGTTGGCCGTAGCGCCCGTTGATGCGCCCTGCTTCTGTCTCCAGCTGATGACGAATATCCTGATAGGCCTGCACTTCCCCGCGCGACGTTGGCGCGATCTGGGTATAGCGGATTTTACCGTGGTGCTGAGGGTATTTATCCAGCAGCGTTTCATACGCCAGGAAGCGTTCCGGCAACCCTTTGGAATAATCCAGACGCTCTACCGAGAAGATATTCTTCACGTGCTTGAGTTCATTCTTAAGCTGGGCCAGCTTCGGCGGCAGCGGGCCCGAGGCCTGTTCCGCAATTTCGTCGGGTTCAATACCAATCGGATAGACCTCGGTATGGAAGGTTTTGCCCCACGCCGTATGGGTTTTGCCGCCGTTGGTTACCAGGCGCGTTTTGCCTGACACGGAGTCCAGGAACGCGAGACGGTCATTTTCGGTCTGGAAGCCCAGCAGGTCATAATCACACAGCGCCTCCAGCAGTTCTTCATGCGGCGGCAGCGCGGTGAAAATTTCCGGCGTCGGGAACGGAATGTGCAGGAAGAAGCCAATCCGGTTATTGACTCCCCTTTTACGCAGCTCTCTGGCGAAGGGGAGCAGATGATAATCGTGGATCCATAAAATATCGTCTTCCTCAATTAAAGGCAGCAGTTTATCCGCCAGCAGCGCATTCACCCGCGAGTAGCCCTCGAAGGATTCACGCTGGAATTTCACCAGATCAAGACGATAGTGAAACGCAGGCCACAGGACCGCGTTGGAGAACTGCGAGTAATACTCGTCATAGTCTTTCTCTTTGAGCGCAAATGATGCCCACGTAATGTTCCCGCGCGTCACCTTTTTAAGCGGTTTCTCTTGTTCATTGATTTCACCGCTCCAGCCAAACCACAGCCCGCCAGCAGCTTTTAAGGCACCTAATACCCCTACCGCCAGGCCACCTGCACTGGCTTTTTTATCATCAGGCTGTGCAATTCGGTTAGAGACGACGACTAAGCGACCCATAATGGTTTCCCCCTTTGTTTTGCGCTATTTGTTGTTGTTGCTGGTTAGCGATATCAGAAATCCACTGCCAGACGGCCTCGACATTCGCCAGACGCCATTCAGCGACAGTGTCACCAGGCCCTACCTTGACGGCGATCCCTCCGGCCTGTTTCACCACGCGAAAACCGGCCTCATCGGTCAGGTCATCGCCAAAAAATACCGGTGTACGTCCCTTAAATGGCGGTTCCGCCATAAACGCCGCAATAGCGGCCCCCTTATTGATGCCCTCAGGTTTTATCTCAACGACGCACTTCCCCGGCTGCAGCGCGAGCTGCGGATGTGCATCGGCCACGCTGCGGGCAATCGCAAAGATCGCCGCTTCGTGATGCGGAGCCTGCCGATAGTGCAAGGCGAACGCCATGCCTTTCGCTTCCAGTTCCGTGCCCGGGAGCGACGCCAGCGCCGAGGAGAGTTCAGTATGTAACGCCTGAATTAAGGTATCGGGGAGTGATACAACATGCAGTTGATCATGGATATCGCGGCGCTCCGCTCCGTGTACACCGGCCAGCGGAAAGTGGTAAGGACTGGCGAGCACGTCCAGCTCGGCCATTGAGCGCCCTGAAATCAATGCCAATGCGCCCTCGTTCAGTCGAGAGAGCTGCTGCAAATTCTCTAGCACCGTATCCGGTACGACCACGTCGTCAGGATGCGGTTGGATCCCGGCGAGCGTCCCGTCGAGGTCAAAAAAGAAAGCATATTTTCCGGGCAGTACAGGCGGTGCGGTTAACAAGTCAGCCACCCTAATCCTCCTTACGGTTTACGAGAGGTAAACGCCTTTACCTCTTTCATAGCCATGTAAGTATAGACAGTGTGATGGGCCTCGCCATTTGACAACCGCCCCGCCAGCAAAACTGGCGAGGCGGTTCAGGGGTCAACTATGGTTATTAGTTGAGCAATAAAAAGTCAGCGCTGGGGTTACACGGTACGCTTCGCTTTTTGCTTGTAACGGTCGAAAATCACGGCTGCCAGCAGGATCAGGCCGCGCACGACGTACTGAGAGAACGGCGAAATATTCAACAGGTTCATGGCGTTTTCCACCGTGCCCAAAATCAGGATACCGGCCACCACATATGAGATTTTTCCGATGCCTCCCTTGAGGGAAACGCCCCCTAAAACGCACGCCGAGATGACGATCAGCTCATAACCGATAGACGTCATTGGCTGGCCGCTGGTCATACGCGACGCCAGAATAATCCCCGCCGCGGCGGAGACCAGCCCGGAGAGCACGAAGATAATAATCTTGGTGCGTACAACCGGCACCCCTGCCAGACGAGCCGCTTCTTCATTGCCGCCGATCGCCAGCGTGTTACGACCAAAGGTGGTGCGGTTCAGCAGGAAGCCGAACAGGATCAGGCAGGCCACGGTGAGCCAGATAGGCGCAGGCAGGCCCAGCCAGTTGGCGTAGCCCAGCGTAAAGAAGCGCTCGTCTTCAATCCCTACCGCTTTACCGTCGGAGATGATATACGCCAGACCGCGGACTATCTGCATCGTTGCAAGCGTGGTAATCAGGGCATTAATCTTCAGGCGTGCGATAACAAAACCGTTCACCAGACCGCTGATCACGCCGAGCAACAGACCGGCAAAAACGCCAATCCACAGGCTTTCCGTCATGTTGATCACCACCGCCGTGGTGACGCCCGCGCAGGCGATAACCGAGGCCACCGACAGGTCGAAATCACCGGAGGCCAGACATAAGAGCATGCCACAGGCCACCATGCCGGACATGGAAATCGCCAGTCCCAGCCCTTTCATATTAATGAAGGTGGCAAAATTAGGGACGAAGATTGCACAGGCGATGAAGAGTGCGGCAAAGACCACCAGCATGCCGTACTGATCCCAGATGCGTCCAAAACTAAAAGCCGACTTCGGCGCTCCGGATGTAGTAACAGAGGACATCATTAACTCCTTACTCAGGCGACAGCCTGGCTGACTTTAGGCATGGCGAGGTTCAACGCCTGTTGTTCATTCGCCTGTTCATGAAGTAATTCACCGGCGATTTCGCCTTCGCGCATCACTACTATGCGGTCAGCAACGCCAAGCACCTCAGGCAGATCGCTGGAGGCGAACAGCACCGCCACGCCACGTTTTGCCAGTTCATATATCACGTTGTAAATCTCGTGTTTTGCGCCCACATCGATACCGCGCGTCGGCTCGTCCAGCAGAATGACCTTCATATCCTCCGACAGCCAGCGGCCTAAAATGGCCTTCTGCTGGTTTCCTCCTGACAGATTCATAATCAGCTGTTCCGGTCCCGGCGTTTTGATATTCAGCGAGCGAATATGATGGTCGGCGTTGCTCGACTCCCAGCCGTCGTTAATCAGGCAACCCGCGCGGATAAATTTACGCCGGGCGGAAATGTTGATGTTGTCGCGCACCGAATGCACCGGAATGATCCCCTCCGCCTTGCGGTCTTCCGGGCAGAGCATCATCCCGGCCCTGATTGCGTGGGCGGGTTTCTGGATATCCACCTGCTCGCCGTCAATAGAGACCTGCCCTGCGGTAATGCGTGTACCGCCGAACAGCCCTTTCATCAGCTCGCTGCGTCCCGCCCCAACAAGGCCAAACAGACCGACGATCTCACCGCTGCGTACGGATAACGAAACCGGCGTTCGCACGCCCGGCGCTTTGACGTTGTCCATACGCAGACGCTCGGGGCCGTACTCGCGCGGTTTCCAGTGATAGATATCGCCCAGATCGCGCCCGACCATCGCCTGAACAAGCTGATCATGGTTAACCTGCTGCATATCGGTAAAGGTGCGCACATAGCGCCCATCCTTAAATACGGTGATGGCATCGCTCAGGGCAAATATCTCCTCCATGCGGTGCGACACGTACAAAATGGTGCGGCCTTCCTGCCGCAGCTCGCGGATCACGCGGAACAGGTTTTCGATTTCACGCGCGGAAAGCGAACTGGTAGGTTCATCAAAGGCAATAACCCTGGCGTTACGCGCCAGCGCCTTGGCAATTTCAACCATCTGCCACTGGCCGATGGAGAGGTATTTCAGCGGGGTCTGGGGATCGACGTCCAGACCAAGATGCTTAAGCTGCAGCCCCGCTTCATAATTAAGTAGCGAACGATTCACCACGCCGCTTTTGTGCGGAAGCTGGCCTAAATAGATATTTTCGGCCACGGTCATCTCAGGGATGAGGTGCAGTTCCTGATAGATAATGGCGACACCGGCGTTGAGCGCCGCCGTGGTATCGGCAAAGGCCACCTCTTCACCGCGAATGGCCAGCGTGCCGGTTGTTGGCGCGTAGTTGCCGCTGAGGATTTTTAGCAGCGTGGATTTCCCCGCTCCGTTTTCCCCCATCAGGGCATGAACCTGGCCGGCATAGCAGTCGAAGCTGATATCGGTCAGCGCGTTAACACCGGGAAACGTTTTCCCGATGCCGCGAAAAGAGAGATACGGATTAGACTGTTGCATAACGACTCCGTGATTCCTGTAGTGTGTACGTCTGGCCCCTTACGGCGAGTAAGGGGCACAATCACAGCGTATTACTTACCGCCCAGTCCCTTTTTCGCCAGTTCCTCTTTGAAGTTGTCGCGGGTAATCAGCACCACGTCGGTCACTTCGGTAAATTTCGGCGGTTCAGCCCCTTTGGTGACCCAGTTGTAGAGCATTTCGCTGGATTTGTAGCCGTGAACGTCCGGGCTTGGCAGCAGAGAGCCGTAGAAGCCGGTGGCCTGCGCTTTGGACAGCTCGCTCACCGCATCCACGCCGTTGATGCCGATCCCGATAACGTCAGGCGCCTTGAAGCCCTGACCTTCCGTCGCGCGCACGCCGCCCAGCACGGTGTTGTCGTTCATGCCGACCACCAGCCAGTGCTTCACTTCCGGGTGCTGAACCAGCATAGAGTTCGCCGCGTCAAAGGCGCCCGGGATGTCGTTAGATTTGGTTGGCACTTTATAGATCTGTTTTTCAGGGAAGCCGGCCGCTTTCAGCGCGTCCATTGATCCGGTCGTACGACGACGCGCCGTGTCCAGCTCGTCTGCGGTGATGGCCATGACGGCAGTCTCTTTCACATCCCAGCCGCGTTTCTGCATCTCTTTATAAAGCTCCTGCCCCTGACGTTCACCAATTTTGGTCGCCGCCATCATGACCAGCGGAACGCTGTCCATCGGTTTGCCTTTGGCGTTAACGAACTGATCGTCAACCGCAATAACCTTCATGTCGTAACCGCGGGCTTTCGCCGCGATGGCCGAACCGAGCTTTGGATCCGGCGTGCAGATCACAAAACCTTTCGCGCCGCTGGCCGCCAGGCTGTCGATGGCGTTCAGGGTTTTTTCACCGTCCGGCACGGCGATTTTAATCACTTCAAAACCTAAATCTTTTCCGGCTTTATCAGCGAATTTCCATTCGGTCTGGAACCAGGGTTCTTCCGGCTGTTTTACCAAAAAACCGAGTTTTAAATTCTCAGCGATAGCGGATTGTGACATAACGGCAGCCAGACCGATGGCCGCCAGCGCTTTAGTAAATTTGTGCATGGTAAACTCCAGCTTTAGCATTCTTTTCTGTAGGGAAGATTTGCGTGCTTCTTATTTAATCGGAATTAAAACAAGGCATTAGCGCTTACCTCGTCATAAGCGTTATTGCTGGTGATAGTTTTAGCGGGAAATTAATCATCCATAAGAGAGCCCCATCACACCGCAGAATTACAGTAATTGCGTACATAAATTCAGCGAAAAATGACATAAAAAAGGCAGGAATTGTCTGACAAATGAAAGCTGGGTAAGCAGAATTATCCATAAGATTAGCTAAGAAATCCCTGATGCCTTACGGCGGATGTCGCTGCGGCTCTCCCCTGACGGGGATCCATGCTTTTCATCAAAAAAACGAACGCATCATGAAAAGGCGTTATTCCGTTAAAATTGACTTAGCGCAAATTCAGCAACGCATCATATATTTGAAATGAATAATCTGTATTTATTTTTCTTACAGAGCATTATTCCGGCTAAATGTTCACGAAAGTAAATCAGTATCCCTCGAAAGACACTTAACCTTTAGTATCAACAGGTTAATAAAATTTCATTTGGTGGCTATATATTTGTATTTTTGTACTATATTAAAC